>JAUIDF010000014.1 GCA_030429125.1 Gammaproteobacteria bacterium | reverse complement strand
GATTCATCGAAACCTCCGGCAAGAAGGAACTGGTGTTCACGCGCAGCGCCGACGCCAGTGCCCCGCACGGTGCCCCGGGCACCTGGCTGCTGGACCCTGAGAACATCGACATCGGCCGCGGCGAAGCGGATGCCATCGAGGGCTCGCTGAACCAGGGCAACAACGTCTCGATCAAGACCAGCAGCGAGGGAGAAGGGGAAGGGAACATCGCGGTCAACGCGTCGATCACCAAGAGCGAGGGCGGCGACGCCGGGCTGTCGATGAAGGCCCACGGCCAGATCGACGTCAACGCGCCGATCAAGTCCACCTCGGGCAAGCTCGACGTGAAACTGACCGCGGCAAAGGCGGTGAACGTCAACAGTTCGATCGAAACCAACGGCGGCAGCGTGAGTTCGCGCGTGACCGGCGCCTTCGAGGCGCCGGAGCCGGAGGAGACCGAGTCCGTCGAAGTGGTCGATGCCACCGGCGAGAGCACCGGCGATGGTGCCACCGGAACCGGGGAGGACGCGGGGGAGGGCGGGGAAACCGCGCCCGCGGATGGCGGGGAAACGTCCGAAGAGACATCGGCCGAGGCAGTCGCCGAAGCCGAGGCCGCGGCAAACCAGCAGGCGCAGGCGGGCCAGGGTGCGCCCGAAGCGCCCATCGAGCCCGAGACCCCGTCCACGGACGGGTCGGATGCCGAATTGGCCGAGGCGCCGGAAGATCCGGCGCCGCAACCCGACTTGCGGCCCTCGTTCTCCCTCGGTGGATCGATCAAGACCGGCGGTGGCGACGTTTCCATCGAGTCGCTCGACGGCGTCGCCAATATCGACGGCGTGATCGACGCTTCCAACCCGGCCGCGGGCGAGGTCGGCGGCACGGTCGAGATCTTTGCCGACGAGGTGAACCTCGGCGGCAACGCGGTGGTCGATGCCTCGGGCGAGGCCGGCGGCGGCACGATCCTGATCGGCGGCGACTACCAGGGCGGCGGCGACAAGCCGACGGCGACCCGGACCACCGTGGCGAAAGGCGCCGAGATTCGCGCCGACGCCACCGGCGATGGCGATGGCGGCACGATCGTCGTGTGGGCGGACGACACCACGGTGTTCCGTGGTACGGCCAGCGCACGCGGCGGCGCCGACGGCGGCGACGGCGGCTTTGTCGAGGTCTCCGGCAAGCGACATCTCGTCTATCGTGGCGTGACCGATACCCGGGCGCCGAAGGGCGACACCGGCATGTTGCTGCTCGATCCGAAAAAGATCGTCATCGCCGAAGGTGGCGGACCGGGTACACCCAGTGCGAACGAGAACCTGAACACCGGCGGCGCTCCGATTGTCGTCGACGCCTGCAGCACCGAATCGGCTGTAACGGTGTTCGAAAAGGACCTCGAGTCTCAGTTTACGGACATTCTGTTATCCGCGACCGAGGAAATCCTACTCGAAGACCTCAAGGACGAAACGCCCTCGAATACCATGGATGCCGACGGCATCCTCGACATCCAGGCCAATGAGCTCAAGCTGCAGGTCACCGGCAGCAACGGCAAGATTCACTTCGAGGACCTGGACGACACCATCCGTGTCTCGGGCGGAAAGATCTCCCGGCTGATCATCGATGGCGGTACCAGCAACGCGGTGGCCGTGAACGTGGGTCACCTCGAGGTGATCGCGTCCGGAACCGATGCATCGGCATTGATCGACATCACGGCCGGGGGCCCGGTGTCGGTACGCGAAATCACCGCCATAGCGTCGGCGACCGACAGTTCCACGAAGACCGATGCGGACGCGCGAGTGCACATCCTTTCGGGTGAGGACATTCTCATCGACGGCGACGTGCTCATTTCGGCGTCCGCCTTCGAGAGTGGCGATGCCAACGGCAATGTCGATGCGAAAGCGCTTCTGGACGTTACCGCGAGCGGCGATTCGAACACCCACGACAGCAATGCCCGGCTGACCATTACCGGTGACGTCGACGTGCGCGCCGAGGCGCGGCAAGCAGACAGCGAAGTAGGCGTCTTCGGCGCCAACGCCGAGGCCAGGGTCAACCTGAAGGCTGCCGGCGACGTCTGGGTCGAAGGCAATGGCGATGCCAATAGCGCCATCGCGATATCGGCGTTGGCAATTGCTTCGTCGAAGGCCGCGATAGGGGCATACGGTGAAGCCTACCTGAACATCGAAGCCGGTCGGCATGTCAATTCGAACAGTTCCGACAACGGCGGTATCCGCATCGACGGCGATATCGTCATGGACGCCGACGCCAGGCTGCGGTCGGACGGCGACGAAGACCTGCTCGGGATCGCGGTCGCCAAGGTCTCTGCGAATCTCGAGGCGCCGGACGACACCAAGCCATTCAACAGCAACGACGCCGCGTACGACGGGCAGTCGGGCATTTTCGTGGACGGCGATATTTCGCTCGATGCCGACACGCGCGTGCGCGGGGCGGACGATCTGGATCCGGACGCCTTCAAGGCCTACGGCGTCGCCATTTCCGTCCTCGACGTATTCGCCGGCTCCCACACTAGCGGCGAGTTCGTCGTCACCGGCAACGTGTCGGTGGATGCCTATGCCGAAGCGCTCGACGTAGAGAACCATTTCTACTTTTTCCCCAGCGTCTTCGCGACGGCCAGCGTGGACATCTACGCCGCCGACGGCGTGGACCTCGGCGGCGACGTGACCGTGAACGCCGAAGCCAAGAGCGTTGGCGCACCGGAGTTCGACAAGGAGGAAAACGACTTCGCCTTCACCGGCGGCGGCAGGAACGGTAGTGCGCTCGCGTTCGCCTATCTTGGCGTGCAGGCGGGCGTCGTCGATCCGAAGTGGGGTGGCAATTCCGCTTCGGCCGCGGCCCATGAGCACAATAGCAACGCCGATATTCGCGTTGGCGGAAACGTCGGCATACATGCCGATGCGATCTATCGGGGCGACGGCTTCGGCCGTGCGCTGTCGTCGGCCTACGGGTTCCTCGAGGCGGCCGAGGACATCACGCTGGAGGGGGACATTCGGGTCACCTCCGTCGCCTTGTCGTCCGGCACCGGCCCCGTCTACCGTGACGAGAAAACCGCACAGTCCGTCGTCTCCGCGAACTCGACACAAGACGATTTCGACCATACTTACGACATCGCGCGGCTGGCCGACGACGCCTCGGCCGGCGCCTACCTCGACATATGGGCCGGCATGCACAGCGACGGCGCGCTCACCTTCAAGGGCGACGTCACGGTATCCGCCGACGCCACCATGATCAATGGCTCGATGGCCGCCTTGATCGAGAAGGACGGTCCGTTTGGCGACGAGCTCGTGTACCTCGACCGCGCCGAGGCTCGCGCCTATGGGTCGGCCTCCTTCTATGCCGCGGACAGCGTGACGTTCAAGGGCGAGAACAACACCCTCAGCGTCATCGCCAATGCCCTCGGCTCAGGTGAAATCAACGGCGCTGTCTACGGCAAGGCCGACCTGTTCGTCCAGGCCGGCGGTCCCGATCCTCGCTGGATGGGCAACAAGTCAAGCGCCAACACCCATTCCCACGGCAGCAACGCCAGCCTGATTACCATCGACGGCGACGTCGTCGTCGAGGCCGATGCCCAGTACTACGGCAATGCCGGACTGGACTATCTGTCGCCCTCGCTCATCAAGGGACCATTTTTCGACGGCAAGTTAAGACGCAGCGAGGCCGATGCGGACGCCCACCTGTATCTCGTGTCCGCGGGCGGTATCGAGCTCGACGGCGACATCGAGGTGCGGGCCGATGCGGTGTCGTCGGCGCGCGAGTTCGAGGCCGTGCCGCAGAACTCCGACGAGATCTACGACCCCAAGTCGTTTACTTTCATGCGGGCGTTCTACCTGGGCGTCGGTGCGCCCAGCGCAGACGCCCATGCGAGTTTTTTCGCGATCTCCGGAATTCACAGCAGCGGCGCCTTCGATCTCGACGGCACGCTCACGGTCAAGGCCAATGCGGACGTCAGCAGCAACGTCACGGAATTCGTCGAGTTGATCAACGAAAACATCGACCTCGGTCCCCTCAAGGACGCCTATGGCTACCTGCTCATGCACTCGAAGGCGGACGCCGATGCCGACGTCGAGATTCGGGCGGCGAATGACCTGAACATCGCCGGCACGGTGGTCGGCAGTTCCAATACCGCGACCCAGCAGGCGCTGTACGCCGACGCCGACGCCACCGTCGATGGCCAGTACATGGGCGACGCCAAGGCCGAGGTGACCCTGTACCTCGAGGCGGGCCTGCACGACAGCAATGGCACCGTCGACATCACGGGTGACGTCACGCTGCAGGCGGATGCGACCTATCGCGGCGACACGTTCGGTTCCGCCGAGGCGAAGATCTACGGCAAGGTCACGGCGGCCCAGGACATCATTGTCGACGGCGATCTGTCGCTCTACACGACCGCGTTGTCCAGCGGTACCAGCGAGCCCTACGACAACTCGAAACTCGGTCATGGTTTAGGCAAGCCGGATGATTACCGGCTGGCGGACGACGCCATTTCCAGGGTGTATCTCGAAATGTACGCGGGCCTGCACAGTTCAGGCAGCCTGGAGGTCAAGGGCGACATCGACATTCTCGCCGATGCCGAACTGCTCAATGGCTCGTTCGCGTTCAGGGAACGCAAATTCGGCAAAAATGGCGCGGAGGCGGACGCGCGGGCCGACGTGGAGCTCTATGCCGCCGACAAGGTACACCTGCACGGCGATGCCATCGACATCGAGGCCCGGGCCCGAAGTGTCGGCGAGTTCAATGGCGAGGCCGATGCGCTGACGCGGTTCAAGGTCGACGTCGGTGGCAAGGATCCACTCTGGTACGGCAGCGCGAACAGTGCGGCCGACCATGACCATGGCAGCAACGGCGAGATCCTGATCGAGGTCGAGTCGTTCAGCGCCATTGCCGACGCGGAATACTCCGGCAATGCGTACGGTCATGCCGATGCCGACGTCGACGTCGAGCTCGATGCCACCGAGAACATCACCATCGAAGGCGATACGCTGTTCAGCGCCAATGCCATCGCGCGCGGCGTGCAGCTCGACGACCCGGTCAACGACGCCAACGAATTCGTCTACAAGGACGGTAAAGGCGGTTTCGACGACTTCAAGCTCGAGAAACGCGGCGACTACCTGGGGGTGGGCGACGCGAAGGCCGAGGTGAAAGTCGATATCTACGCGGGCAGCCACAGCAGTGGCGTGTTCGTCATGGACGGCACCCTCGAGGTCAAGGCCAATGCCGAGGTCAGCAGCAATATCGGCGAGGTCGACTCCAACATCTCGATGCTGTCCTACCTGGACAAGAAGAGTGGCGGCTACAAATTCGAGAAGGGATATGCCGAGCGCAATGCCGAGGCCGTCGCCAAGCTCGAGATCAAGGCCGCGGACGACATCATCTTCGAAGTCGACGATGTCGATGACGACAGCCTGCGCCTGATTACCAATGCCGAGGTCGACGGCGAGTTCCTCGAGAACGCCGAGGCCTTCGGCTCGGCCTACCTGTGGGCCGGCGATCACACGGATTCGAACAGCACCGACAACGGCGATCTCGATATCGGCGGCAACGTCTTCATGTCCGCAGATGCCAACTATGCCGGCAATGCCTTCGGTTCGGCGGATGCCAAGGTCTACGGCAAGTTCCGGGCGGCACGGGATATCTCCATCGACGGCGATCTCGTCGTGAGAAATCACGCGCGCGCGGATGGCACCGGCACGGCGTATTCCGACACGTCGCTGGACAACGACCGCCTCGCGGACAAGGCCCATTCCAAGACCTACCTGTCGGTCGTTGCCGGCCTGCACAGCTCGGGTGACCTCACCATCGGCGGCGATGTCGATATCAAGGGATCGGCCGAACTGTTCGACGCGGCATTCAACAAGGACTCCTGCAAGGCGTCCGCCGAAGCCTTCGTCAACGTGTATCTCTATGCGGCCGACAATGTGCTTCTCGAGGGCAGCAACATTGCCGTCACGGCATTCGCCGACAGCCGCGGCGAGTTCAACGGCGACGCGAAAGCGGATCTCGAGTTCAAGATCTACGTCGGCGACGACGATCCGCTGTACGGCAAGGACCATGGCAGCAATGGATCGATCGTCATCGACCTCGACGGCGGCGACGTGACGGTGTCGGCAAGCGCCTTCTACGAAGGCAATGCCGGCGGAGACGCCGACGCCGACCTCAAGATCGAGTGGAAGGCGGCAGGCGACATCACCGTCGACGCCGACGTGTCGGTGAAAGCCGAGGCCGAGGCCGTCGCGAACTCGTTCGACGACACCGTCTTCAAGAAGGAAAACGGTGCCATCAAGGAACCCCTGAATTTACTCTCCGAGTTCGACAAGGGCAGCTGGCTTGGCGACCGAAGCACCAGATACGGTGTCGGCTCGGCCACCGCAGAGGCCTCCTTCACGGTATACGCCGGCTCGCACAGCAACGGCGCGTTCGACATGACCGGTACGCTCGATGTCACGGCCGACGCCGCGGTCAGCAGCAATCAGCCGCTGCTGCTGCAGTATTTCGTTGACCACGGCAAAGGCGATCCGACCAAGGGGTCTGCCCAGGCGGACGTGAAGGTCGAAATCGATGCCGCTGACGACATCGTGATTAACGGTGGCGATCGCGCCATCGACATGTCCGCGAACGCGGACGTCAACGGTGTGTTCCTCGGCGACGCCAGCGCCTCGGCCGACTTGAACCTGTCGGCCGGCAAGCATGCCAATTCCAATGGCGTTGACGTCGGCGCCGTTGACATCACCGGCGACATCGTGCTTGACGTCTATGCGCAGTACCATGGAGACAACCGTGGTACCGCGTATGCCGAGGGCGACGGTTACATCAAGGCCGCGGGCGACGTTACCATCGTCGGCAATGTCGATTTCTTCGCGTCCGCGCTTGCCGAGGAAACCGGGGGGCTCGACGACGATCCGGGCGCCAAGGACGCCGACACGAAGTTGAACCTCACCATCGAGGCCGGCACCCACAGCGGCGGCGACCTGACCATCGACGGCATCGTCACTGCCGACGCCAGGGCGGACCTGCTCAAGGGCCTGGAGATGGCGAGCGTGCGCTCCGAGGTCAGTTTGAGGGCGGCGAACGACATCGTGCTGACGGCACCGGAAGACGTCAAGGGCGCGCCCTATCGTTCCACCGCCATTGCCACCACCACCGGCAAGATCAATTCGACCAACGACGAGAACGACTTCCTGGGCGATCAGATCGATATCCTTGGCGGCTCCAATTCGCCATTCGGCAGCGACGACAAGCTCAAGATTGGCAAAATGGCGGCCTATGCCACTTTCAAGATCGAGGCGGGATACGGCGAGCACGAGGGCAACAGTTCCGCGTTCGCCTCCGTGGATGGCGACCTCAGGGTCCTCGCCGAGACCAGTTACGACGGCAAGGCGCTCGATATCAACTCCAATGGCGGCGACGCCGAGCAGAACCTGCCCGCCGGTGCACTGGCCCTGGGATACGTGGTTGCCGCCGGCGATATCGTGCTCGACGGCGATATCGCGATCGAGTCCAAGGCGAGGAGCGTCGTCTCGGAGTCAGGCAAGTACGCCGACGGCGAGGCCGAGGCTGCGCTGGCATTGTTCTTCGGCTATGCCGGCGCACACAGCAGCGGCGACTACTCGCACACCGGTAATCTGCGGGTGACGGCCAAGGCGGGAGATTCGAATTCGGGCGACCTGGCGGGTGAAAAGATACCCGTGTTCGCCGGTGCCGAGTCGATCATCGGCGCGGCGAATGACGTCACGATTACCGGCGACATAAACGTCAGTGCCGCGGCGGATAATTTCGACGCGAGAGGTGGCGCCAATGCCGACGCCCGACTCACGTTGCTGGCCGCCCTGCACGGCGAGAACTCGGCGCAGTCCGGCGATCTATTCGTCGGCGGCCAGGTCGACGTCAATGCCGTCGCCAACGCCCTGCGCGGCGACGGCGGAGCCAGCGCGCGGTTGATCATGGAAGCCGCGGATTCTCACGATGGCTTCAACGACGACCTGACGGTCGGCGGACCGATTACCGTGTCCGCCATCGGGCGCGATGGCGGCGAAGCGTCCGACAGCCTGAGCCTGCGTGCCTTTGCGAGCTTGCGCGCCGGCGACGACGTGGTGCTGAACGCCGGTCCGCCAACGGTCAAGGCCAAGGACCTGGATGGTTTCGGCAGCAACATCGCGATTTGTGGTCCGGGTCCGTGTTTCACCGGCACCGATTCCACCACGGCGGGCAGCGGGTTGGGTGTGAATTTCTACGAAGCCGTCGTGGATATCTTCGGCCACGAAGGCCATGAGGATCCGGTGCCGGAGATCCCCGAGATTCCGCCCGATGACGGTGGCGGAGGCGGAGGCGGGGGCGGGTTCACGCCGGCGCCACCACCGCCGATTCCACCCCTGCCACCCGAGTTGCAGGAGATCGTCCTGCGCACGGTGGTCGGCTGGCTGGAGGCGATTGTCGGCGATCCGGAGATGTTCCTGAATCTGCCGCCGGGTCTGCTCGAGGACATTTCCATCGGTGACGGCAACCAGGTCACGTTCACGCAGTCGTTCTTCGACGTGATCTTCCCGAGGATATTCAATTCGGATCTGCGCGACATCGTGCCGTGGCCGCCGGAGTTGATCGACTTCCTCGAGGCCAATTACCATCCGCCCGACGAGCCGATGCCCGAAGGCGGTGTCGCGATGGTCGACACGGAAGACAGATCTTGACGCGGACAGCACGGCGGCCGGGGGAGCGCGGCCGCCGTCCCTTCAATGAAAGCCATGCCCTTGACGTCATGACCAGAAACCGCGCCTTACCTACGATCTCATGCCGGTCCGTACTGGCGTCGGGCTTCGCGACGACCGTCGCGATCGCGCTCCTCGCATCGGCACCGGGACCCGCCGCGGCGCAGTCCACGCGTCTGCCGGGCGTCATCGACCGGCCGGTGCGCGACTACGAGCCGTCGATTACCCGCCAGCAGGCCGCGAAGGTACCCGAGGGCGAGGCGCCCGGCGACGTTCCGCTGCCCGACAACCCCGACGAGGTCATCGCGACGATCGACGCCGTCACGTTCGAGGGCAACACGGTGCTCGACGATGACGACCTGCAGGCCGTCGTGGCTCCCTATACCGGTCGGCAGATGACCCGCGGCGATCTTGCGCGCCTGAAGTTCGACGTTCGCAAGGCCTACTACGACCGTGGCTACGTGCTGGTGCAGGCGGTAACCCCGCCACAGTCGCTGGACGACGGCGTTCTCAATGTCGTCATCGTCGAAGCGCGTATTGGCAAGGTCATCCTGAACAACGAAGCCCTCTCGCCAGGATTCGCACGCCACATGGCGGACCGCATACCGGCCGGCGAAGTGTTTCGCGAGACGCCCGTGGAAAGCGCGGTCAGCGATATCGCCTCCCTCGGCGACGTCAATGCCGGTATCACGCTGCAAAGGGGCGAGAACACCGGCGAGACCGACGTCGTGCTCGACATCGAGGCGGTCGACGAAGATGTGCAAACCATCAGCCTGTACAACTTCGGCAGCGACCTGACCGGCTCGACGGTGGCCAACATCGACTTCGAAAAGAACAACGTGTTCGGCCTCGGCGAAACCTGGAGCGCCGGGTTTCGCGCCTCGGACGAGGACCTGCGCAGCGGATACGTGGGCCTCTCGACTCCGATCGGCATCGGCAATGTCAAGCTGGAGCTCGATTACCTGGAGAGCGAAAACGAGATCGGCGACCGCCTCGCGGCGCTGAACTCGAGCGGCGAAAGCGATCGATTCGTGGCGGCGTTGTCGAAGGTGACCAATAACACGCGCCGCTCAAGGAACACGGTGCGCCTGGGTTACGAATCGCGCAGGCACCAGTCGTTCCTTGCCGACGTACCGGAAACGGACGATTCGATCACGCAGGTCTTTCTCGAAGGGACCACGGCTCGGCGCTACGGTAACCAGTTCGTGTTCTACGGCAGCCTGCGGCTCGTCGAGGGTATCGAGTCCGGTGCGGACGAAATCGGCGAGGCGGACGCGACGCGCGTGCTGGGCGATCCCCAGGCCTTCATCGCGCGAGCATCGGCCTACGTGGGATGGCATCCGACGCCGAGAAATACCCTGTCGATCTCCCTGTTCGCCCAGCACAGCGACGACGTCCTGCTCTCGTCGGACCTGTTTGCCATCGGCGGCTATGGCAGTGTGCGCGGCCACGAGCCCGCCCAGGAGACCGGTGAAAGGGGTTTCCAGGCATCGCTCCAGTATCGCTTTCGCTGGGGGCAGCCGGAGGGTTGGGCGTTCTATACCGGGCTTTTCTACGATTACGGCGAGGTGGAGAACGAGTTGCCGGGGCAGACGCTGGACGAGGAGTTGAAGGGCGCCGGCGTCTCCCTCGAGCTCGCCAGCCCGTCGGACCGCACGCGGTTCATGCTCGAATGGGCCGAGCCGGTCGGCGACTACAACAACCCGAATATCGAAGACGACTACCTCTACGCCCGAATCATCCAGGATTTCTGAAGCCTGCCGTGGGAAATTTTTCCGCGTGCCTGGCGAGCACGCGGCTCGGCACGACCGTCCGATCCCCCTATAATCGGACGGACTACGCGACATCCATTCACCGGAACTGACTCCGCACCGGCGCGCCGCTGCCGGGCGGGGTGGGGCGCCTACGCCAGCTTGCCATGGGACTGACTCTGACCTTGACCGACCGGGAGATCCCGGCCTCGCCGTCGTTCATCGAATTTCTCCATGCCCACCTGACCGGCGAAGAGCACTACGTCGGCAGCTGGTATGCCCAGGAGGAGGAGGGCATGCACCGGGACGGGGATCGCTACAACAACATCCAGGAGAAGGCCCGTTTCGTGCTTGGCAGCCCCGAGGGACAGAAGGCCATCATCAAGTCCTACCGCTTCTTCAAGGAGATGCTGACCGGCCGTCCCAACGAGCTGCGCGACCTGACCCGCTATCGGTTCTTCTTCGTCACCGGCATTCCCCGCACAGGCGGCACCTACATGACCAAGCAGCTGTTCCGGGCCGGCAACATCGACTACAAGAAAGTGCAGAACGCGCTTGCCCACGACGGCTTCCCGCACCTCGGTTACCTCAGCTTCAAGGGGGCCGCCAACATCCATACCAACGGCATGCTGCAGCTGGCCGAATACCTGACCATGGTGGATACGTTCTTCAAGCAGCATGGCCGGCTCGCCTATCAGGGCGGCGTGATCGTGCCGAAGAAGTTCACCAAGGGGGTCTACTACTTTGACATCGTCCGGGAACTGTTCGGCGAGAAGTCGAACTACATCGTTACCTTGCGGCACCCCCTGTCGGTGATCCAGTCCGTGCTCGACAAGGCGGGCGGCATGCCCAAGGATCGCAAGTACGGACTGCGCAGCGCCATCGAACGATGGGCCCTGGACGACTGGCTGCACTGGGGCGTCACCGAGCAACAGATTCGTTCCATGAGTTACGTCGAGACGTTCTGCGGCTACTGGAAGCGCTATCACTACCAGATGGCGCTGTCGGGCATTGCCAGCATGCCCACCACCCAGGTCGTGCCCTACGGCCGCGACGCCATGCTGAAGGCCGTCAATCACTGGTACCGGGAATTCGACGTCACCGCGAAGCCGGAGGCGTTCAAGGTGGCGAGCAAGCCCGAATTCCTGCCCGAAGAAGAAGCGGTTGCGGAGAAGGTCCTGGAAGATGTGGCGAGCTTCTGGAACAGCCTCGGGCTCAATTTTCCGCTCGAGGCCCTGCGCGAGCGTCACTAGATCGCGCAGGCATGGTCCGGCAACTCGCGATCCGCTCGCCGATCGACGGCTTCCAGGCTCGCGTGGCGCCGGTTAAGCGGGCATGAGCGCGCCTGACAAGACCGGCGTCGCCCGAGGTTTCGACCCGCGCGACGTGCCGCCGGGATTCATTGACGATCCCTATCCGCTCTACCGTGCACTGCGTGAACACGCGCCGCTGCACCGTTGCCCGGACGGCTCGTGGTTTCTCACCCGTTACGATGACCTGGTTCGCATCTACAAGGATCCCGCGTCGTTTTCCTCGGACAAGCGGATCGAGTTCGGCGAGAAGTACGGCGAGTCGCCGCTGTTGCGTCATCACACCACCAGCCTGGTCTTCAACGACCCGCCGTTGCACACCCGCGTGCGCGCGCTGTTGACCGGCGCCTTGTCCCAGCGCTCGATTGCCGCGCTCGAACCGGACATCGTCGCCCTCGTCGACGGCTTGCTCGATCGCTTCGCCGATGCCGGCGGTGGCGATGCCATCGACGACTTCGCGGCGGCGATCCCGGTAGAGGTCATCGGCAATCTCCTGGGCGTACCGCGCGCCGAGCGCGAACCGCTCAGGCACTGGTCCCTGGCTATCCTCGGCGCGCTCGAACCGGTACTCACGACGGCGCAGTTCGAGGCAGGAAACCGCGCCGTGGACGAGTTCTCCGGCTACCTCGAGGGCCTGATAGACGACCGCCGCCGACGCCCCGGCGATCCGGACCGGGACGTGCTGACGCGATTGCTGGGCGCCGGTGGCGACGGCTCGACACTGTCGCCCGAGACGCTGGTACACAACTGCATTTTCATACTCAATGCCGGCCACGAGACGACGACCAATCTCATCGGCAACACACTCGACCTGTTGATCCGGTTCCCGCAAGCCCGCCGGCGGCTCCTCGACGATCCCGGTGCGGCAGCCGGCGTGGTGGAGGAAAGCCTGCGCATGGAGAGTTCCAACCAGCTTGGCAACCGCCTGTCGACCGTGGCCACGCGCTTCGGCGACACGGACGTCCCCGCCGGCTCGCGCCTGACGCTCTGCATCGGCGCGGCCAACCGCGATCCGTTGCCGTTTCCCGACCCCGACAGATTCGACGTCGACCGTCGCCCCAACCGGCACCTGGCCTTCGGCATGGGACCGCACCTGTGCGCCGGTATATCGCTGGCGAGGCTCGAGGGACGCATCGCCATCGCCCGCTTCGTGCGCCGATTCCCGCGCTACGATCGCGCCGGGGTGCCGGTGCGCAATCCGCGCATCCGCTTTCGCGGCTTCCGGTCGCTGCCGATCGCGCTCTAGGGCCTCACGACACGATTCTGAGCGAGCGCGATTTCCGGCCATTTTTTATATCTGACTCGGCGCATCGAGGCGTCATAGTGGTTCCATGACGACGAGACGCAACGCCTACAGGGCGCCCTGGATCATTCAAGGGGAGCGCGCAAGCTTGACGCGAATGGATGGTGTTGACAGGCCCTAGTCGATACGAACGATGCGGCCGTCGACCAGTGGCCGGTTGTCGCCTCGGTCGGCGAGGTGGTCGATCAGTACGTCGTGAAGTGCCGGCCCGAAGTCGTAGGCCCGCCGCGCCGCGTCGCGCAGCACGTCGTAACCGTCCCCGCCCTGGCGCAGGTAGTCGTTGCTGGCGAGCGTGTAGTCCCGGTTCGGATCGAGTGGCGAAAATTCGCCGTCCGAGCCAATCCACACGCGGCCGATCCGCTCACCGGCCGGCCGGGTGGGCGACCACTCGAAACGCAGGCCCGCGACCTGGGGAAAGCGGCCGGCGCCTTCGTCGAATCGACTGACGCCGTTCTCGAGCGCGGTACGCAAGTCGGCGCCGCTTACCACGAACGTCGACAACGTGTTGCCGAAGGGCAGCACCGTGAGGATGTCGCCGCGGGTGACGTCGCCCGCGTTCAGCGACGCCCGCAGGCCGCCGCCGTTGACGAGCACGGCCGCCACGCCCTGGGAACGGGTGCGTGCCAGCATGGCGTCGGCCAGCAGGTTGCCCATGGCGCATTCGCCGCGGCGGCAGCCGGTCGCATCCACCGGCGCGGCAACGTGTCCGACCACTTCCGCCATCGACGATTCGAACGTGGTGGCGAGCTCGGCGACCCGGGCGGCCACCATGGGGTCGGGCGCCACGGATGCATCCAGCGCGTGCATCGTGCCGCGGGCCTCGACCACCTGTCCCGAATCGTCGAAGCGCAGGCGCAGCTCACCCACGTGCCGTCCGTGGGCCCCTGCCTGTGCCACGGCCACGAGGTTTCCGCCAGGGCCCCGTTCGACGATCGGGTACGGGCCGTCGCTACCGGGCGCCGACGTCAGCAGCGTATGCGAATGACCGCCGACGACGGCGTCAACGCCGGCCACGGTCCGCGCGATGTCCCGGTCCCGCCCGATACCGAGGTGCGTGAGCACGACGATCCGTTCGACGCCGAGGGCGGTCAATTCATCGACGGCGCGGGCGACGGCGGCGGCTGCATCGTGAAACGCGACGCGCGGTCCGGGGGAAGAGATCTCGCCCGTGTCCTCGGTGATCGCCCCGATGATGCCGACCCGGTTCGCGCCCGCGCCGACAATGGCATGAGCGGCCACGCGCCCATGTAGCGGCGAGTCGGCGGCCACCTCGATATTGGCGGCAAGCAGCGGGAAGTCGATGGCGTCGGCGAAGCGCGCGAGGCTGTCCGGTCCGTCGTCGAATTCGTGGTTGCCGACGGCCATGGCGTCGAAGCCGACGAGGTTCATGAACTCGGCCGCTGCGGCGCCGCGATACGTGGTGTAGAACAGCGACCCCTGGAACTGGTCGCCCGCGTCCAGCACGATCACCGCGTTGCCATCGGCTTGCAGTGCGTCGCGCCGCGCGTCGACCAGCGTCCTGATTCGCGCGATGCCGCCGACGCACCGCCCGGCAGCGTCGTCCTCGGCCGGGCAGGGCGTGCCGAAACGGGTAACCGGTTGCAGACGGCTGTGCAGATCGTTAATGTGCAGGATGGTCAGCGTATCGTCCGCCGACGCCGAGCCCGCCGTCATGGCGAGCAGGATCGCGGCGCGGGCGAGTCGACGCGCCCGATCCGCACGGCGGCCTGTTTGCTTCATCGCGGGACGCTCAAGTTGCATATCGATCGGTTGGCGGTAGAATGCTGCGACGCACAAAGCCGTCGTCGGCAACCAACGACGCCGCACCCATTCTATCCACCTGGAGCCTAGAAAATGAACAAGCCCGTACGGGTCGCGGTCACCGGGGCCGCCGGCCAGATCAGCTACTCCATGCTGTTTCGTATTGCCTCCGGCGCCATGCTCGGACGCGATCAGCCGGTCATCCTGCAACTGCTCGAGATCACGCCGGCCATGGAGGCATTGCAGGGTGTGGTGATGGAACTGGACGACTGCGCCTTCCCGACCCTTGCCGGCGTGGAGACCTCCGACAAGGCCGAGGTGGCGTTCAAGGACGTCGAGTTCGCCCTGCTGGTCGGCGCGCGGCCGCGCGGACCAGGCATGGAGCGAGGCGACCTGCTGAAGGCCAATGCGCAGATCTTCTCGGTTCAGGGCAAGGCGCTCAACGACGTCGCCGCGGACAACGTCAAGGTGCTGGTGGTGGGCAACCCGGCCAACACCAACGCGCTCATCACCGCGGCCAATGCGCCCGACATTCCCGCCGGCCAGATCACCGCCATGACGCGCCTCGACCACAACCGCGCCATCATCCAGCTCGCCACCCGTGCCGGCGTGCATTCCACGGACGTTTCGAAGATGATCATCTGGGGGAATCATTCGGCGACCCAGTATCCGGATCTTCACCATGCCCTGGTCGGCGGCAAGCCCGCGCTCGACTGCGTGGACGACGGCTGGATGCGCGACGAGTTCATCCCGGTCGTGCAGCAGCGCGGCGCCGCCATCATCAAGGCGCGTGGCGCATCCAGCGCGGCCTCGGCGGGATCGGCCGCCATCGACCACATGCGGACCTGGGTCGAGGGTACGCCGGACGGCGACTGGGTGAGCATGGCCGTGCCCAGCGACGGCAGTTACGGTATCGAGCCCGGCGTCATGTATTCGTATCCCGTCACTTGCAAGGATGGCGGTTACGAGATTGTCCAGGGCCTCGAGATCAACGACTTCAGCCGGCAGAAAATGGCCGCCACCGAGAAGGAGTTGCGCGACGAGCGCGACGCCATCCGCGACCTTCTGTCGTAGCGTCCTGGCGCGCGGGCAACGTCACCCGTCCTCGCTTCGTGGTCCGAGCTGAGGGGTCGGCGCGCGCGGCCCGGAACCGCCGCGGACAAGGGTGTTTATACGATACGTCACTGGAACCGGACACTAGCCATCTTGCGGATCTCGGTCGTCATACCCGTACACGACCGGCGCGCCCTCGTCGGGCGCGCCATCCGCTCAGTGCTGTCCCAAACCCTGCCACCGGTTGACGTGGTCGTCGTCGACGACGGTTCCAGCGACGGCGTGGCCGCCTGGCTGCCGAACGCCTTCCCGTCGGTCACCGTCCTGCGGCTTGATGAGAACCGCGGTGTGAGTCATGCGCGCAATCGCGGCGTCGAGCGGGCCCGTGGCGACTGGATCGCCTTTCTCGATTCCGACGACGAGTGGCTGCCGGACAAGCTCGAACGCCAGGCCGGCGCACTGCGCGGCGCGGCGCCTTCACCCCTGTGTCACACGGACGAAATCTGGATTCGCCGCGGCGTGCGCGTCAATCCCTGTCGTCATCATGCCAAGCGCGGCGGCGACATCTTTCTGGACTGCCTGCCGCGCTGCGTCGTATCGCCGTCCGCGGCCCTGGTCGACCGCGCGGTGCTGGCATTGCTCGGCGGTTTCGACGAGTCGCTGCCGGCCTGTGAGGACTACGACCTGTGGCTGCGCATGGCGGCCCGATGGCCGCTGTGCTACGTGGACGCACCACTAGTGATCAAGCACGGCGGCCACGAAGACCAGTTATCGCGACGATACCCGGCCATGGATCGATTTCGTGTTGCGGCGCTGGAGAAACTGCTCGGCGACGACGCGTTACCGTCCGAGCGCCGACGCGCGGTGCTCGAAACGCTCCTTGGCAAGCTGAAGATCCTTGCCGCCGGCGCGAGGAAGCGGGGCCGCCATGCACAGGCGGATGAATGGCAGGCGCAGTTTTCACGCAGCCGTGCGGCGCTCGATGCCATGGACGCCGCCGCGTGACCCGCCTGTGCCTGGTCACGGCGCTGCCCAGCGAGGCGCGTCCGCTGGTCGATCATTTCCGCCTTGTCCCCGTCGTCGACGCGCCGCTTCGTACCTGGCGCAGCGACGACATTGCCCTGGTCGTCGGCGGCATGGGCATGGCGGCCGCCGCTGCCGCGACCGGCTACCTCGCCGGCCTGACCGGTGCGCCGCGTGCCTGCGCCTGGGTCAACGTCGGCATCGCCGGCCATTCGAGCTTGTCCCGTGGCGATGTCGTCGTGGTGGACCGCTGCGTCCATCAAGCCAGCGGCCGTACGTGGTACCCGTCGCTGCCGCTCAGAACCGTCCTGCCGCGTTCGGCCTGTATCACCGTCGGCGCCGTCGAGACGGCGTTTTCCGAGGACGCGCTCTTCGACATGGAATGTGCCGGCTTCCTCGATGCCGCGGGTCGTTTCGCATGGCTCGACCTGGTTCACTCGGTCAAGGTCGTCTCCGATGGTCCCGGCCGGGATACCAGCGATCTCGACCGCGAGACGGTGATGAAGCTGGTTGCCGGCGCGATGCCCCGCCTGGTCGGGGACTTCATCGAGCCGCTGCTGGCCTGTGCCGCGCCCGTGGCGGCCGACGCGATGCGACCCGACTTGTCGGCGTGGACGGCGCGGTGGCACTTCACCGCCAGCAATACGCATCGCCTGCGCGAGGTGGTCGATGATTACGTCGCCGCCAACGGGGGACGCGTCCCGGCACCCGCCTCGTTCGACGATTGCCGCAGCGCCGCCGAGGTCCTGGCGCGGTTGCGCCGGCAGGTAAACGCGCCAGGGGCGGCGACTTCCCGATGCTGATCGACGTCATCTACGTCGAGCGCGAGGCGCGCGACTATCCGAAGACGGACGAGGTGCTGGCACGCTTTGCGCAGGCCCGTGTGATCGAGTGCGAGCGCCACGGCGCCCTGTTCAATCGTGCCGGCCAGAACTTTCGCCTGCAGAAGAACCGCCCGGCGCTGATGCTGGCGGTCAAGCACGGACGTACCGTGCTCCCGGCGCCGGCGGAATACGGCCTCGGCAAGAACAACTACTATTTCTCGCACATGCTGAACTGCCTGTACGACTGCCGCTATTGCTTTCTGCAAGGCCTCTACCGTTCGGCCAATTACGTGCTGTATGTCAACTACGCCGACTTCGCCGGGTCCATTCGTGAACACGCCGACCGTCACCCGGACGGCGCCTGGTTTTATTCCGGGTATGACTGTGACAGCCTCGCGCTGGAACCGGTGACCGGATTCGCGGATGCCTTTGTGCCTCTGTTCGCGTCACTGCCGAATGCGAGCCTCGAGCTCCGTACCAAGAGTACGCAGGTCCGCTCGTTGCTCTCACGCGAACCACTCGACAACGTCGTGGTGGCGTTCAGTTTCACGACCCGGCCGGCAGGCGATGCACTGGAGCACAAGGTGCCGGACCCACAGCGGCGTATCGACGCCATGGCGGCACTGCAACAGCATGGCTGGCCGGTCGGTGTGCGATTCGACCCGATCATCTACCACGAGGGTTTCGACGATTCGTTCGCCATGTTGTGCGAGCGCGTCTTCTCCCGCGTCGATGCGGCACGACTGCACTCGGTTTGTCTCGGTGCCTTCCGTCTGCCGAGGGATTTTTTCAAGCGCATGCGCCGTCTGTATCCGCGCGAGAGACTCTTCTCGCAACACCTCGAGAACACGGACGGCATGATCGGTTACCGGCGCGATCTCGAGACTGCCTTGCTCGACGGCGCCTACGACCGACTCACGCAATACGTACCGACGGCGGCGATCCGCCGCATGGACGGTGTCGCTTGACGCGGCCGCGGGCCATCGTCACCGGCGCCAGTGCGGGTATCGGCCTTGCCGTCAGCGAACGTCTGGCAGGAGAAGGCTGGGACGTGGTCGGCGTGGCGAGGCGGTTCACGGGGGAGGCGGTCGCACCGTTCGCTCGCACCCTGTCGGTCGATCTTGCGAGGGCCGATGGCGTCGATTCGTTCGCACGCTCGCTGGCTGCCGAGGAGCGCGGGGTCGACGCGGTGATCTCGTGTGCCGGTGTGGGTCGGTTCGCGCCGCTGGAATCGCTCGCCATCGACGACCTGCGCCATGTCGTCGATCTCAATCTCATCGCACCGATGATCCTCGCACGCGCCTTCGTGCCACTGTTCAAGACGCGGCGCCGGGGCGATTTCGTTTTCATCGGCTCCGAGGCGGCACACATTGCCGGACCGCGAGGCACCGCCTACTGCGCTTCGAAGTTCGGCCTGCGTGGTTTCGTGCAATCACTCAGGATCGAGTGCGCGGCACGCGGCGTGCGCGTGTCGCTGATCAATCCCGGCATGACCGATACGGCGTTTTACGAGGGGCAGGCGTTCGTGCCGGGTTCGGAGGATCACCAGCACCTGCGCGCGGCGGACTGCGCCGGCGCGGTCGCTCTGGTGCTGAACGCGCCGCCGGGCACCGTCTACGACGAAATCAACCTGTCGCCGCGGACCCGCGTCATCAGGAAGACATGACAGGCCGCGTCGCGTGCCTGTGCCGGCTCGACGCCACGGCCAGCGACCGGGTCAATCCCTGGCGGCCGGGCGACTGTCGACGGATCCGACCCGCGGTGTGCCCGCATCGCTTGCCAGGGCAAGTCGCCGTTCTAGTTCGCACCGCGAGGCGGGTGCGAACGAGACGGCAGAACCTCCGGTGCGCCGATCAGTCCAGCTTCAACAGGTTCTTCAGTCCGGATCGGCGCTTTTCCTCCTTGGCCTGGAACTCGCCCTCGCAGGACCCGCCCTTGACCATGACGCATTCCAGGTAATCGGTAATCTCCACGATGGCCGCGCGAATCGCCTTGCCCACGGGCGTCTTGGACTCGTTGTTCAGGGTGCCGCCGAATCCGCTGCGAAAGACACCCAGGCTGAGGCCCATGCCGCTGGTGCGGCCCTCGACGGTCCTGGCGTGTGCGATCTGCCCGGTGGTGGTGTCGACCACGCGCAGGTCGACTGCCAGGTAGGCGTCATTTTTCTTTCCTCCGATGGAAACGCCGCCGATGGAGATGCCGCCGCCGGTACTCTGCGTATTGCTGTCGAACGCGGTGACGGTACCGAGCACCATGTACTGGGCGCCGGTCATCTGGCCCATTTTCGCGCTGGTGGACGCGTCGATGCGGCCGGACGCGGCAAGATCCTGTTCCTGCAGCACTGCATCCACCTTGTTGCGTTCCACCACGGTGAACGAACCCGTGCTCGCCAGTTCGTTGCTGACCATCGACGCCAGTTCGCGGCCCACGCTGCTGCCCCACCAGTAAACGCCGGCAGCGGTGTTCTTGAACTCCGCCACGCCGATGGTCGGTTTCGCGGCGAGCGCGCTGACGGGTGTCATCATCAGTGCCAGGATGACGACGGTGGACTTGATCGATTTCATGGGATGGTCCTCTGTCTTGTTCGTGTCACCCGGCGCTGCTGGCAATGTCCGGGATCCGCGGCCTTGCGGGCTGGTGGGGTGTCGAGTCGGACAAATATACCAACTCGTGAAAGGGCAGGGAACTGTTGGCGCGGGAAGATGGGTTCGCTCATGTATCATTGCACGCAGATTACGAACCGTCGTGTCATGCCCAAGCCCGTCGTTACCGAATCCGCACGAGCCATCGCCCGCGACCGCCTGGCGCGTAGACTCCACCGGTTGTCGCCCGGCGCCCGGGTGTCGGGCATGCTTCGCGTCGGCAGCGGTTCGCGACCCGACGTCGCGCTGGCGGTTGTCGATGGCGTCGACTGCGTCGTCAAGGACCATGCCGGTTGCGACCGGTGGTTCGCCTTGTGGCTCGGTCCCCTGCTAGCGCGCAGGGAGGTGCGGGCGCTGGAGCGCCTGGCGACCGTCGAGGGCGTGCCGCGCGTGGTGCGGGTGCTGGACCGCCGCGCCTTTGCGATGAGCCGGCTGGATGCGTCCCCGTATCGCGGTTGCCAGGGCGATGCCGAGTTCTGGCGGCAATTCTTCGATGCCATGTATGCGCTGGTATCCACCATGCATGCGCACGGCGTGGCGCATTGCGACCTGCGGAGCCCCGACAATACCCTGGTGACGATGGTCGGGCGCCCGGCCGTGGTCGACTTCGTCGCCAGCTATACGCGCGGCTCGCAATGGAATCCGTGGAGACGCTGGGTGTTTGCGCGGTTGTGCGAAGTCGACCGCTCGGCCATTGCCAAGCAGATGCGCACCGTGTGTCCGGAGTTGTTGGGAGACGACGACGTCGTCGCGCTTGAGGAGGGTTGGCTGGGTACCCTGGCGCGCGGCTTCGGTGTCTGGGTGCGGCGCATCGCGCGGCGCCTGTTCACCGATGACACGGGTCGCCGATGAACGCGGGGATCGCCAGCGGTTGATCACGTCATCCGTTCCCGGCGATCGCGGGGATCGTTTCACGCCCTGGCGGCGATGCTCGTCGTCGCCGGGGAGCCACAAGGATTGCGCGATGCGCCGGTCGGGGCGATGTACGTACGATCCCGGCGTCCGCCGGTTCGGGGTGGTGAGGGCGGACCCTAGTCCTCGGGCTCCATCGCATTCTCGATGATGCCGCCGCCGAGGCACACGTCACCGTCGTAGAGCACCACGGACTGCCCGGGCGTCACCGCCCACTGGGGATCGTCGAACTCCACTTTCGCGGTATCCACGCCCACGCGCGTCAACAGGCACGGCTGGTCTTCCTGCCGGTAGCGGATCTTGGCGCTGCATCGGTAGGGCACCCGCGGCGGCGTACCGCTTATCCAGGTGACGCGACTCGCGTAGACGTGGCTTCGGAGCAGGTAGGGGTGGTCACGACCCTGCACCACGTACAGCACGCGACGGCTCAGGTCCTTGTCGGCCACGTACCAGGCCTCGCCCGCGCCGCCGATGCCGAGCCCCTGGCGCTGGCCGATGGTGTAGTACATCAGGCCCTCGTGGCGACCGATGACTTCGTCGTCGTCGAGAACACGGATCTCGCCCGGCTTGGGCGGCAGGTACACCGACAGGAACTGGCGGAACTTGCGCTCGCCGATAAAGCAGATACCGGTGCTGTCGCGTCGGTCGTGATTGCTGAATCCAAGCTCCCTCGCGATGCGCCGTACGTCTTCCTTTTCCAGGTCCCCGAGCGGAAAGAGGCTGCGCGACAAAGCGTTCTGACCGAGCGTGTAAAGGAAATACGACTGGTCCTTGCCCTCGTCGACGCCTTTCATCAGCGCGTCGCTGCTGCCGTTGCGCCCCTTGCGCACGTAGTGTCCGGTGGCGATGAAGTCGGCGCCGAGGGAGTCGGCAAACTCGAGAAACTCCTTGAACTTGATTTCCTTGTTGCACAGGACGTCAGGATTGGGCGTTCGGCCGGCCTGGTGCTCGCTGAGAAAGTTCGAAAAAACCCGTTCCCAGTATTCGTGGGAGAAATTGATGGTGCGAAGGGAGATGGACAGCTTTTTGCAGATCTCCTCGGCGAAGGCGAGATCCTCGGCCGCCGCGCAGTACTCCGCTTCGTCGTCTTCTTCCCAGTTTTTCATGAACAGGGCGATGACCTCGTAGCCTGCCTCTCTCAACAAGTGAGCGGCGACCGACGAGTCGACGCCGCCGGACATGCCGACGACGACCCTGGGCTTGGTTGATGCCATGTTGTGTACGGGTCCTTGGATCTGCCGGGTTCCGTGTCGCGGAACCTCGAAACGGGCTCCCGCCATGCCGGGAGTCCCTGTCTTTGTTCAGTCCACCCGGGTGGTTCCGTCATCGCGCCGGCTGAACCGGTCCCTGAGCGACTGCCAGAACGTCTTTTTCTCGGGTTGATGTTCGTCGTATTCGGTCGAATTGTCTACGTACGACGAAAAAAAGAACGGGATATCCTCCCATTCGCTCATCTCCTGCACGTAGGGGAGTATGCCGTTGTCCTGGAACCATGAATCCACGGCGTAGCGCCGCCCCGAGGCCAACTCCTCGATCTGTCCGGCCCAGTGCTGGTCGAAGATGGCGCGCCGGTAGGCCCGGTCCAGCACGCGGTGGTGCTTGAGCAGGCCGTAGTGCTCGAACAGGCGCAGGTAGGTGGTGGTGTTGAGCGACTCGTCGATGCAGTCGAGCTGACCGGGAAACTCCCCGCCCTTCTCCAGGTCGAGGCCGGTATCGCGGTGAGTCGGCGTATGCTTGCCGACGACCACCTCCATCCAGCCGATCGCCTGCTTGATCTGCTGGCGTTCCGCCTCGGGGTCATCCGCCGCCGGGTGGAACCAGCCCGCCACCTCGGCCCACTGTGCGTCGGTCAGGGTGACGGTATCCTTCGACTTGCAGCCGAAGTCGTAGCAGACCGGTACGGCGTCGACGCTCATCCCCGCGGTGGCGGGAGCGGCGGCCAGCGCGGCGGCGAGCAGGAAGGCGATTCGGGTGTCGGAGCGGGTCACGTTCGGCATGTTCGGCATTGGCGGTACAACGCCGCGATTTTATCTCATTCGGCGGCGGAAATCCGGGCACGCCCGCGACGGCCGCGCGTCTCGGCGAAATCCGGATCCATCATCTCGAGGAAGGTGCGCGCCGCGATGCTCAGGTATTTCCCCTTGCGAATTACCGCACCGTAGCTTCGCGTCGGGAAGTAGCGGTCCAGCGGTACCGAGACCAGCTTTTCGTCACCCGTCAGGCAGATGTCGGTGACGATCGACACGCCCATGCCGATCTCCACGTATTTCTTGATGACTTCCCATCCACCCGCCTCGAGCGTGACGGTGTACGGGATATTGTGCTGGTGAAAGACGACGTCGACCATGCGCCAGGTGCTCAGGTGGCGCGGCGGCAGGATCAGGCCGTGCGGGCCGATATCTTCCAGGGTGACGTTCTCGAGCCGACTCAGCGGGTGGTCACGCGGCGTGATCAGGACCGGGTTGAACTGGAAAATCGGGTGGTAGTGAATGTCGTCGGGTATCTCCAGCATGGAGCCGATGGCGAAGTCGGCGTCATCCGAGCGCAGCATTTCCATGCCGTCGCGTCCGGTCACGTTGTGCAGCTTGATGCGGATGCCCGGAAACCTGGCCGAGTATCGCTTGATGGCGTCGGGCAGGATGTAGAGGATCGTCGACTCGCCGGCGGCGATGTTCAACTCACCCTGTTCGAGGTTGCCGCTGCGCTCGGTGAACGTGTCGGTGAGGGAATCGATTCCCTGGACCAGCGGCAGGGATATCTCCAGCAACGTGCGGCCCTCGGGCGTCAGGCGAATGCTGGGGCCGCGTCGTTCGAACAAGGTCGTATCGAGCTCGCGTTCGAGCGCCTGGATCTGAAGCGAGACGGACGGTTGGCTGAGGAACAGCTTGTCCGCCGCCTTGGAAATGCTTCCGCAGCGCGCGGTGGTGCAGAAGGCGCGCAACTGCTTCAGGCGGTTCTGCTTGTAGTACGGGGCGGCGTTTCCCGACACGGAGGGATGCAAGATAAATCGTGCAAATAGTAAACATTGAAATAATTGGTTTGTCAAATACTACGGCCTTACTAGAATGGCCTGCGTGGCGAAGGGTAATTGCGAGATTCTGCTTTGAAATTAAAGAACTTATGCGTCCATAAGCGGGTTCTGTGGCTGCCTTTGGCCGACTACGCCGCGCGTCCCACCCACGATTTATCAACAGACTGGAGGCCAGTTTAATGAACCAGACAGAAGCCGCCCGCGTGCTCGAACAGGAATGGGCTGACAATCCCCGCTGGAAAAACGTCAAGCGTGATTACAGCGCCGCCGATGTCGTCAAGTTGCGGGGCTCTGTCCGCATCGAGCACACCCTGGCCCGCATGGGCGCGGAAAAGCTGTGGCGGCGGGTGAACACGGAGGACTACATCAACTGTCTCGGCGCGCTGACCGGTGGCCAGGCGGTGCAGCAGGTCAAGGCCGGCATCAAGGCCATATACCTTTCCGGCTGGCAGGTCGCGGCGGACGGTAACACCTCCGAGACCATGTACCCCGACCAGTCGCTGTACGCGGTGGACTCGGTTCCCACCATGGTTCGCCGGATCAATAATGCCTTTCGGCGCGCCGACGAGATTCAGCACGCCAACGGCGACGACAGCATCGACTACTTCGCGCCGATCGTCGCCGATGCCGAGGCCGGTTTCGGCGGTGTGCTGAATGCCTTCGAACTGATGAAGGGCATGATCGAGGCCGGCGCCGCCGGCGTACATTTCGAGGATCAGCTCGCCTCGGTGAAGAAGTGCGGCCACATGGGCGGCAAGGTACTGGTGCCGACGCAGGAAGCGGTACAGAAACTCGTCGCCGCTCGACTCGCCGCCGACGTCATGGGCGTGCCCACCGTCGTCCTTGCGCGTACCGACGCCGACGCCGCCGCGCTCCTGACCTCCGACGTCGACGAGCGCGACCGCCCGTTCGTCACGGGCGAGCGAACCGCGGAGGGTTTCTGGGTGACGCGAGCGGGCCTCGAGCAGTCTATCGCGCGCGGCCTGGCCTATGCGCCTTACGCCGACCTCGTCTGGTGCGAGACGGCGGTGCCGGACCTCGAGCAGGCGCGGATTTTCGCCGAGGCGATTCGCAAGGAATACCCGGATCAGTTGCTCGCCTACAACTGTTCGCCTTCCTTCAACTGGAAGCGCAATCTCGACGATGCCACCATTGCCCGGTTCCAGCGTGAACTCGGCGCGATGGGATACAAGTACCAGTTCATCACCCTCGCCGGTATACACAGCATGTGGTACAACATGTTCGACTTGGCGCAGAACTACGTGCGTGACGGCATGACGGCCTACGTCGAGATGGTCCAGGAACGCGAGTTCGCGGCCAAGTCCCGCGGCTACACCTTTTCCAGCCACCAGGCCGAGGTGGGTGCCGGCTACTTCGACTCGGTGACCAACGTGATCCAGGGCGGCAGTTCCTCGGTCACCGCCATGCGTGGCTCGACCGAGGAGGCGCAGTTCGGCACCGACGGGTAGCCGGATGCCCGACGGCTCCGCCGGCGCCGGGCGCCGGCGGGGATGCTTGCCGGTCGGCTGCCGACGTCGCGCCGAATTGCCCGAAAAGCCGCTCTTGCAAAGCGGCTTTTTTCGTTGCCGGGTGCGCGCCGACCCGACTGGCCGCCGGCGTACCGCGGTGCGCCGCTCACCCTTGCGGATTGGTTAATTTCAAGGGCTTGAGAATTGCGCCAAATGGATTTATTTTGGTGATCCGGTACACCGTCCGTGACCTTGAACGAGGTCCGTCTCAGGGCCAATGCGCCCACCTCGCCAAGATAAACGACCCGACAGTTCAAATGAGCGATTCCAAGGAAATCCAGCGAACGGGCGGAACCTCCCTGCAGGAGGCGCAGCCCAAGGTCAAGAAGCCGCGCCTGTACAAGGTCGTGCTTCTCAACGACGACTACACGCCCATGGATTTCGTCGTGGTGGTGCTGGAGCGTTTCTTCCACAAGTCCCGCGAGCAGGCGGTGCAGATCATGCTGACTGTTCACAACAAGGGCAGCGGCATCTGTGGCGTGTTCCCCTATGAAATCGCGGAAACGAAGGTGCAGCAAGTGCTCGGTTATGCGCAGGAAAACCAGCATCCGTTGCAGTGCACGATGGAGCCCGAATAATGCTGGCGCGCGAACTCGAAGTCTCTCTTAACCTGGCGATCCAGTACGCGCGTAATGCGCGACATGAATACATTACGGTCGAGCACTTGCTGATCTCGCTGCTCGACAATCCGTCCGCGTCGCGCGTGATCCGCGCCTGCGGCGGACGACCCGAGCGTTTGCGCGAGCAGCTCGAAACGTTCCTGTCCGACCAGGTGCCGCACCTGCCCGATGCCGACGGTGAGATCGATCCGCAACCGGCGCTTGGGTTCCAGCGTGTCATTCAGCGCGCCATCCTTCACGTGCAGAGTTCGGGCAAGAAGGAGGTCAAGGGGAGCAACGTACTGGTGGCCATCTTCTCCGAGCGCGAGTCGCATGCCGTCTACTTCCTGCAGCAGCAGGATGTCAGTCGGCTCGACGTCGTGAACTACATCTCCCACGGTATTTCCAAGCATCCGGTGGACGGTGGCGAACAGCCGGAAGCCGAGCGCGAGGAAGGGGAGGTCGACGACGAGGCCGAGGGCGAGAGCCCGCTGAAGACGTTCGCGATCAACCTGAACGAACAGGCAAAGGCCGGCAAGATCGATCCGTTGATCGGCCGCGCCGCGGAACTGGAGCGCACGATCCAGATCCTGTGCCGCCGGCGCAAGAACAACCCGCTCATGGTGGGCGAGGCGGGTGTCGGCAAGACCGCCATCGCCGAAGGGCTGGCCAAGAAGGTGGTGGACGAGGAGGTGCCCGAAGTGCTTGCCAACAGCACCCTGTTCGCCCTCGATCTTGGCCTGCTGGTGGCCGGCACCAAGTATCGAGGCGACTTCGAGCAGCGCCTGAAGGCCGTGCTCAAGGAGCTGCAGGATACCGAGGGTGCGATCCTGTTCATCGACGAGATTCACACCATAATCGGCGCCGGGTCCGCCTCGGGCGGCGCCATGGACGCGTCCAACCTGCTCAAGCCATTGCTCGCATCCGGCACGATCAAGTGCATCGGGTCCACGACTTACCAGGAATACCGCACCATCTTCGAGAAGGACCGCGCGTTGTCGCGGCGTTTTCAGAAGATCGACATCACCGAGCCGAGCGTCGACGAGACGGTGGAGATCCTGCGCGGCCTGAAGAGTCGATTCGAATCGCACCACGAAGTCACCTTTACGAATCCGTCCCTGCGCAGCGCGGCTGAATTGTCGGCGCGGTACATCAACGACCGCTACCTGCCGGACAAGGCGATCGACGTCATCGACGAGGCCGGGGCGCTCAATCGTCTCGCGACGCCGTCGAAGCGCAAGCGCAA
>JAUIDF010000295.1 GCA_030429125.1 Gammaproteobacteria bacterium | reverse complement strand
GGCGTGCGGTTGATCTCGTCGGCGAGGATCACGTTCGCGAAGATCGGCCCGCGGAGGAACTTGAACGCGCGCTCGCCGCTCGTCTTGTCCTCCTGGATGACCTCGGTGCCGGTGATGTCGGACGGCATGAGATCGGGGGTGAACTGGATCCGGCTGAACGAGAGCGAGAGCGTCTTGGCCAGGGTGCTGATCATCAGCGTCTTGGCCAGACCGGGGACGCCTTCGAGTCAAACCGGGCCCCGGGTCCGGTTGCAGGGAATTCGCGGGCACCGGCTTCAGGTCATCTCGCGTCGGCGGGAATATGGAACAAATGATCCGATGACGCCTTCATCATGTGGCAGCCGATGCAGTAGTCGACGCGCTCGCTGTTGCGTCCATTGGTCTCACCGAGAGTCACGCCGTTGGGCTGTATCTGCAAGAAGCGCCAGTCGCCCGACACGGGATTGAAGCCGGGTGCCATCTTGATCATCACCGCGAGCGGGCCCAGCAGGATCTCGCCTGATTCGGTGATCGAGAAACTGTCCTTGGCGAGAATCGCCCCCTCGGGCATGTCGAGGCCGTGCGGATAGTCCGCGTAGGAACCCGCCAGCTCGTTACCGTAGTTGTTCAGGTAGTGGTTGCCGTGAACCTTCGAGAGGTAGGGAATTCGGTTGAATCGCGTCCATTCCTGGTACTCGGCCACGACCTCGATGCCGGCTGCGTCGTAGGCCCGGGCAAGCGCATCGCGCACGATGACATAGAGTCGCTCGAGCTCGGCCGGCGATGCCTCGGCGGGATGGCGCAGGCGAAAGTGTCGGCGCGGGTTGTCCGGGTCGCCGCTGATGCGGCTCATGGCGGTATCGGCGCGCGCCGCGTCAGCCGCGATTCCCATCGGAGCAAGCATGGCGATGGTGAGGGCGCATCGTGTCAGGAACCGGGTCGTCATCATGGCAACCTCCTCGAGCCGCGGTTCGGCGGACCGGCGCAATGCCGGCGTCGTCGTCTTTCAACGATTAAGACCCGGCGACCGCTGGCGAGTTCATCGCGCGCTCGATGACGTCGTTCGCGCCGGGTGTCCCGATGGCGCGAGGGAACCAATGCGTAGGTGTTCGGGTCGAAACATCAGCTCATGCTGAAAAGGCTGTCGCCATGAAATCGCTCGTCGCCGTCACGCTATGGCTGTGCGTGGTGATCGCGCCATCGGCCGGCGCTGCCGAGCGCTACCGTTCGGCGTGGCCCGAGACGGATTTCGGTCTCTCGTCGGTGCCGCTGTCGCAGATCATCTCGGGCGGCCCGGGCAAGGACGGTATTCCGTCGATCGACGATCCGCGTTTCGTCGCTGCCGCCGATGCGGCGACCTGGATCGAGGCGGACGAACCGGTGGTGCTGCTCGAGTCCTCGTCGAGCGCGCGCGTGTATCCGCTCCAGGTCCTGACCTTTCACGAAATCGTCAACGACAGCATTGACGGGCGACCGGTGGCGGTGACGTTCTGCCCGCTGTGCAACGCGGCGATCGTCTTCGATCGACGCGTGGACGACCGCGTGCTCGAGTTCGGCACCACGGGCCTGTTGCGACACAGCGATCTCGTCATGTATGAGCGCTCCACGCAAAGCTGGTGGCAGCAGTTCACGGGCGAGGCCATCGTCGGCGAGTTGACGGGCCGCACGCTCGACGTGTTGCCGTCGTCCATCGTGGCCTTTCGCGAGGCGGTCGATGCCTATCCTGACGCGTACGTGTTGTCCCGCGACACCGGCCACAGTCGGCCCTACGGCCAGAACCCGTATCCCGGCTACGACCGCGTCGGTCAACGGCCCTTCCTGTTTCGCGGCGAGGTGGACGGCCGCCTGCCGGCAATGGCGCGCGTGCTCGGCGTCGAGCGAAACGGGGAAGTCCGCGTGTTTCCCCACGAAGAGCTTGCCATTACGCCCGTCGTCAACGACGAAGTGGGCGGCACGCCCGTTCTCGTCGCCGCGCTCGATGAGTCGCGCTCGGCCCTCGACGAGCGGCTCATCGCGGCCTCTCGCATGGTGCTCAATGCGCGTGCATTCGTCAGGCGCAATGACGACACGATCCTGCATTTCAGACAGCAAGGCGATCGTCTCGTCGACGACGAAACCGGGAGCGAATGGAATGCACTCGGCGAAGCAGTCGGGGGTCCGCTCGCGGGTGCGCGCCTGGAGTTGATCGAGGGCGGCTCGCACTTCGCCTTCGCCTGGCTTGCGTTCAAGCCCGACAGCGACATCTACCGGGCGCCGCGATAGGCGTTCGCGCGACTGGCTGCCGGGAACGGGTCGCGTGGACAGGCCCTAGTCGAGCCAGTGCGCGGCGAGCTCCACGGCATGATTCACCGAGACCTCGTCACCGTGATGGTTCATCAGCCACGCCGCGCCGGCCAGCGCCGTGACGCCGCGAAGCTTTTCCAGCGCGGACGTCTCGACGGCGGGCGCGCCGTATGCTCCGGCGGCGGCGTTGTAAGCCGCCAGAAACGCGCGCGCGCAACCGGCATCGACCCCCCTGTCGTTGCAGGCCACGGCCAGGTCCCAGGCGGCGACGTTGCGATGGGAATACTCCCAGTCGATGAGTTGCGGCGCCGGCCGATCGTCGCTGCGGCCGATCACGTTCCCCGCGGTCGGATCGCCGTGGCAGTTCACCCACGCCGAAGCGGGCAGGTCGCGAAGCCGCTCGTCGGCGCGCGCCGCGAGCCGGATCAGGCGCGTGTCGCCCTGAACGGACGGCGTCAGGTTCCACCGAAGTGCGCGACCCGGTGCGATGGCGTCGGTGAACGGGGCCGTGCCATGGTGGAGCCGGGCGAGGCAGTGGGCCAGGGCGTTATCGTCATCGTCGACATGGCGTGCCGAACGGTGCGTGTCGCCCGCCAGCCAGCGTGAGACGATGGCGCCGCTTTGCCTGTCGAAGCCGACCGCGGCGGGCGCCACGCCGGCCTCGGCCGCGCGACGCTGGTTGTCGTATTCGGCCTGCACCGTGATGTAGCGCGAGCGGCCGGGAAACCGCATGACGAAGTCGCGCCCGTCGAGTCGCAACCGGTAGACGCGATTCCCCGCACCCGATAACGGCTCGGCATGCTGGCGCCGCTTCGACGACAGCAGCGGCAACCGGTCGAGCACCTCGTCCACCGGTCCGATGCCGAACCGCGCGTCATTCATCCGGTGTGCCCGAGGTAGTCGCGCACCACCGTGTCATGGCGATCGGCGAGCAGTTCCGCGGTGGGCGCGACGCGGTGAACGCGACCGTCGTGGATCAGCGCGGTGCGCCCGGCCACCTGCGCGGCGTCGTCGGGATGGTGACTGACGAGGACGGCGGCGAGCCGCTGCTCGTCGACCAGTTCGCGAATCAATGCCAACAGGTCGCGGCGCAGCGCCGGACCCAGCGCGGTGAGCGGCTCATCGAGCAGCAGCACCGGCCGCGCGCGCACCATGGCGCGCGCCAGGCTCACGCGTTGTCGCTGGCCGCCGGACAGCTCGCCGGGGCGCCGCCGCGCCAGACCGGACAACTGCACCCGCTCGAGCGCCGCTTGCACGGATTCGCGCGCCGCGCCGTCGACGGACAGGCCGGGCGAGATGCCCAGCGCGACGTTGTCGAACACGGTCAGGTGCGGGAACAGGTTGTGCTCCTGGAAGACCGTGGTCACCGGCCGCGTTTCCGGCGGCCGCGCGGTGATGTCGTCGCCGTCGACCCTGACGCGTCCGGCCGCCGGCTCGAGAAAGCCGGCGATGAGCAGCAGCAACGTCGACTTGCCCGATCCGCTGGCGCCGATGACGCCGAGGATCTCGCCGCGGGCAACGTCGAGATCGAACCCGAACGGCGTGCGGTCGTAGTCGAAGCGAAGCCCTTCAACCTGCAGCATGACGTCCTCCGCCGATGCCGCGTTCGATCAGCACGAACAACGCGAGGCAGCCGCCGAGCAGCACCAGCGCCACCACCGCGGCATCCTCCACCCGGTAGGCCGACAGGTACTGGTACAGCAGCAGCGGCAGGGTCGCCTGGCCGTCCCCGGCGAACAGGGCGACGACGCCGAGGTCGCCGAACGACAGCGCCGCGACCAGCGCTGCCGCCAGTCCGAGCGGACGCCGCAGCAGCGGCAGGTCGATGCGCCACAGTCGGTCGCGGCCGACGATGCCGAGGCTGCGAGCGAGGCGCCCGAACTCCGTTTCGCGCTGCCGCATGGCCGGCGACAGGGTGCGGATCACGAACGGCAGTCCCATCAGTGCGTTGACCGCGATGACCACCGGCACGGTCACGCGGTCGAGATCGACGAGGCCGTGAAACATGAGGAAGTAGCCGGTGCCGATGACCAGCGGCGGCACGACGT
>JAUIDF010000294.1 GCA_030429125.1 Gammaproteobacteria bacterium | reverse complement strand
CAACCTGGTACGCCTCGGCGAATAGGCCGTCGTTACGCAAATTGTGTAAACTCATCCGCTGACGATCCGGCTACCGGCCCAGCCGTTGACGGACCCTGGCGCGCGCCACCGCCTCCCGGGTCGACCGGCCCATCCTGCAATCCCCGGCGAACACCGACGATGCAACACCTGGAACAGTCGGACATTCAGGATCTCGTCCTCTCCGCCATCGAGGAGGGTTACGACGACGAGTTGCAGCAGATCGTCGGCCAGCTGCATCCGGCCGACATCGCCGACCTTCTGGAAGGCCTGCCGCCGGAGTACCGTCCGCCGCTATGGCGCTCGGTGGATATCCCCAAGATCGGCGAGGTGCTGGCCGAGGTCGCCGACGGCGTCGGGCGCGACCTGATCGAGGAAATGGATCCCGGCGAATTGTCCCGCGCCGTGCAGATGCTGGACATGGACGACATCGCCGACGTCATCCCGCTGCTGCCGGATGCGGTCATCGCCGACATCCTCTTCGCCGTGGACAAGGAATCGCGTCATGACCTCGACGCGCTGATTTCCTATCCCGAGGATACGGCCGGCGGCCTCATGAACGTGGATACGCTGACGGCCCGCGCCGATATCTCGCTGGCCGTGGTGCAGCGCTACCTGCGCCTGAAATCCACGCTGCCCGAGTACACCGACAAGCTGTTCGTAGTCGATCGCGAGAACCACCTGACCGGAACGATCGACCTGTCGACCCTGCTCACCGCGGACCCGGCGGAAAAGGTCGGCGCCGTATGCAACAAGTCGCCGGTGACATTCGGGCCGCTGACGACCAGCGCCGACGTGGCCGACGCCTTCCAGCGCTACAACCTGATTTCCGCCGCGGTGGTCGACGACGACAACGCCCTGCTCGGCCGCATCACCATCGACGACGTGGTCGACGTCATCCAGGAAAACGCCGATCGCAACCTCATGGCACGCGCCGGCCTCGACGAGGAGGACGACATCTTCCAGCCGGTGGCGCAGAGCACGCGAAAGCGCGCCCTGTGGCTCGGCGTGAATCTCGTCACCGCGTTCCTCGCCTCGTTCGTGATCGGCCTGTTCGAAAGCACGATCGAGAAAATGGTCGCACTTGCAGTCCTCATGCCGATCGTGGCCAGCATGGGCGGCAATGCCGGCACGCAGACGCTGACGATGGTGGTGCGCGGGCTCGCCACGCGCACCATCAGCCGCGCCAACTCGGGGGTGATCCTGCGCAAGGAGTTCCTCGTCGGCGGGCTCAACGGATTGATCTGGGGACTGACCGTGGCGGTGGTGGCGGCGCTGTGGTTTCGCAACATCGAGCTCGGCGTCCTGATCGCGCTCGCCATGGTGGTAAACCTGGTCGCTGCCGCGGCGGCCGGGGTCCTGATTCCGATGCTGCTGGAGAAACTGGGCGTCGACCCGGCGCTGGCCGGCGGCGTCGCCCTCACCACCGTCACCGACGTGGTCGGGTTTTTTGCCGTGCTCGGACTGGCGACGGTGTTCCTCCTGTAGACAGTCGCGCCGCGCGGACCGGTCGCGCCCGCGCGCGGGGAACCATCGCCGCAAACACCCGCTCGCACGCATCAGCCCGGCGAAATCCCGCCGACGCGATCACCGGCCGGCCGGTGATTGCGCCGATCGCCGCGACGCGTAGCCGCCGACGAGCAGCATCAATGCCAGGATCGCCAGCACCGGCCAGTCCCCGAAGCGGACATAGGGCGTCGACCCGGCACGCGGTTGCAGCTCGCCCTCGAGCACGAACTCGGTATTGCGCGGCGACACTGCGCGCACGACGCCGCGGTGGTCGATGAGCGTCGCCAGGCCCGTGTTGCTGGCGCGAAACATCGGCCGCGCGGTTTCGATGCTTCGCATCTGCGCCATCTGCAACCGCTGGTGCGAGGCCAGCGAATCGCCGAACCAGGCGTCCTCGGTGATGTTCACCAGGAAATGCGATTCGGCAGCGAACCGGCGCACGTCACCGGGAAAGGCGTCTTCGTAACAGATCGTCACCCCGGCCATGCGGCCGGCGATGGGCATGGCCGTCTGCGGTTCAACCCAGGGGGTCAGCACGGACATGGGCACATCGAAGAAGGCCACCAGCGGCTCGAACAGCCACGGCAACGGGGTGTACTCCCCGAAAGGCACCAGGTGGCGCTTGCGGTATATGTGCACCGGTTCGGCGAACAACACCGCGCTGTTGTGATAGGAAAAGCCACGATCGCCCGTTGGCCGGCGTTCCAGGAACCCGGCGAGCAGCGGTGCCGGCAGGGCCAGGACCTCGTCGTAGAATCGGGGCCCCATCTGGTCGATGAAGTACGGCAGCGGCGACTCGGGCCAGAGGATGAAATCCACCTCTCCCGCGTCGCGACTCAACTCGAGATAGCGTTGCGCCACCCGGTTGGCGGCCGATGCGTTCCACTTGGTCGATAACGGCACGTTGCCCTGGACCATCGCCGCCGCGACCGGCTCGCCCGCCGGCTCCGTCCACTCGAGGCGCGACACGGCGAATCCCGCCGCGTATGGAACGAGCAGGAGGACGAGCCATGCCAGGCGATGTCCACCGGCACCGCGCAAGGCGCAGGCGACGAGCCCGGCCAGGCATGCCGTCGCCAGGCTGACGCCGTGAATGCCGACGAGCGTGCCCAGCGCGGCCATCGGCGTACCCACCTGGCTGTAGCCGCTTTGCAGCCAGGAAAAACCGGTAAAGAGATGGTTGCGCGCAAACTCGAACAGGACCCACAGGGCCGGAATGACGACGAGCAGTCGAGTGGTCGTCGAGGCGGCGACGAACAGCCCGCCGGCCCACGCTGCCAGGGCGGGGTACAGGGCGAGCACCGCCACGAAGCCGGCAACGCACGCCACCGCCAGGGGCACCGGCATGTCGCCGAACGTGTGCAGGCTGATGTAGACCCAGGACACGCCGACCCCGAACAGACCGACGCCGAACGCGAAGCCGAGAAGCGCCCGGCGTCGCGCCGACGATCCGGGCAGGAGGGCGAAAAACCAGCCGAGCGCCAGCGGCGCGACAAACCACCAGCCGAACGGGGCGAAGGCCACGGGTGCGAGCGCGCCCGCCGCCATCGCCTGGACGACGGGGAAACGCGCGAGGCCCCGCTTCACTGAGCGCGCGGCTCGTCCTGCGCCGCAGCGCCGGGCAGGCGTCGTACGCGAATCAGGTGCACGCGACGACTGTCTGCGTTCAACACCTCGAACTCCAGGCCCTCGAAACGGATTTTCTCGCCGCGCTGCGGTACGCGTTCGAACCGGCTCACCACGGCGCCGCCCAGCGTGTGGTATTCGTCTTCGTCCAGCTGGGTGCCGAGCATCTCGTTGAAGTCCTCGAGCTCGATGACCGCCTTGACCACGAACTCGTTGTCGCCGCGGCGCATGACCATGCCCGCCTCTTCGTCGATATCGTGCTCGTCCTCGATCTCGCCGACGATTTGTTCGAGTACGTCCTCGATGGTAACCAGGCCCGCGGTGCCGCCGTACTCGTCCACGACGATGGCCATGTGATTTCGGCTGGCGCGAAATTCAACCAGCAGGACATTGAGCCGCTTGCTCTCGGGCACCAGGACCGCGGGGCGCAACATGTCCTTCCAGGAAAATGACTCGTCGGGGTCCTGGAAGAAACGCAGCAGATCCTTGGCCAGGAGCACGCCGATGACCCGGTCGCGATCGCTGTCGACCACGGGGAAGCGCGAGTGGGCAGACCCGATCACGAGCGGCAGGATCTCCTCCGGTGTCTGGGCTTTGCTGATCACCACCATGCGCGCGCGGGGAATCATGATGTCGCGCACGCGAAGCTCCGACACCTGCACCACGCGTTCGATGGTGTCGAGCGTGTCCTGCTCGAACAGGCCCTGTCGTTGCGCCCGGTCCAGCACGCCGAACAGGTCCTCGCGCGTGAGGCCGCGCCCCGTTACCTGCCGGTAGAGGCGGGAAATCCTGTCGAGCGGAGTTTGTCCGTTGCCGTTCATGAATAAAGAAGGGAGGCTGTGCCGTTCAGTACGGGCTATCGTACCCGAGCGCACCCAGGATCTCGATTTCGATCTTTTCCATCTCGACGGCCTGTTCCTCGCTCTCGTGGTCGAAGCCGACCAGGTGCAAGGCGCCATGGACGATCATGTGGGCGTAGTGAGCGTCGCTTCGAATCTCCCGCGCCGCGGCCTCGGCATGCACCACTTCGGGGCAGACGAGGATGTCGCCGAGAATTCGCGTCGTCATCGACGGCGGGTCCTCGAAGACGAAGGACAGCACGTTGGTGGGCGCATCCTTGTCCCGGTACCTCAGGTTGGTTTCGCGCATCTCGTTGACGTCGACGAACC
>JAUIDF010000293.1 GCA_030429125.1 Gammaproteobacteria bacterium | reverse complement strand
AGCAGCACCAGAAAGATCGGCACGCCGATCAGGGCGGTGACCACGCCGACCGGCAGTTGCTGCGGTGCGATCGCGGTTCGCGCTACCGTATCGGCGAACACCACCAGCGCGCCACCGGCGAGGGCCGAGGCCGGCAGCAGTCCGCGATGGTCTCCGCCCGCCAGCAGCCGGATCATGTGCGGCACCACCAGGCCGACGAAGCCGATCGTGCCGGCGAGCACGACGGCCGACGCCGTGAACGCCGCGGCGCACAGGAACAGCGTGACGCGAAGCCGGTTGACGGCCACGCCGAGAGACAGGGCGCGAAGCTCGCCGCCCGCCAGCAGATTCATGTCGCGGGCGCGCAGTGCGCAGACCACCAGGCCCGCCAGCAGCACGGTGAGGCTGCCGGCGCCGGGCTGCGTGCCGGTCAGGTCGCCCATCAGCCAGAACAGCATGCTGTAGAGCTGCTGGTCGCGGGACAGCGACAACATGAAACTGATCAATGCCCCCCAGCCGGACGCCATGACCACGCCGGTCAGCAGCAGGCGCGTCGACGACCAGATACCGCGTCCGTAGGCGAGGGCGAACACCAGGGCGGTGGCGACGGCGGCGCCGCCGGCCGCGGCGACCATGACGACCGATGCGGCGGCGCCCAGCATGATGACACCAAGCGCGGCAACGGCGGCGCCTCCGGAGATGCCGAGCACGTAGGGATCGGCGAGGGGGTTGCGCAGCAGCACCTGGAGAATGACGCCGGTCAAGGCCAGCAGCGCACCGGCCACGAAGCCGCCCAGGGTGCGTGGCAGCCGGAGCTCGGCAATCACCATGCCGTGGCGTCCCTCGGGGTTGACGAGGGCACCGGCGATTTCACTGGCCGCAATGTCGATCGTGCCGGTGGCGAGCGACCACGTGGCGGCAGCGACCGCCGCGACGGCCATGAGCATGATGAGTGTCGGATAGCGAAGCGTCACGACCCAGGGTCTATTGTCGAAAAATCAGGGATTTGCCGCGATCTGGCCGACGTCCGTCCAGGCGTCGTGCAGGCTGCAAATTTCAACGGCATCGTAGCATTCCATGCCTTCAATATTAACCAGTCCAATAGTAGCGATCCCATTGATAGGGCTGGATTATTTTGAACATTCCCGCTATCTTGCAAGGTTCGCAAAATTCGCAGGGGTGTTCGGCCGCTGCGTCGCAGTTTATCTCGCAAAGCCCACCGCGCCCAGCACCCGATGCAGCGAACGCCGCAGCGGGTGATCGACTGCGCGGGATGCCATGAGGACGTCAATGACACAAGGTGCCGCTATCCAGTCCAGGAGGGGTCTGTACGACCCGAAGAACGAACACGATTCGTGCGGCGTCGGCTTCGTCGCCGACATCAAGAATCGCAAGAGTCACAAGATCGTCCGGGACGGACTGAAAATCCTTGCCAACCTGACCCACCGCGGCGCCGTGGGCGCCGACCCGTTGGCCGGTGACGGCGCCGGCATCCTCATCCAGATGCCGGACCGGCTGATTCGCGAAGAATGCGTTCGCCTCGGCTACGAACTGCCTGCCGAGGGTGATTACGCGGTGGGCATGGTCTTCATGCCGCGCGTCGAGTCGACCCGCAAGGAGTGCGAGTTCGCACTCGAACAGATGGCCGCGGAAGAGGGCCAACGCGTGGTCGGCTGGCGCGACGTGCCCTGCGACAATGCCTGCCTCGGTTTCTCGGTCAAGCCGATGGAACCGATCATCCGCCAGTTCATCGTCGCGCGCGGGGAGAACTGCGCCGACGCCGACACTTTCGAGCGCAAGCTCTTCGTCATCCGCAAGCGCGCGCACTTCCGCATTCACGGCCTCGCACCGGAGGCACACGAGCAGTTCTACGTGGCGTCGATGTCCTCGCGCACGCTGCTCTACAAGGGCATGGTGCTGGCCTCCAACCTGCCGGCGTACTACCTCGACCTCAACGACGAACGCATGGAGTCGGCGCTGGCGCTGGTGCACCAGCGCTTTTCGACCAATACCTTCCCGAGCTGGGAGCTGGCGCAGCCGTTCCGCTTCCTGTGCCACAACGGCGAGATCAACACCGTGCGCGGCAACATCAACTGGATGCTCGCGCGGCGCCACAACATGAAGTCGGAGCTCATGGGCGACGATCTCGAAAAGCTGTGGCCGCTGATCGGCGACGGCAACTCGGACTCGGCCACGTTCGACAACTGCCTCGAACTGCTGCTCGCCGGCGGCTATTCGCTGGCCCATGCCGTGATGCTCATGATTCCGGAGGCGTGGCTCGACAACCCGCTGATGGACGATCATCGCCGCGCCTTCTACGAGTACCACGCGGCGCTGATGGAGCCGTGGGACGGGCCCGCCGCGGTGGCTTTCACCGACGGCCGCCAGATCGGCGCCACGCTGGACCGCAACGGCCTGCGCCCGGCGCGCTACCTCATCACCGCGGACGACACGGTGGTGATGGCCTCGGAAATGGGCGTGCTGGACATTCCCGAGGAACGCATCGTCAAGAAATGGCGCCTGCAGCCCGGCCGCATGTTCCTCATCGATCTCGAGCAGGGACGCATCATCGACGACGAGGAGGTCAAGGAACAGCTGGCCACGGCCAAGCCCTACCAGCAGTGGCTCGACGAAACCCAGATCAAGCTCGAGGACGTGCCGGCGGAAGTCGCCGCCATGGTGCCCGATCCGGCCACCCTGCTCGATCGGCAACAGGCCTTCGGCTACAGCCGCGAGGACGTGGATTTCTTTCTCAAGCCCATGGCCGTGAGTGGACAGGACCCGGTCGGTTCGATGGGTCGTGACGTGCCGCCCGCGGTGCTGTCGCATCGGCCGAAGATGCTGTTCGACTACTTCAAGCAGAACTTCGCCCAGGTGACCAACCCGCCCATCGACCCCATTCGCGAGGAGCTGGTGATGTCGCTCGTGTCCCTGATCGGGCCGCGACCGAACCTGCTCGATCTCGATAGCGGCGGGCGCAACAAGCGCCTGGAAGTGCGCCAGCCGATCCTCTCCAGCGTGGACCTGGAGAAAGTACGGCGCATCGAGGACTACGAGGAGAGCACCTTTCGCACCTACACGCTCGATCTCATCTACCCGGTCAAGAACGGTCCCGAGGGCATGGCGGCAGCCATCGAGAAGCTGTGCCAGAAGGCAAAGCGCCTGGTCGAGGAACGCGGGTTCAATATCCTTATCCTTTCCGATCGTGGCGTGGATTCCGACAACGTCGCCATCCCGTCGCTGCTCGCCACCGGCGCCGTGCACCACTACCTGATTCGCGAGGGCCTGCGCACCGACGTCGGTCTCGTGGTGGAGACCGGCGAGGCGCGGCGCGTCCATGATTTCTGCCTGCTGGCAGGTTACGGCGCCGAGGCGGTGAACCCCTACCTGGCGCTGGACACCATTGCCCAGCTGCTGCCGGGCATCTCACCGAAAATCAGCCTCGAGGAGGCGCACAAGCGATTCGTCAAGGCCGTGAGCAAGGGCATGATGAAGGTCATGTCCAAGATGGGCATTTCCACCTACCAGTCCTATTGCGGCGCGCAGATTTTCGATGCTGTCGGACTGTCCTCGGCATTCGTCGACAAGTACTTCACCGGCACCGCCACCGCGGTGGAGGGGGTCGGCCTCGAGCACATCGCCGAGGAGACCGTGCGCCGGCACCGCGCCGCCTACGGCGATGACCCGACCCTGCGTAACGCCCTCGACGTCGGCGGCGAGCTGGCCTTTCGACTGCGCGGCGAAGAGCACGTGTGGACGCCGAAAACCATCTCGCTGCTGCAGCATGCGATCCGTGCCGGCGACTATGCCCAGTTCAAGGCGTACTCCACCATCATGGACGAGCCCGGCGAGCGGGTCATGAACCTGCGCGGACTGTTCGAGTTCAGGTACGACCGCGACCCGGTACCGCTGGAGGAGGTCGAGCCGGCGAGCGAGATCGTCAAGCGCTTCGCCACCGGCGCGATGTCCTTCGGCTCCATCTCGTGGGAGGCGCACACGCTGCTCGCCATCGCCATGAACCGGCTCGGCGGGCGCTCGAACACCGGCGAGGGCGGGGAAGAGGCGGAGCGATACAAGCCGCTGCCCAACGGCGACTCGATGCGCTCGAAGGTGAAACAGATCGCCTCGGGCCGATTCGGCGTGCATGCCGAGTACCTGGTCAACGCGGACGACATCCAGATCAAGATGGCCCAGGGCGCCAAGCCCGGCGAGGGCGGCCAGCTGCCCGGACACAAGGTCGACGAGTGGATTGCCCGCGTGCGCCATTCGACGCCCGGCGTCGGACTGATCTCGCCGCCGCCGCACCACGACATCTACTCGATCGAGGACCTGGCGCAGCTGATCTACG
>JAUIDF010000013.1 GCA_030429125.1 Gammaproteobacteria bacterium | reverse complement strand
CCAGTGTCCAGCCACCACCCTCGGCTTCCATGTCACAGTACACCCGGAAGCCGTCTGAAGACTCCGCGCCATTAACGTCGACCCAGTACACGCCACTGAGAAGCCCCGGATAGTGTTCGATGATCTGTTTGCACGATGACCCGGCAGATTCCTGTGCTGACCCATCGGCAACCCCGTGGTGGATCACTACCTTGTCTATATAGAGATTCCTGTCGTTCGGCCATTCATAGAAGTCGTTCGTAAAGGCGATGGCAATTGCATGATCACCTGTGTCGACATCGATATGGACAAAGTGAGACGCCCAGTTCTCCCAGTTGACGGTGTGGGAATGTTGCACCACCTGATCTACCCGGACCTCCATATTCGGCCATCCCCCGCCTGCCATCGACCCACGTGTAATGACCTCAACGAGGTAGGTACCGGCTTCGGCGAATGGAATCGATTGCTCGATGTATCCTTCGGACCAGATATTCCAACCCTCGCCACTTGCACCACCGATCGTCCTGGTCTCCATTGCCTCGGCCTCGACTGCGACCGGAAATCCGAGTACACATAACCGCTCTGTAGCGTTGGCTGTATCTCCACCGTCCTCGTCGACCCAGTACATACCCGACGGTGAGCTGGGGTACGCGCTGCCGATAAACTCGCACGACGCGGCGGCATATGCCTGACTCCTGCCATCCGGCAGGGCGGGCGAGTCTGTGCCCGCACCCGTCGATAACTCACCCGTTCGCGTGACGTCGGCTGCCTGCAGCGCCATGAGCCGCATGAATTGCAGCTTCTGGTAGCTGCACTCGGCGACGACGGCCATCGGGTCAGATGCCATGGCTTCGAGTTCTTCTGCGGTGAGCGACTCGTTCGCCATCTCGGCCTGCAGGTAGGCGATGAACGCATCGCGGTCGGCCGCATTGCCCTGCCACGCATCGGCAACGGTGTCGGCGCCACCGATGAAGCCGGCGTCCACCGCTTCCCACGCGCCGGGACAGGCGCCTTCGATGTTCGCGAGTAACGTCGCCTTGTCGGCAGTCCCGGCCTGGGCGTGGGCCGGGATCGCGGGTATCACGGCGATAATGATATTGATTATCAGTAGTTTATAGATCCATGCGACCGGACGTTCCTGGTCGAACCGCGACCGCTCGCGGTGTCCCTGTGCAACGCTCATGAGTCTTGTTTCCTGGCTTCCCTGAATTTATTGCGCCCGCTGCATGAGCGCCTCGATTCGTTTCGAATCGATGCCCGTTTCCTGCGTATGTGCCCGCAGGGCTCGTGCCGACATGCCGGACGGCGTGCGATTGTCGTGGCGCGCACGTTCCAGCGGGGACGGACCGGGGTCCAGCAGCGCCCGGCGCTCGATGGCTTCGACGGTCCCGAGGGACTGGATCGACGGCGCGTTGACCGGATCGAGATGCCGAATCTGGTCCCGCAGCCGACTGGTCTTCGTCTCGAGCCGATCGATACGATCGGACAAGGCCGCTGTCTCGGTCGTCAACGCCTGGCTCGACCGGCGCTGCGACACTTCCGGGATTCCTTTATCGATTCCCGGTGCCGCGTCGTGTTGCGAATAGTCCGGGTACCAGGCGATGAATACGATGAACGCGACGCCGAATAGCGTGGCTGAAATGTTGGCGGGGTGTTGTGCAATGCTCAGCACTGTTCGAAATCCCTTCGATTGAGAATCCAATGACTGTCCGTGTTTGCATCGTGCCGTGATCGCGGGATGCAGCGAACGATGTCGCATCGTCGTTAGGCTCGACTGGCACGGTGATCATAGCCACGCGTCGTAAAGAATTGCAACTTGTCGCGCGACAGCAGAATCGCGGCTTGTCTTGCCCCGACATCCCTGTCGAACATTCGTCGATTCCGGTTGTTGAACCCCTTTAGTTGTTGTTTTTACTGGCGCGTCGACGCAGCCATGCCAAACGGATTCCCGCAAGCACCCCGCCACTTCGTTTCCATGCGAACCGGCTCAAACTGTCCGCAATGAAAGAACTTGCGATTTTCTTACGATGAAATCACGCTTCGCCCACTACCGGTCGCATCTTTTCGATTGTCAGTGGACGTTTTAGGTCGGCGTTCTCGACCGGCTGCTCAACGCGGGCCGGACGCGCGACGCTCGTTCAAGTGCCGCGGCAACCGGGCAGCGTGAGGCTTCGCGGCGCGATGTCAGCCTCGCGCCGGTCTGCCGGCTGTCACGAACTGCACGACAGCATCGAGCAGCCGGCGCGATGGCGGGCCCACTCCGGACGACGCGCGGCCCAGGTCTCGCGGCCCGGTTGTTCGTCGTAGGGCCGGCGCATCACGTCCAGCAGCGTGTTGACCGCCGCGTAGTCGCCCTGCTCGGCGTCGTCGATGGCGAGCTGGGCGAGGTAGTTGCGCATCACGAACTTCGGATTGACCCGGTTCATGGCCGCGTGGCGCGATGCGTGGTCGCGCCCGTCGCGTGCAAGGCGCGCGCGGTAGTCGTCGACCCAGCGGCGCAGTCGCGCGAGGTAGTCGTCCGTCATCTGGTCCTCGCGGTAGAAGGCAGGCGCGAGCACCTCGGCGGGGTCGGACTCACTGTCGAGGTCGGCCAGATGACGATAAAAGAGCGTCATGTCGGTCTCGATCGCGCCCAGCAGGCGCTGGGTTTCCTCGATCAGTGCCTGGTCGCCCTCGGCCAGTTCGGCCAGGCCCAGCTTGGCGGCCATCGCCGAGAGGAAGCGTTCGTTGAATCGCGTCGCATAGCCTTCGAGCGCGGACTCCAGGGGCTCGGTGCGGCCGATCAATGGATGGATGGCGTTGGCCAGCTGGCTCAGGTTCCACATGGCAATGCGCGGCTGGTTGCCGTAGGCATAACGACGCCCCGAGGCGTCGGTGGTGTTGGGCGTCCACTGCGGGTCGTAGTCCTCCAGCCAGCCATAGGGGCCGTAGTCGATGGTGAGGCCGAGAATGGACAGGTTGTCGGTGTTCATCACGCCGTGGACGAAGCCGACCCGCATCCAGTCGACGACGAGGTCAGCCGTGCGCCGGCAGATTTCCTCGAACCAGTCGGCATAGATGGCGGCGGGGTCGGCGGATTCGCGCGGATCGCCCAGTTCGGGAAACTCGGTGACGATGGCGTAGTCGGCGAGCGCCCTGAGTATCTCCGTCTCGCCGCGAGCGGCATGGATCTCGAAGTTGCCGAATCTAAGGAAGCTCGGCGCGACGCGGCACACCACCGCGCCGGGCTCGGTGCGCGGGTGGCCATCGTAGAACATGTCGCGCACCACGCCCTCGCCGGTGACCACCAGCGACAGTGCGCGCGTGGTGGGAATGCCGAGGTGGTGCATGGCCTCGCTGCACAGGAACTCGCGCACCGACGAGCGCAGCACCGCGAGCCCGTCGGCCATTCGGGAGTAGGGGGTCTGGCCGGCGCCCTTGAGCTGCAGCATGTAGTGGTCGCCCGCGCGCGTCGCCACCTCGCCGAGATTGATGGCGCGCCCGTCGCCGAGCTGACCGGCCCAGTGGCCGAACTGGTGGCCGCCGTAGCAGGCGGCATGGGGGTCCATGCCGTCGAGCAGCCGGTTGCCGGCGAACACCTCGGCGAAGGCGGGGGTCTTCGCCACCGCGGGATCGAGCTCCAGGGCCTCGAGCATCTCGTTGGACGCGGCCACCAGGGTCGGCGATTTCGCGCGGCGCGGCGCCACGCGGCTGTAACACGCGCCGGGCGTCTGGCGCACCTGGTTGGGACCGTCGTCGCCCGGCAGGACGTCGAGAAACGGATTGCGAATGTCGAGCTCGTCGAGGCCGAGCGGGCGGACCTTGGCGTCCATGATGACTATCCCCGGGGCATGACCCTGGTGGCGGTGAATGTGGCACGCGACACGCGTCCTGGACTCAAGTCTGGGCGCCGCCCGGCGGGAAATCAACGACCGGGGACGATGTCTGCGCCACGGTGACGGAGAAAACGGCTGGGCCGGAGGCGACACACCGCCACCGCGCGGCGCTATCGGCGCACGAACTCGGGAATGCCGACCTGCTGCGAGAGGCGGTCGATCTCGCGGCGCACGAGGTTGAGGTTGGAATCACGCACCGTCGGCAGGGCGAAGCGCGCGCGGCGCACGTCGTCGTAGTCGAGCGTCGCGGTGATCAGCGCGGCCTCGTCGCCGGCCTCGGCCACCGTGCGGCCAAAGGGGTCGAGTATCCGCGATCCGCCCCAGAACCGCGCGCCGCGCTCGACGCCGACGCGGTTGGCCATCAGTACCGGCATGCCGTACATCGTGGCGTAGAAGTCCACCGCCAGCTTCCAGCTCGACGGGTCGGAGAACTCGCTCGACTGCTCCGCCGAGTTGATCGGCGCGAGCAGCAGCGTGGCGCCATTGACCATGGCCAGGTGCACCAGGGCCGGGTTCCACAGGTCGGCGCAGATGAGCGTGGACAACGTCCAGGGCGAATCGTCGCGAAGGACCTCGACGTAACTGCCCTGGGCGAACAGCTTGCCTTCCTCGAGGTTGCCGTAGGTCGGCAGGTTGAGCTTGCGGTGCTCGAACACGACCTGGCCGTCGCGCAGCACCAGGGCGCCGTTATAGTACTGCGCGGCCGGCCCCTCCTCGACCAGGCCGACGACGATGGTCATGTCGCCCGCGGCACGCGCCAGTTCCAGCACCAGCGGATCGTCGCGCGACAGCGCCACGCGCAGGATGTCGGCGCCGAGGCGATAGCCGGTCAGGGAGAGCTCCGGGAACAGGAGCAGGGCGACGCCCCCGGCGCGGGCCCTGTCGATGTACTCGAGGTGCGTGTCGACGTTGGCGCGCAGGTCGCCCAGCACGCAGTCGACCTGGGCGATGCCGACCGTCAGGCGTTCGCGTCTCATGCGGCTCGCTCCTGCTATGTCCGGCAACAGACCATACGCGCTCGCGCATCGGTCGCGGTTGTCACCGAACGTCGCCGAGTATTCCGACCGCGACCGCGGGCGCGCACGGCCAACCGTGCCCGGGTCAAATGCTCAGCAGGAGAAAATTGCGCTCCCAGGAACTCACCACCTGGTTGTACTTGGCCAGCTCCAGGTTCTTGACCTCGACGAAGGCGTCGACGAAGCGCTCGCCGAGCGCGGCGCGCAGCGGCTCGCATTCGTCCAGCATGCGCAGCGCCTCGGGCAGGTGGCGGGGCAGGGTGAACTCGAGCTCGTGGGCGTCGCCCTCGGTCACCGGACCCGGCTGGCGGCCGTCGGTCATGCCGAGCAGGCCGCAGGCCAGCGTCGCCGCCATGGCGATGTAGGGATTGGCGTCGGCGCCGCCGATGCGGTTCTCCACCCGTCGCGCCTCGGGGCCGGAGTCGGGGATACGCAGGCCGCAGGTGCGGTTGTCGCGGCCCCAGTGCAGGTTGATCGGCGCGTCGGATTCCAGGCGCATGCGCCTGAAGGAATTGACGTTGGGACAGAACAGCGCGGTGGCGGCTTCGACGTAGGTCTGCAGCCCGGCGACGTAGTGCAGCAGGACGTCCCGATCAGAGCCGTCAGGGTTGGAGAAGATGTTCCTGCCGCTGGCTGCCTCGACCACGGACTGGTGGATGTGCATGGCGGAGCCGGGCTCGCTCTCGTGCGGCTGGGCCATGAACGTCGCGTACATGTCGTAGCGCAGCGCCGCCTTGCGCACCACGCGCTTGAACAGGAACACCTGGTCGGCGATGGACATTGGATCGCCATGGCGAAAGTTGATCTCCAGCTGGGCCGGACCTGCCTCGTGGGCCATGGTGCCGATGTGGATGCTGCAGGCGTCGCAGTAGTCGTAAATGAGGTTGACCACGGCGTCGTACTCGTTGGCCGCCTCGATGCCGTAGGCCTGGCGGCCGGCCTCGCGGCGGCCCGAAAGTCCGAGCGGCACGCCGAGCGGCAGGTCCGGATCGAGGTTCTTCTCCACCAGGTAGAACTCGAGCTCGGGCGCGACGATGGGCTTCTCACCGCGCGCGGCGTAGGCCGCGAGCACGCGCTTGAGCACCGAGCGCGGCGCGAAGTCGACGAGGTCGCCGCGCTTGTCGCGGGCGTCGCAAATGACCTGCGCGGTCGGGCATTCGTACCAGGGAACGATCTGGACCGTGGCGGGATCCGGCGCCATGAATATATCGAGATCCACTTCCGCGGCGACCCGGCTGTTGCTGTCGCTCTCGCCCGTCACCGACTGGATGAGCGCGGTCTCGGGTACCCGCAGGCCGTCGTTGGCGAGCGCGGAGATGAACTCGCCGCGCGGCACGATCTTGCCGCGCATGACCCCGTTGACATCCGGCAAGAGGCATTCGACCTCGTCGATGTGCGTCTCGCGGAGCCATTGCACCAGCGATTCCTCGTCGGTGATCACCGGCGGCGTGTAGCGATTGATGTCGAAGGTCTGCATGTCGCATTCCCCGTGCGTTGAACGCGCGAAGCATAGCAGGATTGCCTCGTCGTTCGCGCAGGCAAACGCGTCGGCACAGGCAGCCTGCAGGCGCGGTCACGGGGACGTCGCCGGAAACGAAACAGGCCTTCAGGCGATCGCGCTCAGACCATCGCCGCCGGCGGACTCAGGCGTCGTAGGCCACCATGACGACGCCGAGCCGCGATTCGGCCTGGCGCAGCCGTTCGAGCTTGTCGTCGCTCAACTCGGCCAGGGTGGGGGCGGGATTCAGGGCGACCAGCACGGTGCCCATCTCCTCTTCCAGGTGCCTGAGTTCGTCGAGGGCGGCATCGTCGAGCCTGGCGGGTGCCATTGCGTGGGTCATGGCTGCCTCCGGTGGGGCGGTGACACTCATGGCGCAGCGTATCGCGCCGCCGGACGGTTTTCAATTGGCGCTCGTACGCCGCCGCCACCGCACCTCGGCGATGGATTGACGCGAAATGGGCAGCCGGTGTCGCTGACGGCCACTTTGTCCACCGCGGCCGGCGGCGTGATCGCGGCGATTCCCGATAAAATGGCGACCAGGCGACATGCGGCACGCCGTTGCCACGGGGGAATTCGATACCGGCAGCGGGATCGCCGCCCCCCGCGAGCAGGCAATGCGCCGGCACCGATCGGAACCCAACGAAGGAGGACCGCATTTCATGCAAACCCAGGCACGCGTCGTCATCATCGGCGGCGGCATGATGGGCACCGCCCTCGCCTATCACCTCGCCGAGGAAGGTCTGACCGACTGCCTGCTCATCGAGAAGGGCGATCTCACCTCCGGCTCCACCTGGCACGCCGCCGGCCAGTGCCCAAGCTTCATCGCCGACTACAACATGGCGAAGATCCACGACTACGGCAACCGGCTTTATCCGCGACTGGAGTCGATCACCGGCCAGTACGTGAGCTGGCACGGGGCCGGCGGCATCCGCTTCGCCACCAAGCCGGCCGAGGTGGAGTGGTTCCATCGCGTCGCCGCGGTGGGCAAGCTGATCGGCTTCGACTGCGAGATCATCGACCCCGCCAAGATCCGCGAGATCAATCCGTTCGTGAACACCGACGGTGTACTCGCCGGCGCCTGGACCACGGGTGACGGCCACGTCGACCCGGCCGGCTGCTGCAATGCGCTGGCGCGCGGCGCGCGCAACATGGGCGTCACCATCGTAACCCGCAACCGCGTACTGGACATCGAACCGCGACCGTCGGGCGAATGGGCGGTGGTCACCGAGCAGGGCACCGTGGTGTGCGAGATGGTGGTGAACGCGGCCGGCTGCTATGCGCGGCAGGTGAGCCAGATGGTCGGCACCGACGTGCCGATCACGAACATGATGCACACGTACCTCGTCACCGACACCGTGCCCGAGTTCCTGGAGCGCGAGGAGGAAATGCCGGTCATGCGCGACCCGTACCCCTCGGCCTACTATCGCCAGGAACAGAAATCGGGTCTGATCGGCATCTACGAGACCGCCAATTCGCTCGAATGCTGGACCCATCGAGGCGGCTGGCCCGAGTGGGATTCCGAGAACGAGCTGTTCGACGCGCCCTTCGACAACATCGCGCCGTACGTCGAGCGCGTCATGGAACGCATGCCCATCTGGCGCGAGCTCGGCATCAAGCGCGTGGTCTGCGGCGCCATTCCGCACACGCCGGACAGCAATCCGCTGCTCGGCCCGGCCGCGGGCCTTCGCAACTTCTGGCACTGCAACGGCGCCTCCATCGGCATCGCGGCCGGTGCCGGCTGCGGCAAGTACCTCGCGCAGTGGATGGTCCACGGCGACAGCGAGATCAACATGGCCGGACTCGATCCGCGCCGCTTCGGACGCTACGCGCCGGGCGAGTACACGCACGCCAAGTCGAGACAGGACTACGAACACATGTACGCCCTGCACCTGCCGGGCGAGGAGCGTCCCGCCGCGCGCGGCGCGCGCACGACGCCGCTGTTCGCGAAGCTCGAGTCGGCCGGCGGCGTGCACACCGAGGCCAATGGCTGGGAACGCCCCAAGTGGTTCTCCACCGACGGCCGCGAGGAGCAACCGGGCTTTCGCCACAACAACGTGTTCGCTTTGGTGGCCGACGAATGCCGCGCGGTGCGCGAGCGCGTCGGCGTGCTCGACCTGTCGAGCTTCGCCAAGTTCGAGGTTGCCGGGCGCGATGCCCATGCACTGCTCGATCGCGTCACGGCCAACCGCATGGCGCGACACGACGGTGGCATCGTGCTCGCTCACTATCTGTCGCCCAACGGCCGCATCCAGGGCGAGTCCACGATCACCCGGCTGGGCGCCGATCGCTTCTACGTGCTGTCCGGCGCGGCCGCCGAGGATCGCGACCTGGACATCCTGCGCCACGCGGTACGCGACGGCGAGGACGTGACCGTATCCAACGTCACCGACGCCATCGGCGTGCTGGTGGTGGCCGGTCCGCGCGCGCGCGACGTGCTCGCGCCGCTGACCGACACGTCGCTCGACAACGACGCCTTTCCCTGGCTCACCGGTCGCGAGATCGAACTCGCCGGCATCGGCCTGCGCGCCCTCAGGGTGAACTACGTCGGCGAGCTCGGCTGGGAACTCCACTGTCCCATGGCGCGCCTGGCTGACCTGTACGACGCGGTCTGGTCGGCCGGCGCCGATCACGGCATGGCCAACTTCGGCACCTACGCCGTGAACTCGCTGCGCATGGAAAAGGCGTACAAGGGCTGGGGCGCCGAGCTGACCAACGAGATCACCCTCGTGGAGGCCGACATGATGCGATTTTTCTCTCAGGCGAAACCGGACTTTAGCGGTCGGGAAGCCACGCTCGCCGCCGAATCGGCGGGCGCGGCGATTCGCTGCGTCTACTTCGAAATCGAGCCCGGCGATTCCGACGTGGCCGGCGGCGAGCCGGTATTCGTCGGCAAGAAACCGATCGGCGTCACGACCTCGGGAGGATTCGGGCACCACACCGGGCACAGCCTCGGCTTTGCCTATGTCGAGGTCGAGCACGGGGCCGCGGGCTCCGCGTTCGAGGTCGAACTGCTTGGGCAGCGGCGGGCGGCCACGGTACGGGCAGAGTGCGTCCATGATCCGGCGAACGTGCGCCTCAAGGCCTGAGGCTTTGGCTCGTCCGAGTTATGCACAATTTGCATTGCCAAACGGCAGGTGACTGGGTAGTATCCCCGCGCCAGACCGTCTGATACCCACTGAGCAAGTTCAGTCGGGGCAGTCAATCGAAGCGCCGAACCGACGTCTGCACTCGTATCGGCGCATGACGGGCGGTCGAGACGTGTATTGCCCGGGGACCCAATCCACGGGACGCACGCAAGGTTCAGCGTCTGCCAAAGACGCGCACAGGGAAACATGGAATCCGGGCCTTCCCGGAAGGGGTGCTAACTATGGAAGCGCAAGGGTTGCGACCGGCGCTGGTGCGTGCGGCGCTGTGCCTCTCGCTGGTCGCCTGTACCGGCCAGGCCGCAGGACAGTCCACCGCCTGCCTGCCGTCGTGCGACACGACCGACGCCAAACTGCTGAACCTGTCCGGCTCCGGGCAGGAGAAGCTTTCCAACGATGTCATCGAACTGAGCCTCATCGTCAACCCCGGCGTTGACGCGTTCACGTTCGGCGTGTTCGACGGCGACACCGGCGGCCTGTGGGACGACGGCAACCTGCCGATGGACTACGTTCTCTACGCCGACCCGACGTTCGACGGCGCCGCCATGACCGAGGTCGCGACGTTCAACGGCCTGGACATGGCGAACAACGCCTGGACCGACGTCGACGTGACGGTCGAGGATGCCGCGCGTGATCCGGGCGGCAGCGGCTATGGGTTCTATCGGCTCGTCATTCGCAATCCGGACCGCGCGGTCCCCGACGTTTCCAACTCGTTCAAGGTGCGCACGAGCAACGTGGACGACGCCTGGGTCATCATCCAGCCGCAGTTGTTCGCCATCGAGCCGGTGTTCAGCTCGGAAGAGCTCTTCATCATTTTCCCGGACTTTCCGGACCTCTCCACGCGCACCTACGACGGCGCGCCGGTTTTTCACCTCGACGTGAACGAGCCGTTCAGCGTCGACCCGCTGACCGGCGAGGAAGGCTCCTTCTTCGCGGCCTGGGACGGAGACCTCGACTACGGCGCCTTCGACTGCGACCTTGCCTACGACAGCAACGATCCCAATACGCCCGATGACGTGCTGCCGCCGTGGGCGGCGGGTTCGAACGTCAACGTCGAAGGAATCGCGATTTCCGGCGTGGCCTGTGCACCCGGCACCAGCGGCCCGGGCGGCGAAATGTTTGCCACCGGCGATCCGCCCGATGACATCTCGGCCGGTGGTATCGAAGTGTCGCCGTCGGTCACCTACAACGTGATCGCGCCGGACGGACAAGTCTTCGTGAACGACAACCCGTCGGGGAACAAGGAGTGGGAACAGTTTCGCGTTGGCGCGGGCAGCGAACCCGTTCCATCCGTGGCGGACGCGAACGCCGTGGACGGCCTGCCGGTAGGCGCATGGCGGCTTGAGGTCAGCGGACTGGACCTGTCCAATCATTCCGCATTCCGGTTCCTCAACGACTACGTCTGCATGACCGACGCCAACGCTGCGTGCCCGTCTTCACCCGTGATCGGGCAGGAACCGCCCGATGAAGAATGCGGTTGCGAGGGCAAGGTGGTGCGCCTCGTCCTGGCCTACGAGGGCGACCTCGACCACGCCGACGTCTACGTCACCAGCAAGCACGACAATGCGGTGATTTACTCTGGAATCCTGTCGAGCGGCGACACGATCGTACTGGACGGAACCGGCAGGAACTTCGACAACCAGGGAACCCTCGGTACCGAGATCAACGTCTACCTCAACGGTGAGCGCGCGGCCCGTATCCACACCAGTTGCTCCATGCCCATCGGGCCCGGTATGCAGTTCGGCGATTTTCGGGTCGTGGAAGGCCATAGTCGGACGGGCGGTCCCTTGTGTGCGTGTCCTGGAAAGTCGCAGGACGGGAACGACGGCGGAAAGCACGGTGACGGCGGAAAGCACGGTGACGGCGGAAAGCACGGTGACGGCGGAAAGCATGGTCACGGCGGAAAGCATGGTCACGGCGGAAAGCATGGTCACGGCGGAAAGCATGGTCACGGCGGAAAGCACGGTCACGGCGGAAAGCACGGTCACGGCGGAAAGCATGGTCACGGCTGACTAGCATGAACACGAAAGAGAGCATGACTCCTGCGTCGGCGACAACCAGGGAGATACCTGACACGACAGGAACTGGCAAGCCAATACCCCTCGACGCGATCCTTGGAATCAGCGTATCGGTGTTGGCACGACGGCCTTGAACCAAGGACCCACCAGACACGGAGCGTCACGATGAAAACAGCGTTGAACGAGAGGCAATCGATCCCTACAGCAGGCAGGAACGATCCCGCAGCTTCGATAGGGAACCGGCATGGAAGTGATTGTGCCGAACGTCGTCCGTACAGGACGCCTCGCGTGACCCGCCATGGGACTCTTGTCGAGCTCACCTTCGGTGAGCCCATCGGACAGGTCGAGACGGGCGGCATCATTCCCAACGTCTTCGCATCGACAGGTACGGGTTGATACGCTCGACGAGCGGACTGTCGGAGGCGAACATGTGTCGCGTGACGCGGATTGCCAAACAGCGATCGGGCGACCACGCGCTGGCGCCGGATGGCGAACCCGTCGAATGCCTTGCCTGGTTCGGGAGCATTGCGAACCGCGAGGTTGTACATCGGCGGCTGTGCGTTCGCGATCCGCTCGATGACGGCGCGTTGGCGGCGCGCGCCTACCAGGTGCTTGGCGTGTCCGCCTGGTCCCTTGTCGAGGGCCAGTTCGCCCTGCTGTTGCAGGATCACCGCTGCCACGAGCTGGTGGCGGTGACCGATCCCGTCGGCAGCGTCGGCATTCATTATCGCGAGGATGCCGATGCGCTGTCGTTCTCCTTCGATATCGAATCGCTGCTCCACGACCGGCCTCCCGATGCCAGTCGAATCAACGCCGATTCCGTCGTCCTGCTGCTGTGCGGGCTCGGTCCGATGCCCGGGGAGACCTATTTCAGCGACATCAGGCGGATCGCGCCCGCCACCTGCGCGATATTCGGCCCAGCCGGCATGCAGGCGCGGCGATACTGGCACCCGCTTGACGTCGAAACGTCAAGGATTGCGACCAGCGAGATAGACGCCGCTTTCGCCTCCGTGCTGACCGAGGTCTGCGAAGGCTATGCCGACGGTGCAACGCCCTCGATCCTGCTCAGTGGCGGTCTCGACTCCGCGGTGGTGGCCTGGGCGCTGGGTCGCGGCAGCGGAAAGAAACCGGTCGCCCTGAGCACTCGGCCAATCGATCACCGGGACCAGGACGAGGTCAAGTGCGCTCAGACCAGCGCCCGGCACCTTGGCCTGACTTCCATAACCATCGACTATCCGGCCGCTTCGTTGTTCGACCCGGAACGACGGTTGTGTTTCGGTCCGGGCTACCCCGTCTACGCTCACCATTTGCTGAACGCGCGAATACACCAGGTGGCTCGCTCGCGCGGCTTCGACACGTTGTTTACCGGTGACGGTGGCGACCACCTGTTCTGCAAACCGGAATGCGCCATCGCCGACAACCTGGTGCGCGGACGATGGCGAACCGCGTACCGCGACGCCCACGCGCTCGCAACGCGGACCCAAAGGCCTGCGCGTATACCGCTCCTGTCGGCGTTACGCCTGGTATTACGCGCGGGACGACCCCTCGTTCGCGCCGCCCATTGCGCGCCGGTTTCCGTGGCCACGACATCGATGAAGAGGCGCGCGAGGCAGCTTTGTGCATCCCGCCAGGTGAATCCGTCCCGGCGTTGTCTTCCCGGACGCTGGCAACATCGTGCACGACTATTGAACCCCAATCTCGACTTCCTGCTCCAGGCGCGAACCGGGCTGTCCCTCGCGACCCGCGTCGCCTACCGCTACCCGTTGCTCGACCGACGCATACAATCGCTTGTCGCCGCGATGACGACCGAGCAGCTTGCCGGCGGCGGACAATCCAAACGATTGTTCCGCGACGCGCTGCAAGACCATCTGCCAGGCACGGTCACCGGGCGTCCGAAGGCATTGTTCAACAACCACTTTTCGCGCGCGCTTCGACGACACCCCGAGCGGATTCGGGCATTGACGCGCGACACCCGCATGGCGGATGCCGGCTGGATCGACGCGCGGGGCTATCAATCCGCGGTCGACGACTGGCTGCAGCATCCACAAGCGCCGATGCCGCCGCACTTTCTCGGGCTACTGACCATCGAAGACTGGCTACGACGCTATTTCTAGGCCCGACACCCATGCCCCCCGACCACGTTTATTCGATTTATGGCTGCCGCATCGCCAGCAACGTGCCGCTGCCGTTGGCCGGGCAGGCGGTCCGGGGCCGGGCCGTCGACCTCGAGTTCGAGCTCTGCGACGTGCCCGGCGATCCCCTGGATACGCCGTTCGCCGGCATGCAGTGCTGCTATGAGAGTCCGTTTCACGAAGCCGGACGCCCCCGCGTGACGCTGCACCGCCTCGGCGACCGGCTCGACCTCAGGGTCGCTGGCTGCGGTCGATTCCTGGTATCGCCCAGCCGCATCGTATTGCAACGGTGCGACGGTACGTGTCCACACCAAGCCTGCGCGGTGCTCCTCAATTCGGTGCTGTCGCTTTGGCGTGAGCAATCCGGCGCCCTGGCGCTGCACGCGGCCGCGGTCGCGGACGATACGGGGCGCGCCTTCGCCATCTGCGGCAAGAGCGGCACCGGGAAGAGCACGCTGGTACGCAAACTGGTCGCCGACGGCTTTCGCTTCCTCAGCGACGATGTACTCGTGCTGACCTTCGACCAGCAAGGGGTGAAGTGTCATCCGGGGCCATCCGCCATCCGATTGACACGTACCAGCGCGACACATTTCGGCGACACGGCATCGCCACTTGGCGACGGCGACAAGATCCGGTACGAAGTGCGCACGGCGTGTCGCGAAGGCATGCAACTCGACGCCATCTACCTGCTCGAGCGAAGCCCCGATGCGAACGACGTGACCTTCGCCAACCTGGCGCCAAACGAGGCATTCATCGGCGTGCTGAAGAACGGGTTCATCGGGTGTCTTTCCGAACGCATCCGTCCGCGCGCCCGTCTTCGTCAGCTCGGCGAGACGACCCGGCGGGTATCCGTTCAACGGCTCTCCATACCGGACCAGCTGCACGCTTTGCCGGCGGTAAGCGCCGCCCTGGCACGACGGTGCGGCGCCGGCGTGGAGTCGTCGTCCGACTCAACCCGGTCCACCCGTTCGCAGCGGTAACAGCCGGTCGTACTCGCCCGGCACGTCGAACACGCCATCGTCCACGGGTACGCTTTGCACCGACTCCAGCATCAGCGCACGGGGCGAGCCATGGTCGAGATAGTCGATACGAAGCGGCAGACCCGCGGACAGGTCGATGCCGATGCGCGGCAGATGTCGGGCGTACATTGAAACCGTCGATGCCATCCATCGGCTCAGATCGCCGAACGCCTCGATCGTACGTACGTCCCGTGCGTCGTCGATCGTCGTCGGGGGATCCACGACACAGAGTCGTCGAAGCTTGTGCCATTCACCGTCGGTGGATTGAAAGACGCCAACAGGCGTGCACTCGGACACGACCGAATCGATCCCGTCCGCAGGTCGAAACTCGATCGCCGGCGCTTGGCCACCGCCGAATTCCCGCGACTCGATTCGCTTGACCAGGATCATCGCCTCGTCGATCTGTGTAGGATCATGACCGGCAATCCGCTGGTCGACACGCCGACGAAAGGTAGCGAGCGCCGACTGCACGCGGGCGGCTGACTGCGCATCCAGGCGATAGTATCCACCCGCGCGGGGATCCAGCACCAGGATGTGCCGGCGGGTGGCATCGAACCAGACCCGATAGGTCGTGCCGTCGATGGAGTCGCCCACGAGCGCGACACGGTCGTCCTTGATGAAGACCTCCAGCAAACCACCGGGCCGGCCTTCAGGGGCCGGTTGCAACCGGTAACGAAGGGCCGTATCGGACCACGCCGGCCACGCCATGCACACCAGGTAGATGACCATGCCCGTGACAACCGGTACCGGACCGTACCGCCGGGAGGTGTGGAATCGAACCCGGGCATTGCGGTGTCGCCGACCCATTGGGTGCGCCCGCCGCCATATGGCAGACACGACCGCGGCTGCCCGGCCCATGCCCGTTACCGAGATTGACGAGCGGCGCCATCGGGCAACCGCCGACGCCTGCGCGAGATCCTGCTCCATGTGATTTCCGACCGTCCGTGTTAATGGATTCACGACCGACAACGACCGCCGCACACCGGCGGCCAGGTCAACCAACGGCGCCGGTCGCGTTCGCTGACGAGGCACCCGGATCAATCATGCTGGCCCGTGTCGCGCCGGGCGCCGCCGCGGGTTCACGTCGCGCGCGGTTACTCGCGGAACGGTTCACTAGTAGTGGTCAGGCAGTTTGCGATTGATCACGAATCGCCCCTTCTCCACGCAAATGTACTCACCGATGGTGAGATCCTTGAGAATCCGGCTGATCATCACGCGGGACGAGCCGACGAGATCGGCAAGGTCCTGGTGGGTGAGGCGCTCGCGAATCACGTATTTCTCGCCCTGCGGTTCCGCCATCTCCATCATCACCGCCACGAGACGCTTGTAGACGGTGCTGAAAGCCAGACGCTTGACGCTGTCGATGGTCGAACGGAAGCGCTTGGTGATGCCCTTGATCAACGACAACGCCACTTCCGGGTTCTGATGAATGACCTGGGTCAGCGCTTCCCGTGAAATGAGCAGGAAGCACGAGTCCTCGAGGGTCTTCACCGAGGCGGTGCGCGGCTCGAGATCGAGCAGGGAGATTTCACCGATGTAGCTGCCCTCGCCTTCGATGGAGAGGGAAACCTCCCTGGGACGGTCGAGCACGTCGTCATCGCCGGTGAGAAACACGCGGACCTTGCCGGAAAGAACGATATACAGGCCGGTAGTGCGCTCGCCCTGTTCGATGATGAGCGTGTTGCGCGGGAAGCGAACGAATTCCGCCTTGTCGATGAAGAGTTTGAGCTCGTCGCGGCTCAGCGCCGAGAGGACAGGGACGGACCCCAACTGGCGGATCAGTTTTTCCTGGTCATGTTCCATGATGTGCGTGCTGTCATCCCTAGCCAATGGCATCCATATGGCATCCATGTTGCCAACATGCCAACCTCCCGGGCAACAGCGATCATAGCATGGAAAAATCCCCACCCGGCTGGCGTGCGGGCTACAGGAGAAAATGCGGAGCGGATTCGTCCGTGCCAGGAATTGCGACCGCCATGGGCCGCCGTGCGAGATGGCGTGTATCGCGTAAACCGAGACGGGAGGGCATTGTCCTTGCCGCGGCCGGGCCTCGAAAGCAACCCCCACCGGATCGCTTGTGAGCCACAATCGCAGTTTATGAAGCCACTCCTCAAAGCTCAATGTAAATAGTTACATTCAGCCAGGCCCCGCGACCCGACACGCCCGCCGCCCGTCAGCCGGCGACGTGGCGCTCGACGAGTGCCTTGTAGAGCGTGCGAATTCGCTGCGTGACCGGACCTGGCACGCCTGCAAGGCGGCGTCCGTCGATCTCGCTCACCGGCGTCTGCGCGCCGAAGGTCCCGGTCAGAAACGCCTCGTCGGCGCCGTAGGCGTCCACCAGGGAAAAGTTTCGCTCGAACACGGCGATGCCGTTGTCGCGGCACAGTTCGATGACCTTGCCCCGGGTAATACCGTTCATGCAATAGTCACCGCTTGACGTCCACACGGCCCCGCGTCGGACGATGAAGAAATTGCACGAGTTGGTGGTGTTGACGAAGCCGTGCGGATCGAGCATGAGCGCCTCGTCGGCACCGGCTTTCTGGGCATGGATGCCGGCCAGCACGCAGTTCAGCTTGGAATGGGAGTTCAGTCGTGGATCCTGGACCATGGGCGGACCGCGGTGCACCGGCACCGTGTGCAGCCGGATACCCTGGCCGGGAGCGAACACCGACGGCGTGGAGTGCTCCATGATAATGACGACCGTCGGGCCCGAACGCGACAGCCGCGGGTCCTGGAAGGGTCGGGTTTTCGGCCCGCGGGTCACCATCAGCCTGGCATGAACGTCCTCCGTCATGCCGTTGGCCGCGGCGGTTTCGTCCAGCGCCGAGCGCAAGTCGCCGGCGTCCATGCCGATATCCAGGTCGATGGCGCGCGCCGCCTCGAACAGGCGGGCGAGGTGTTCATCGAGAAAGGCCCAGCGACCCCGGTACAGCCGAATCCCCTCCCAGACGCCGTCGCCGAGCAGGAACCCGGAATCGTAAACCGACACCACGGCCTGCGCCTTCGGCACGATATGCCCGTTGACGTAGATGCGGATGGTCTCGTTGCGCGCGTCGCTTTGTGCGTCGTGGGTGGACGCCTCGTCGATGTCGGTCATGGGATGTGGCCATGGATTGTCTGCGTCGGTCGATGATATCGTAGTCGTCCCAGACCGGAGCGTCCCGCGCCTCGTGAGCCGACGTGTGTTTCGACCGACCAAGCCGCGGCCGCGCGCCGTGCCGGCCCTGTGCTTCGCCGCGTTCCTGGGCGGATGCGCGGTGAGCCCGCCCGACGATCTCGGCGTCATTGACGGCCACCTGGCCGAATGCCCGTCGGCGCCGCACTGCGTCTGCAGTGAATACCCTGGCGAGCGTTTCGTGCAACCGCTGGCCATCGCCGGTGACGCCGGGCAGGCGTGGCAACGGGCGGTGGCCGCGGTCGGCGCGATCGGCGGAACCGTCGTCGAGCAACGCGACGACTACCTGCACGCTACGTTCACCACGCGGCTCCTGCGATTCGTGGACGATCTCGAGCTGCGCCTGGACAGCGGCGCCGGCGTGATCCACGTACGCTCCGCCTCGCGCATCGGCTACTACGATTTCAACGTCAACCGAAACCGGGTCGAGCGCCTGCGGCAGACCGTCGGCGGTGGTTGACGACCCGCCGGGCACGCGGGGCGCGCAAACCCGCCGCGCGGACGCGGGCGGGACCCGGCAAGGCAGTAGCGAACAGGCGATATTGGTTCCTACCAGGCGAGCGCGTCGTCGAGGATGTCCGCGAGCAGATTGCCGATGGCTTGCAGCGCCGTGCGCGAGGCCTCGTCGCCGACCGGCGGCAGCCGCCTGTAGCCGGCATAGACCACGCCGGGCTCGTTCGTCAACGCGTACACGTGGACGGAATAGGGGCAGAACACCAGGTTGGCCGGATCGGCCACGACCATGTCGCGGGTCAGCGGCGCGCTGCAGAACTCGAGCACCTCGCCGGCGGCATACACCGGCTCGCCGAAGCCGAGGTCGCCGCCGGTGCGCGCGAGCATGTCCGCCACCCCGGCGACATAAGTGACCACCAGGCCCTGGTTCTCGATCGCCAGGCGCACGTTCTCCCTCACCTCGGCATACTCGCCCTGCACCCGGTAAAGCACCTGGTGTTCGGTGGACTTCACGGGTTCCAGTGCCAGCGCCATGCCGGGAACGAGCCAGGCGAGCAGGAGGATCGGCCATTTCATCGTGTGCGACTCCGTATGGGTTGTGTGTGCGGGCGGGCGCGCAAAGCGCCCGCGACGATTCAGCGTACGATGCCCGCGGGGATCCGAATGTTCCCGGGCGGGCGCAATCATCCGTCCGGCGGCGCCGCCCGCCACCCGGCGCGACGCGCCGCTTGTTGGTGGCGCGCGCCCCCCTGTGGGACAATAACCGGTTTGATTTTCCGATAAATTTTCCCCAATCCGAGGATTTGGCATGGCAAGCGATATCAAGGTGCCCGCCGACGGCGCCAGGATCACCAACGAGAACGGCAACCTGGTGGTGCCGGACAATCCGATCATCCCCTACATCGAGGGCGATGGTATCGGCATCGACATCTCGCCGGTGATGAAGAACGTGGTCGACGGCGCCGTGAACAAGGCCTATGGCGCGAACCGCAAGATTCACTGGATGGAAGTCTATGCGGGCGAGAAGGCCAACAACCTGACCGGCTCCTGGCTGCCCGACGAGACCATCGCGATGCTCACCGAGTATCTCGTCTCCATCAAGGGTCCGCTCACCACGCCCATCGGCGGCGGTATCCGCTCGTTGAACGTGGCGGTGCGCCAGATCATGGACCTGTACGTCTGCCTGCGCCCGGTGCGCTGGTTCACCGGCGTGCCGTCGCCGGTGCGACATCCGGACCAGGTGGACATGGTGATCTTTCGCGAGAACACCGAGGATATCTACGCCGGCATCGAGTTTCAGGAAGGCAGCCAGGAGAATCGCAAGTTCCTGGAACTGCTGAAGGAGGCCTTCCCGGCGTCATACGACAAGATCCGCTTCCCGGGTACGTCGGGTATCGGCATCAAGCCGGTGTCGCAGGAGGGCAGCGCCCGGCTGGTCCGCGCGGCAATCCAGTATGCCATCGACAATGGCCGCAAGAGCGTGACCCTGGTGCACAAGGGCAACATCATGAAGTTCACCGAGGGCGCGTTCCGCAACTGGGGCTACGAGGTGGCCGAGAAGGAGTTCGCCGACCAGACCTACACCTGGAGCCAGTGGGAGCGCACCATCGCCGACAAGGGCACGGAAGCCGCCAACGCCGAGCAGGACGCAGCGCTGGCAGAGGGCCGGATCCTGGTCAAGGACGCCATTGCCGACATCACCCTGCAGCAGGTGCTGACGCGGCCGGCGGAATTCGAAGTCATCGCCACCATGAACCTGAACGGCGACTACCTCTCCGACGCCCTCGCCGCCCAGGTCGGCGGCATCGGCATCGCGCCGGGCGGCAACATCAACTACGAGACCGGCCACGCGGTATTCGAGGCCACCCACGGCACCGCCCCCAAGTACGCCGGCAAGGACATGGTCAATCCCGGCTCGCTGGTGCTCTCGGCGGAGATGATGCTGCGCTACATGGGCTGGACCGAGGCGGCCGACCTCGTGCTCAAGGCCATGGACGACGCCATTGCCAGCAAGAACGTCACCTACGACTTCGCGCGGCTGATGGACGGCGCGACCAAGGTCTCCTGCTCCGCCTTCGGCGAGCTCATGGTGTCGAAGATGTAACGGGGCGACATCGTCCCGAGGCGGGGGCGCTCGCACGCCCCCGCGCCGCACGAGCGTCGCCGGCACCCGCAATCATGAACGTTCCCGCCCAGCAAAACGTCGTCGCCTACACGGCGCAGACCGTCTACAACGGCTTTGCCCACTACAACCGGCAGTTCCAGCGCATCACCGATCGCGCCCGGCGGCGATTCGAGCAACAGGACTGGAAGGGACAGATCCAGGACATCGGCGAGCGCGTCGAGCTCTACGACAAGTGGTGCCTGAAGATCCACCGCAAGCTGCGCAAGGAACTCGGCGCAACCATCCACGATCGTGCGCTATGGAGCGAGATCCGCGATTTCTACGGTTCCCGGCTCGAAAACGTCCCCGACGCCGGCTTCATGAAGACCTACTTCAATTCCATCAGCCGGCGCGTGTTCGGCACCATCGGTACCGATGCCGACCTCGAGTTCATCCAGCCGCCCCCCGAGGAAGGTCTCGAGTCCCTGGCCAAGCGCCGCTACCCGTGCTGGGAGAACATCGAAGACACCTTCCGCGAGGTACTGCGGGACTTTCGCTTCAAGATCCCCTTTCTGGACCTCGACGACGACGTCGCGATGATGGCGGGCAAGGTGCGCGAGTACGCGGCGCGGCACGGTCTCGACGCCGATGCCTTTCACCGCTTCGAGTTCATCGATTCGCATTTCTTCCAGGGCGCGCGCGCCTACCTCGTGGGCCGCATCATGCACGGCGACCGCCGTTACCCGATGGTCGTCGCCCTCGAGAACACCGGCGAGGGAATTCGGGTGGACGCGGTACTGCTGTACGAACAGGAGGTGAGCAACGTCTTCAGTTACACGCGATCCTATTACTTTGCCGACCCCACCTCGGTGGTGGCGGCCGTGCACTTCCTGCATTCGATCCTGCCGCGCAAGCCCATCGACGAGCTCTACACGGTGCTCGGCCGCCTGCGCCAGGGCAAGACGGAGCGCTTCCGGGTTTTCTCCGAGCACCTGGGCAAGACCGACGACCTGTTCGTGCACGCCGACGGTGACAAGGGACTGGTCATGAACGTCTTCACCCTGAAGTCCTTCAACCTCGTGTTCAAGGTAATCCGGGACCAGTTCGGCTATCCCAAGAACACGACGCGCGAGGAAGTGATGTCCAAGTACCGGCTGGTGTCGAATCACGACCATGCCGGCCGGCTCATCGATACCCAGGAGTTCCGAAACCTCAAGTTGCCGGCGCGGCGCTTCGAACAGTCCCTGCTCGACGAACTGCTCGACGGCGCCGCCGAGTCGATTCACCGCGACGGCGACGACCTGGTTCTCAACCACGTCTACATTGAGCGCCGTGTGCGGCCCCTGAACCTGTACGTGCGCGAGGAGTCCGCCCACGCGGCGCGCGCCGCCATCATCGACTACGGCACCGCCATCAAGGACCTCGCCGAGACCAATATCTTTCCCGGCGACCTGTTGCTCAAGAATTTCGGCGTGACCGCGTCCGGTCGCGTGGTGTTCTACGACTACGACGAGGTCGCACTGGTCACCGACTGCCGCTTTCGCGAGATGCCCGAGCCGAGCGACGACGACTATGGCCTGATGGATCCGGGCACGCACTTCTTCATCGGGCCGAATGATATCTTTCCCGAGGAGTTCATCAAGTTTCTCGCCATGGACGCCGACCTTCGGCGCGCCTTTCTCGACGTCCACGGCGACCTCCTGACTCCCGGCTACTGGCGCGACGTCAAGAACCGCCGCCTGCGCGGGGAGATCGTGCAGGTCGTGCCCTACGAACGGCGACTGCTGTCGGCGGTCGCGTAGGGCGTGTCGCCGATGGCGGATCGAAACCAGGCCCATGCGAGCAGCGCCGCCGCCGCGTTGGCCAGTGCGAGGCCGGCATAGATCCCGCCCAGTCCCAGCCACTGGCCGCCAATCCAGGCCAGCGGGACCATGACCGCGAACATCCGGAGGCTGGAGATCATCACCGCCGGACCCGGGCGGCCGATGCCGTTGAAGGCGGCATTGACGACCATGACGATGCCGGCCGCCCCGAACAGCGGCGCGTTGATGAGAAGGTAAAGGCGGCCGTCGGCGACGACGGCGGGATCGTCGCTGAACAGGGCGAGCAGCGGCGAGGCTGCGAGCATGACGACGACGCCGACGGCGGCACCGAGGACGAGGCACAGCACGGTCGACTCCCGCAGTGCGAGCGCGATGCGCTGGTGCTTCTCCGCGCCCAGGTTCTGACCCACGAACGGACCGATGATCGACGACATGGCGTAGAACACCACCAGCGCCAGCGTCTCGATCCGGCTCGCCGCGCCGTAACCCGCGACCGCTCCGGCACCGTGGGCCGCGATCATCGCGACCATGATGCCCGTGGCCAGCGGAATGATCATGTTGGTGCCTGCAGCGGGCAGCGCGATGTGTCCGATGGCGCGCCATGAACGCCACACCTCGACCGCGGACGGCCAGTCGAAGGCCATCATGCCCTTGCGATAATGGAGCACGTAGAAGCCCATGATCATGGACACGCCGCGCGCGATCACGGTGGCGAGCGCGGCGCCGGCGATGCCGAGCGTCGGGAAGCCGGCCAGGCCGAAGATCAGCAACGGGTCGAGCACGAGGTTCACCGCCGAAGCGACGATAAGTATGCGGCTCTGGGCCTTCGAGTCGCCGACGGCACGGATGGCGCCGACGCCGGCCATGGGCACCAGGAACACGGCAAGGCCCGCGTACCAGGTGACTATGTAGTCGCGGATCAGCGGCAGCAGGCGCTCCTCGGCGCCGAGCAGCCTGAAAAGCGGATCGATGGTGACGAGACCGACGATACTGAGCAGCAGTGACAGGACGGCGGAGAGTATCAGCGCATCGGTGGTCAACCGGCGCACGCGCGGCCAGTCGCCCCGCCCGACCACGCGGGCGATCACCGACGACGTGCCGGCCATCAGCCCGATACCGGCGCTCACCAGCGTCATGACCACGGGGAAGGTAAAGCTCATCGCCGCCAGTTCGTCGTCGCCGAGCTGCGCGACGAACCACGTATCGACCACGTTGAGCGACATCATCGCCAGGATGCCCCAGATCATGGGCACGGTCAGGCGCACGAGATGCGCGCGGACGTCGCCTTCGGTCAGTGTCGCGCCGGTGGTCACGCCCTCGGGCCGCGCACTAGATTTTCGAGCACAGGCAGGCCCTGAAGTCCCGTCGATCGCGCCGGCAATAGGGCCGCTTGTCGGCCAGCGGGTAGAAGGTGCGGATGGCGCGCTTGCGAATCACGAGATTGCTGATGTGCGCGTCGACGCCGTCGACTTGCGTCTCGAAGAAGCAGGCGGTCGACGCGTTCGGGCCCACGCGCCGGTTCGCCTGCTTGAACGCCGCGGTCGCGGCGATGAGCAGGCGCTCGGCATCCATCTGGTAGTGGTAGCCGCCGAGGCACTTGACGTCGTTGCGCGGATCGCGCGGGTTGACGAAGGCAATGGAGATATTGAACACCGGTGGATCGACGCGCTCGCGAAGATAGTGCTCGCGACACTTCGCCACGGGCCGCTCGCGGTGATCGCGCCGCAGCTCGCGGTAGCCGGCCCATGCCTCGTCCTGTGCCTGCCAGAATCGCGGTGCATAGTGCAGACCGCCGAGGTCCCGACCCACCCCCGGTTCGCCGCAAAACACGTGCTTGAATCCCTTCTGCTCGAACCAGGCGCGGCGTAGCTGCGCAACGAAATCGGCATCGCTGTCCGCGCGCGAGAAGACGCGGTGACCAAGCGCCTCGCGAATGCGTCCGAGGGCATCGCCATGGGCATCGTCGAGCAGCAGTTTCTCGAAGTCGGCCGCCGAAACGGGTTCGCCCCATCCACCGCACAGGATCAGAACGTCGAGGTCGAGATCGGTCAGCGGCGGCGCTTCTGGTGCGTGCCGGGTGGCGGGGTTATCATCGAAAAACGGCTCGAAGCCCGACGCAACCGGCGCGGTGGCGAGGGCGATGCCAAGACAGACAATGCCGAGGACAAGCTTCATGATCCCTCCGGTGCGAGGGGTATTTGGCCGGATTATACGCAGTCGCCGCGTGACGCCGCGTCCTCGCGCCAGCGCCCTGTGCGCCATCGCCTGGCTGTCGCTGCTCGCCACGCCGCTCGCCGCCGACGAGCTCGAGGAACTGGCCGCCCTGTGGTCGATCGCCGACGAACCGTACCGACCGGTAACGCGGACGCTGGACACACCCGCCTTCGTGCACCGCAAGGTACTGTCCATCGACGTCGCCAGCCTGGACGACGGCTGGGTGGACAATCACCAGTGTCATCGAAACTTCCCGCTGTTCCCGTCCCTGCAGATCGCATTTCGCGACGGCGCGGTGCGCAACATGCGCATCACCGAGCAAAGCGACGTCGAGCGCGCCTGGGTCGAGGGCTCGACGATTCAGATGAAGCGCACCCGGCCGCAGACCACCCTGTGCTTCCTGAGCGAGAACCATACCATCGAGTACGACCTGTGGAATGACGAGTACCGCATGACCGTGGGGCCGTATTACCTCAGGCTGTTCGACGGCTACTTCCCGCTCAGTGTCGACCTCACGGTGCAATACCCGCCGGAGGCAATGCAGTTCCTGGGCCTCGCGCCGGCATCCGTGGAAGGCGCCGACGTGGTGCACGAGCACGGCCGCGTCCGGTTCAACGCGCTGTTCGAAGGCAAGCTCGAGCTGGTGTTCCGATTCAAGCGCACGTGAAACCGGTCGTCGTCTACGACCGCGAGGGCTGCCACCTGTGCGAGGACCTGCTCGAGGACCTGTATCGCCTGGCCGCTGAGCACGGGTTCCGGGTCATCGAGCGCGACGTCGACCGCGACCCCGCCTGGCGCGAACGCTTCGGCCACCGGGTACCCGTGGTCGAAGTCGACGACGAGGTGGTATGCGAATTCTTTCTCGACCCCGCGACGTTGCTGGCCCGACTCGGCACGCCTGACTGATGGCCGTCGTCTTCGAGCGCCGCCTCGCCGGCAAGTTGTACCAGGTGCGCACGGCCGGCCAATCGGTGCGTCTCTACACCAACGGCGTCTTCCATAGCCAGTACAGTCCCTCGTCGCGCGCGGCCACCAGCATGTGGGACCTGCTGTCGATGCCGGCACTGCTCGCCACCGGCGCCCGCCCGGCCAGCGTGCTGGTCCTGGGCGTCGGTGGCGGCGCCGTACTTCGCAAGTTGAGCGAGCTCTTCGACGACCCTTACATCGTCGGCGTCGAACTCGACCCCGTCCACCTGGACATCGGACGCCGCTTCTTCGGTCTCGATCGGCCCAACATCGAACTCGTTGCCGCCGAGGCGAGTGCATGGCTGGAAAACGACACGCGACGGCCATTCGATCTCGTCATCGACGACTTGTTTTCCGACAGCGAACACGAACCGCGGCGCGCGGTGCCCTTCGACGCGGCCTGGTTGGCACGCATCGCGGAGCGGCTGACGCCCGGCGGCGCGGTCGCGGTCAACTTCGCGGAACTCGGCGAGTTCACGGCCTCGGCCGCCGGCCGGCTGGTCCATGGTGACGGACCATGGCGATGCGGCTACTCCCTGCGACTGCCCACCCTGCTCAACGTCGTCGCCGGTTTTGGTCGCCAGCCGGTACCGATGGTCGATTTCGTGACCGGGATCGGCGACACCTTCGGCCACCGTGCGGCCGCCGACGTTAGCGTTCGCCGGTTCCCGCGCCGGCGAGACGGTCGCGGACGAAGCCGCTCGACGGTAAATCGCCGCAGGTGAGCCGGGGGTACGGGTCGCAGGCAGGCGACACGGCGCATCGGCGTCGCCGCATCACGTCGCCGGGCACGGCAATCGTCCGTCGACCAGAAACTGCGCGCGATCGAAGTGTGTCGTTCCGGCACCGGCGCGGTAGAAGCCGACACCTTCCACCCGGGTCTCGCATAACCAGCGCTGAAGCTGTCCGGGGCGCCGCGAGGCCAGTGCGGCCGGTTCGAACAAGGCAACGTTCAGGCCCCGCAGCCGATCGCGGGCGGAGCGATACCGGATCGCGGCGATACCGGCCTCGCGCATGGCGCTGCCGAGCGACTGGGTTTCCCCGTACCCGGCCGGGTTGCGCAGGCGCTGCTCGAACCGATCGAAGGGGGGACGGTGCAACTGAAGCCCATGCCCGGTGCGGTACCTTGCGCTGAACGACGCGTGCTGCGTGACGAGGCGGCCGCCGGGCGGTGGAACCGTCATGCCCGACAGGAAGACGAGGCGGTAATAGGCGGTTTCCGCCAGCGCCGTGCGCAAGTTGATCGAACCATAGAACAGCGCGGGCTGCTCGCGCGTGCCGAAGCGCGAGCCGTGACGCAGTGGCGGATAGCGAAACGGCGTGGCGAGCAGGTAGTGAAGCCCCTCGCATGCCGCCGGTCGCGACGGCTTGCTGGATTCGAGAAGGGTTTCCAGCAACGCCTGCTCGTCGAGGCTGTCCACCAGCCGGTTGGTCGCCACCTGCTCCTGGCTCTCGACCACGCGAAGCAGCGTGCCGGACAACGGAACGACAGGGGCCTGCGCGCCGCACGCGGCCCAAAGATCCATCAGGCGCGGCCGCGAATGGCGTCCAGGTACTCGACCACGCGCACCAGGCCCGCCACCGAGGTGACCTGCTCCGCGGGTACGCCGCCGGTGTGGCGGTTCTCGGTGTGCATCCAGTGCCTGAGCTGTTCGCCGTCTCCGCCGACCAGGACGTACAGGGCGCGATAGATGCGCACCAGCAGCAGGGCCAGCTCGCCGGCCTTGCTTTGCGGCGTGACACCCTGCCGGTGCAGCGACGCCCGATTGCGGCCCACCACGGCACCGATGTCGGCCTGCGAAAGTCCGAGCTCGCGCCCGGCGGACAACAACGCCTTGGTGAGGGTCGCGGCGGCGTCCGGGGTTTCCTGAGCCTGGATCGTCACGGGGCTATTGGAAGTTGCATTTGCACATAATCAAAATATATGTTGCAAACGCAACAAGTTCAAGTCTTGTCCCGGCTCACGACGGCCGCACGTATTTCATGAACGGTGTCGCCTGTCCGATACGATCGTAGAGGCGACGCGCGGTCTCGTTCGTGTCCTGGGTCAGCCAGTAGACGCCGGCTGCGCCGTTGGCGTCCGCCGCGGCGTAGACCGCCTCGATCAGCGCCCGCCCGGCGCCGCTGCCGCGCGCCCCGGGTTCGACGAAGAGATCCTGCAGGTAACAGACCGGCTCGGTGCGCCACAGGTGGAGGTGGTAGAGATAGTGCACCAGGCCTACCGGCTTCTTGCCGGCATAGGCCAGCAGCCCGTGACAGGCGGGCTCGTCGCGGGAAACCAGTCGCGAGAAGGTCGACTGATACACCGGCTCGTCCACGCCGGTCTCGTAGAATTCGAGGTAGGCCGTCCACAGTCGCCGCCACTCGGCCTCGTCGGCGGGTTCGAGATGGCGGACTGTTACGGGTTTTCGGGTCATGGGGGATCCTCCTTGGTGGACCCCCTACCATACTGCACGGCGAGGCGCCGCGCGAGGCGCAGTTACTCGACCGTCACCGACTTGGCGAGATTGCGTGGCTTGTCGACGTCGGTGCCCTTGATCAGCGCGACGTGATAGGCGAGTAGTTGCAGCGGTATCGTGTAGACGA
>JAUIDF010000292.1 GCA_030429125.1 Gammaproteobacteria bacterium | reverse complement strand
CCGCCACGACGCCCCGATGGGCCATGTCCGATTCGAAAAATTGTCCGGAATCCTGCTCGGTCGGAATTGCGTGAACGGGCCCTGGCCGACTTCACGCTGCGCTTGGCATCCGACAAGGCGTGGCGCAGCCGCTCCGGCGGACAGGACACTAGGCACTGCGCGCGCGCCTGCGTTACTATCTTTACCGAAGCACGAGCGCCATCAAATTCCGCACGACAGGGTCGGCGGCGGGCGGCGCTCGTTTCCGTGCGCGATCTGAAAAAGGAGGCAACCAGATGTCGAATATCGAGGGCGGCGCCGTCAGCTACGAGGTGGACGGCGGCAAGTTCGTGGGCTTCTACGCCCGCGACAAGGATGCCGACGGTCCGCGACCCGGCATCATCGTGGTTCACGAGTGGTGGGGCTGCAACGACTTCGTACGCGAGCGCGCCCGGCGCCTCGCCGAGGCGGGCTACTGCGCCTTCGCCATCGACATGTTCGGCGGCGGCGCCACCGCGGACAAGCCGGACCAGGCCGCCGCCCTCATGAACGGCGTGCTGCAGGACATCCCCGCGGCCACCGCGCGCATGAAGGGCGCCTATGACGTCCTGCTCGAGCAGGACGGCGTCGACGCCTCGCGCACCGGCGCCATGGGCTACTGCTTCGGCGGCGCGGTGGTGCTTCACATGGCCCGCATCGGCATGCCGCTTTCGGCGGTGGTCAGCTTTCACGGCGCGCTCGGTGCCTTCCACGAGGCGGAACCGGGTTCGATCAAGCCGAGGATACTGATCTGCCACGGCGGCGCGGACCAGATGGTTTCCATGGACGACCTCGAGAGTTTCCGCCAGGAAATGGACAAGGCACGGGCGGACTACGAGATCATCGTGTACGACGATGCAATGCACGGCTTCACCAACCCCCAGGCGACCGAGCGCGGACAGAAGTACGGAGTGCCCCTCGCCCACGACGCCGACGCCGACGCCGCCTCCTGGCAGGCGATGCGCGACCTCTTCGACCGCTCTTTCTGACCCGTCGGGGCCCGCGGTGCAGGCAGGCGCTGACGACGGGAACGGCGCGGGAGGCGTCCACATCGACATGGCGGCATCCCTGCCCGGCTCGGTAACCGCGGCGGGTTACTGGGAATGGGACATCGCCGCCAAGACGGTCTTCTTTTCCGACCGCCTGCTCGAGGTACTGTGCCTGACCGGGCGTGGCAACGTGTTCGCCGAATCCGATGTCCCGGAGATCGTGCATGCCGACGATCGCGCCCTGTACCGCCAGAAGCTGTACGAGTATCTCTCCGGTGAAACCGAGGTGTTCAGTGTCGAGGTGCGCGTCGTCGATGACCGCGGTGCGCTGCACTGGGTGGTCAACCGGGGCGTGCTGCAGTACGACCCCGAGGGCGACCCGATCAAGATGTCGGGCTCGATCACCGACATTACGGCTCAACGCAAGCTCGAGGCCGCCATCCGCCTGGCGGCGGGCATCGCCACCGGTCCGGGGAGCGCGACCACGTTCGTGTCGCTCGCCGAATGCCTCGCGCGTTCGCTCCAGTGCGACATGGCCTTCGTCGGCCGCCTCGAGGACGACGGCGAGTCGGTACGCACCCTCGGCGTGTGGTGCGACGGCGCCGCGCGCGACAATTTCACCTACCGCCTGGAAGGGTCGCCCTGTCAAGGCGTGGTCGGGCGCGACATGTGCGTCGTGCCCGATGCGGTGTCGTCGCGGTTCCCGCGCGACCGTGCGCTCGCGGCCGAGCGCTTCGAAGGCTACGCCGGCGTTCCCCTGTTCAGTGCCGACGCGCAGCCCATCGGCCTGATCGTGGCGCTGTATCGCGCGCCCATCGAGGACCCGGACCTGTGCGGAAACCAGCTGTCGGTATTCGCCGCGCGGGCCGCCTCGGAGATCGAGCGCAGCAACCACGAACGTGCGCTGGTCGACAGCGAGCGCCGCTTTCGCGACTTCGCCGAGGCATCGGCGGATCATTTCTGGGAAACCGACGAACAGCACCGGTTCGTGCGCGTCAGCGCCTGGGCCCAGTCGCTGATTGGCCTGAAGCCGGCGCAGGTGACCGGCCTCGCCCGTTGGGAGTTTCCCAATGCCCGGCCGCTGGAGGACGCCGACTGGAGCGCTCATCGCGCCATTCTCGATGCCCACCGCGAGTTTCGAGACTTTCTCTACAGCTCGCGCGGGGACGAGGGGGAGAAGTTCATCTCCGTCAGCGGCGTCCCGGTGTTCGACGAGCGCGGCAATTTTCGCGGGTATCGCGGCACCGCGACGGACGTGACCAATCGCATGCTGGCGCGGCGCTCGGAGAACGAGGCGCGCGAACGACTCGCCCTGGCCGTGTCGGCGGCCGACCTCTACGTATGGGACTGGGAACTCGGCGCCCCGAACACGTTCTGGCGCACCGACCCGGTGCCGTTGCTCGGCCCGCGACCCGCCAACGGCTATCCCGACTTCAGGACCATGGTGCTCGAGCCGGACCGTGAGCTCTATCGTCGCGCCTACCGCCGATGTATCGAGGAAGGCGCACCCTATGCCGTCGAGTTCCGCTTGCGCCGTACCGACGGCGCCATTCGCTGGGTGGCCGCCAAGGGCACCCTGGTGCAGGGATCGGGTAATGCGCCGCCGCGCATGATCGGCGTGACCCAGGACATCACCGCGCGCCGCGAACACGAGGAACGTCTGCGCCTGGGCGCCACGGTGTTCAATACCCGTGAGCCGATCATGATTACCGATCTCGACGGCATCATCCTCGACGTGAACCAGGCCTTTCTCGCCATGTTCGGCTACTCGCGCACCCAGGTGCTCGGATACACGCCCGCCATCCTGCAATCCGGCCACCACGACCGCGAATTCTTTCGGGCGTTCTGGCAGCGGCTCGGCGAGGACGGCTACTGGCAGGGGGAGATGTGGAACCGCGCCAGCGACGGCACCGTGATCCCGAGCTGGATGGTGATCGATTCGGTGGTGGACGAAAACGGTCGCGCGTTTCGCTATGTCGCCACCTGCAACGATATCAGCGAACGCAAGCAGGCCGAGGAGCGCATTCAGAAGCTCGCCTGGTACGACGCGCTGACCGGGCTGCCGAATCGCCGCATGCTCGCCGCGACGCTGGACGAGTTGATCGGCGGCCATCGCCGCGGCGGTTACCTGGGTGGTCTGCTGCTGGTGGACGTGGACGACTTCAAGACCATCAACGAGTCACTCGGTTACCGTACCGGGGACGCCATGCTCGCCACCGTGGCGAAGGTCATCGGTACGGCCATGACGACATCGAACACGGTGGCGCGCACCGGGGCCGACGAATTCGCGGTGCTGGTTACCGATCTCGGCACGGACCGGGATCGCGCCGCCCGCCAGTTGCGTGAGCAGGCCGACGCCATCCTCGAAGCCCTGGGGCAGCCGTTGTCGGTCCGCGGCGAATCCTTCCGCGTGAGTTGCAGCGTGGGCATCCACCTGTTCCCGGACGGCGCACTGGGCGCCGAGGAACTGCTGTCGCAGTGCGAGATCGCCCTCAACCGGGCCAAGCTCGACGGCTACAACTCCCGGCGCTTCTATCATCCCGAGATGAAGGAGCGCTCGGACGAACGCATGCGCGTACAGGTCCTGCTGTCGACCATGGTCGAGAAGTCTCGCATCGAAAACCTCTACCAGCCGCAGGTGGACGACCAGGCGCAGGTCATCGGCGTGGAGGCACTGGCAAGGCTCAGGGACGACGACGGCAACCTGATCGAACCGGCCCACTTCATCGCCGTGGCGGAGGAGTCGGGACTGATCTACCGGCTTGGCGAGCAGGTGCTGCGCCGCGCCCTGGAGGACCTGCGCCAATGGCGCGACGCCGGCGTGTTCAGTACCCAGTTCGTCGCCGTCAACGTGAGCCCGCGCCAGTTCCTGCGCGAGGGCTTTGCCGAGTTCGTGATCGAGGCGCTGGAACAAACCGGGCTCGGCGGCGACTGCCTCGAACTCGAGATTACCGAGAGCCTGCTGGTGGAGGACTTCGACTGCGTGATCGCCGTCATGACCGCGCTGAAGGCCCACGGTGTGCGCTTCGCCATCGACGACTTCGGCACCGGTTACTCGTCGCTCGCCTATCTCAACCGGCTGCCCATCGACAAGCTCAAGATCGACAAGTCATTCGTCGTCGGCCTCGAGCAGGACGAGACGAGTCGCGCCATCGTCACCATCATTCTCTCCATGGCCCGGGCCATGAACCTGCGCGTGGTCGCCGAGGGCGTGGAAACCAGCGCCTCGCGCGAGGCGCTGAAGGCCTGGGGCTGTCTTGCCTACCAGGGCTACCTGTTCGACCGTCCGACGCCCGCCGCGCACCTGGCCGGCAACCGGCTCGCCGCGGAACAGCCGGCGGCGAGCCAC
>JAUIDF010000291.1 GCA_030429125.1 Gammaproteobacteria bacterium | reverse complement strand
CGAGGTGCTCGGCTTCCTACGGCGAGCTGTGGACGACTTCGGCCAGACCGTCGTCATGGTCACCCACGACCCGGCCGCAGCCGCGTACGCCGACGGCGTCGTCTTCCTGGCCGACGGCCAGGTCATCGACACCGACTTCGACGGCCTCAGTGACCTGGAGGAGGACCTGCTGGGCACCGACTCCACCAACTCGGACAGCGACAACGACGGCGTCGCGGACGGCCTGGAGCCCAACTGGAACCAGGACACCGACTTCGACGGCCTGATCAACGCGCTGGACCCCGACAGCGACAACGACACCCTGTACGACGGCCTCGAGTACGGCCTCGAGTTCGCCGATCTCGGCTACGTCCTGGTGTCGGGGCAGACTTCGATTGCCGGCAAGGGCGACGACCTGCTCGCGAACCCGGACGTCGGCCGGCTGTTTCTCGGCGGCTGATACGCACCGGCTTCGGGCGGCGCCCTGGCCGCGGGTGGGGCCAGCCCATGGCGTGCTTGCACGAGTCGCTGCCCCCCGGTACCAGCGGGCAGCGGGCGACGGTTCGACTCCATCGAACCACCCACCGTCCATCGGCGGCGACGTGGTCGTCGAAAACCACGCGAAAGCCGTTGGTCGCCGGCGTCGCCGAGTACCAGCGATAACCCGAGTTACCGCCGTCGACGCTCGACGAGCAACGAGTGCCCGGGCGTCGGCCGACGTCTACAGGCCGATGATCCGGTCCAGGAGGGACTTCGGAACCGCCAGCCCTTCAGCCGCCACGCGGGCGCGCGACTCCAGGCGGCGGCTGCCGGGCAGGCGCACGCCGTCCTGCGACAGCATGGCGCCGACCAGCGTCTCCAGGCGCTCTGGAAAGGCGCCGCCCGAGAACGTCGCCGGGTCGAAGGCGATCAGCAGTTGACCGACCCCGGGCGAATCCCCGTCGGCATCGAAAAAGGAGCTGGCCTCGAAACCGAGATTCGCGCCGGTCAGCGCGGCAGCCAGTACTTCGACCATCAGCACGAGAGCCGCCCCCTTGGCATCGCCCATGGGTACCATGGTGCCGCCCAGCGCCGTGGGCGCATCGGTCGTGGGATGGCCGTCCGCATCCAGGGCCCAGTCGCCGGGTATGGGTTCTCCCGCCTCGGCGGCGACGAGTATCTTTCCGCGCGCCACCTTACTCAGGGACAGGTCGACCACCAACGGATCGGCGCTGGCGCGCGGCGCCGCGAATGCGACCGGGTTGGTGCCGAATACGCCGCTGCGCCCGCCCCAGGGGGCAATCGCCTTCGGACTGTTGGCAAAGGCCAGGGCGACGAGGCCGCGCGCGGCCAGCCGTTCGACATGGTAGCCGGCCTGCCCGAAGTGATGGGATCGGAATATGGCCGCCGACGCGATACCCGAGTCGGTCGCCCTCGCGGCAAGCCAGTCGACGGCCAGGTCCGCGGCGGGAAAGGCAAATCCGCGGCAAGCATCGATGCGCGCGGCCGCCGGCTTCTCGTCGACGAGCACGGGAATGGCGCGGCCATCGACCTTGCCTGACGCCGCTTGCGCGGCATAGGAGGGTACGCGGGACAGGCCGTGACCTTTCTGTCCATCGCGCTCCGCGGCGACCAGCGCATCGGCGACACTGGCCGCGTTGGCCGGCGAGGTGTCGTGGCGTTCGAGGGTTGAGACGACGAGTTGCCTCGCCGAATCGACGTCGAGCACGACCGTATCGCTCATCGCGCCATCCCGTTCAGCACGCGGCGCACGTTCTGTGCGGTCGCGAGACCGACGCGTACGTTCGATTCGCTGGTCACGCCCGCGACGTGAGGTGTCAGGACGAGGTTCGGCACGCCGGCAAAGCGCGCCGCCCGTTCGCCGGTCAGCGGCTCGTCCGCGAACACGTCGAGTGCGGCGCCGCGAATCGCGCCCCGACGCAGGCTGTCAACCAACGCGTCTTCGTCGACGACGTGCCCTCGCGCCGTGTTGACAAGCACCGCGTCCTCGCGCAGCTGTTGCAGTGCGTCGGAGTCGATCAGCCCGCGCGTGGAATCGGTCAGCGGCACGTGAAGGCTGACGACGTCGGATGAGCGAAGCAGATCGTCGAGGCGATCGGTACGGTGAACATCGTTCAGCTCGGCATCCTGCGCGAGGTAGGGATCGAAGACCTGGACCGACATGCCGAGGTCGCGGGCGCGTCGCGCCACCTCCCGTGCCGTCGCGCCGTATCCGACGAGTCCCATGGTGGCACCGGCAATCTCGCGGCCGATGCCCGTCTCGCGCGGCCAGGTGCCGGAAGCGACGGAAGCACTGGACAGGAACACCGGGCGTCGCAGCAAGAGAGCAGCCGCGATCACGTACTCCGCGACCGCCGTGTCATTGGCGCCCGTGGCCGGACACACGGCAACTCCGCGACGCTCGCACGCCACGAGATCGATGTTGTCGAGCCCTACGCCGAGCCGGCCGACCACCTCGAGTCGCGGCGCCGACGATACCAGCGCCTCATCCACCCGGGTTCGATTTCGCACCACCAGTGCGCGCGCCGTGGTCAATAGCGACTCGAGGCGATCACGCGCATCGACGAGGGTCGGATCGTAGACGACGTCGAAATCCCCGGCCAGCGACGATACCGACTCGTCGTCCATGAACTCGGTAATGACGATATCCGCCACGACCGCCTCCGCCGACCGCCCGCTCAGGCGCTCTCGTAGAGCTTGGTGAGCACGAACTCGCGGTGTCCCAGCGCCTCGGCCGCGGTGAGCCGGCCGTTGGCGGTGCGAAACATCATGTCGAGCAGCGCATCCCCCGCCTCGTCCGGCGTCATTTCCTTGCGCAGCAGGCCGGACACATCGACGTCGACGTGCTCCGCCATGGTTCTCACCGTGCGCGGATTCGCGCACAGCTTGATCACCGGGACGATGGGATTGCCGATGATGTTGCCCTGCCCGGTCGGGAAAAAATGCACCACGTAGCCGGCCGCCGCGCACAACGTGACCATCTCGGCGGCGGCACTTGAGGAATCCATGAACCACAGGCCCGGCTTGTCCGGCGCCTCGGCCTTGTCGAGGACGCCGTCGACGATGCACTTCTTGCCGATCTTCTGGATATTGCCCAGTGCCTTCTCCTCGATCGTGGTCAGGCCGCCGGCGATGTTGCCCTTGGTCGGCTGTGACTCGGACAGGTCGTTGGTCTTGAACCGGTTGATCATGTCCTGGTAGCGGTTGAACATGAACATGAAGCGGTCGCGGACCGCATCATCGCGGCAGCGCTCTGCGATCAGGTGCTCTCCACCCGTGACCTCGGATGTTTCACCGAACAACAATGTCACTCCCTTGTCGTACATCTTGTCGAAGGCATTGCCCACCGTCGGGTTCGCACCGCAGCCCGACGTCGTATCCGACTCGCCGCACTTGGTCGACACCCACAGGTCCGACAGCGGCGTCTCTTCACGCTGCTTCTCCGACGCCCACTGCACGTACTCCTTCGCAACCTTCGAGGCGCGCAGGATGGTGTCGTGGTCGCCGTGAAGTTCGATACCGAAACCGGTCACGGGCTTGCCGGTGGCGGCAATGGCATCCACCACGCGCTTGGTCCAGCCGTCCTCGATACCAATGACGACTACCGCGGCGACATTGGGATTGGAACCAGTGCCGATGAGTGTGCGGAAATGCAGCTCGAGATCCTCGCCGAATTGTAGCCGCCCATACGGATGAGGGATGGCCATGGTGCCCTTGATGTTGTGGGCGACCGCCTCGCAGGCGGCATTCGACAGGTCGTCAACGGGCAGGATGATGACGTGGTTGCGCACGCCGACGCGCCCGTTCTCCCGGCGGTAGCCGAGAAACGAGGCATTGTTCAGGTCGATGGTCATGGTTCGTCTCCGGAAATTCTGAGGGCGGCCTACCAGCGCTTGGTCTTGATATTGTGAACGTGTGCATGCTCGCCCACGTCGATGTCCGACACCACGCGGCCGATATCCACGCCGTACTTGATCACGGTATCGCCTGCCTTCAACGGCTTGATGGCGAGCTTGTGGCCTATGGGGATGTCGCTGGCCGCCGTGAACTCGATATCCCTGTCCTGGTCCATGATCCACCCCTTCAGCTCGTCGCCCGCGTTCACACCTTCGACGACGACGACACCCACCGAATCGTTTTCGTCGTGCACCACGAATTGAATCATTGCTCGATCTCCTCGGCCGGCGCACCCGCGCCGCCGCTGCTGCTGGGAAAAGAGAGGCACTATAGGAGTCGGTCCGGAAGTTGTCAATAGACTCAGGTAACTCTTATATAAGAGTTACCTGAGTCATGACTTGCGCCTCACAAGATGCTAGCATCGTATCCATCCGGGTCCTTGACCCTTCGACGATGCAGCCGCCGGAAGCATCCGGCAGGAACACCGAGTGGAAGCATTGA
>JAUIDF010000290.1 GCA_030429125.1 Gammaproteobacteria bacterium | reverse complement strand
TGGTGTCGTAGGTGGTCTCGTCGAGCCGCGGATCGTCGAGACGCGACTCGCGCACCGTGGCCTCGTTGACGTAGAACACGGCATCGAGATCCACGGCGTCGCTGTCGGGCCGCTCGTCGGACCAGTTCAGGCGAAACGATCGTCGCTCGGTGTCGCGGTCCACCAGCGTGTCGCCGGGCCCGGCCGCCTCGTTGGTATTGGGCGGATTGATACCGTTGTTGGCGTAGTCGTCGACAACGATTTCAAGGCGCTGGGCGTGCGAGGGACGAAAGCCGATCTTGCCGAAGAAACTGTCGACCTCGTCCTCGGTGGCGAAGATATCCTCGCCGTCGCCGTCCTCGAGATCTTCCGAACGGTCGCGCAGCACCGCCGAGCCGAGCACGTCGAAGCTGCCTTGTCTGCCGTAACCGGTGACGATGCCGGACGTCTCGCCGCCGTTGCTTCGATAACCGAGACCGACATTCGCGCCGGCGCCGTCGGCGTCCAGGTAGTCCAGCGCCGACTTGGTAGTGATGTCGACCACGCCGCCCAGCGCACCGCTGCCGTACAGGCCCGATCCGGGGCCGCGCAGCACCTCGACGCGCTTGACCAGCTCGGGGTCGACCGGGAAGCGCCCGCGGTGCGCCTGGTTGAAGTTGCGGCGCGCGCCATCGGTGCGAATCACCACTTGTTCGTCGCTGAAGCCCCGAATCACGGGTGTCTCGGCGATGCGTCGCGAGCCGCCCTGGATGGCGACGCCGGGTACCGCCTGCAACAGCTCCACGTAGTCCGCGGGATTGACCCACTCGATCTCCTGGGCGTCGACCACCGACACCGAGGCCGGCGTCTCGAACACCGCGCGGGGCGTCTTGGTGGCGGTGACGGACATCAACGGCAGGACAACGGGGCCGGCCGCGCGGGCGACAGGCGTCGCCGCCATGGCAAGAAGGGCGGCGCACGCGGCGGCGGTTTCGAAGCGGGTTATCGGCTTGTGGCTGATCATGACTTGAGTCTCCTCGTCGGCTGACCTTGGGTTTCAGGTGAGCTGGCAAGGGACTGCGCCGGCCTGAACTGGCCGGCGGAACCCGTGGCTGGCGGACCGGACACGATCAGTGGCCGGTCGGAATCGGGATGTTGGGTGACGGTGAACCCGGCCCTGAAGACGGTCTCGAGGATTTCCGCGCGCAGCACCTCGACGGGTGGGCCGGCGGCGACGACCCGGCCGCCGTCGACGATCAGGACGCGGTCCGCGTAGAGCGCGGCCAGGTTGAGTTCGTGCAGTACCAGCAGCAGGCCGACGCCGGTCTCGAGCTGTTCCCGCAGGATCGCCAGCACGCCGTGCTGATGACGGATGTCCAGGCTCGAGGTGGGCTCGTCGAGCAGCATGAAACGCGAACCTTCCAGCGATTCGCCGCAGCCGCTCGCCTGCGCCACGGCGCGCGCAATATGCACGCGCTGCTGCTCGCCACCGGACAGTGCGTTGCAGGGACGAGCGGCAAGGTCGAGCAGCTGCATTCGGGTGAGAATGGCCTTGACCAGCCGGTGATCGTCAGCGGACGCGGCACCGTCCGCGTACGGGTTGCGGCCGAACATGACCACGTCCCAGACCGTGAAGCCGAAACTGACCCGGCAGTCCTGGGACAACACCGTGCGGCGCCGCGCCAGGGTGCGTGGCGGCAGTCGCGACAGCGGCGTGCCGTCGAGGCGCACCTCGCCCTGGTCGAGCGCCAGTTGTCCGGCCAGCACCTTCAGCAGAGTCGATTTGCCGGCGCCGTTCGGACCGACCACCGCGACCAGCTCACCCGCCGCGAGCGACACGTCGACCGCGTCGAGGCGTCGCCTCGCGTCCCGACCGACCACGGCACGTTCCAGCGTGAGCACCTGTCAGCCTCCGCCGCGCGCCTTGTGGCGCAGCAGCAGCCAGAGGAAGAACGGGCCGCCGACGGCACTGGTGACCAGGCCGATGGGCAATTCCGCGGGCACCACCACGGTGCGCGCGACGAGATCGGCCAGCAACAGCAGGCAGCCGCCGGCCAGCGCGGCGATGGGCAGCAGGCCACGATGATCGGGCCCGGCGACCATGCGCACCAGGTGCGGCACCACCAGGCCGACGAATCCGATGATGCCCGCGATGGCGACACCCGCGCCCACGCCGACTGCCACCAGCACCACCACCGTGCGTACCAGCCGATCCACGCGGACGCCGAGCGCCTCGGCCTCGCCCTCGCCGAGCGAGAGAACGTTGAGCGGCGTCGAGATGCGGCGCGCAAGAATGACCGGCAGGACGAGGAACGGCAGGCAGGGCAGCAGCACGGTCCAGGTGACCGAGCCGAGACTGCCCATCTGCCAGAAAGTGAGATCCCGCATCTGCTGGTCGTCGCTCAGGTACACGAATGCGCCGATACCGGCGGCGGCAATGGCGTTCACCGCGATACCGGCCAGCAGCATGGTGGCCACCTGCACCCGGCCGTCTTTCAGGGCGATGCGGTAGATGAGCAGCGTGGTCCCGAACCCGCCCGCGAAGGCCCCCAGGGGCACCATGAAGCGCACGACCGCGGCCGGCACCAGGGCCGCGACCAGGGAGGAAAGGACGATGGTGGCGACCGCCGCGAAGGCGGCGCCCGCGGAAACGCCCACCAGTCCCGGATCCGCCAGCGGATTGCGAAACAGCCCCTGCAGCATGGCCCCGGACAGTGCCAGGACCGCGCCCACGGCGAAGGCAGCCAGCGCGCGGGGCAGCCGGATATGGTTGACGATCAGCTGCGCCTGGCCGGCGTCGGCGCCCTCGCCGAAGCCGTTCGCCAAGGCGCCGAGTACGTCCGCCAGTGCGATGGGCACGCCACCCACGGCGAGGCTGGCGAACAACATGGCGAGGGAAGCGCCGATCATGAGCCACAGCCACGGCCGGTCGCGGCGGCGCACGAGCGCCGCGTCGGGCGGCGGCGCCACGGTGGATGCGGACGCGTGGGACATCTCAGTCGAGCGGCGAGTTCAAGCCGTGCAAGGCGCTGGCGAGCTGTCCCGCCGCCGTTGCCAGCCGGGGTCCGAAGCCGAGCAGCAGCAGCCCGTCCATGACCACCACGTTGCCGTTTCTTCCCGCCGGGGTGGCAGCCAGTTCGGGACGCGCGAGCAATGCATCGACGCCACCGAGCAGTTCCGCCGTGCGCTCGGTCACCAGCACGAACTCGGCGCCCGAGGCGGCGATGGCCTCCGTGGAAGCGGGCTTGTAGTCGTCGAAGCCGGCCAGGGCGTTGCGTCCGCCCGCCAAGCCGATCATGGCCTCGGCGGAGGTATTTCGCCCCGCCGCCAGCGGTGCGCCGCGCCCGACACTGAGCAGGAACAGCACCGGCGGCGCTCGTTCCGCGTCAGCGACCATCGCGTTCACGGCGGCCAGGGAATCGGACAGCTCCCCCACCAGGCGCTCACCCGCTCCGACGCGACCCAGGGCATTGGCGACGAAACGGATCTTCTCCATCACCGCCGCCGGACTCTTCGCCTCCGGAACCAGCAAGACGCGGGTGCCCGCCGCGCGAAGCTGGTCCAGCACGGCGGGTGGACCGGCGTCACTGTCGGCGAGAAGCAGCGTCGGATTCATGGCGAGAATCGGCTCGGCGGAGAGGGCGCGCAGGTAGCCGACGCCCGGCAGCGTGGTGGCGTGTTCAGGATACTGGCTGGTCGAATCCACCGCGACGAGATGTGCCTGCGCGCCGAGTGCATAGACAATTTCCGTGATCGATCCGCCGGCGACGACGATTCGCGCGTGGTCGGCCGCCGACGCCGGTAGCGACGCCGATAGCGACACGGGGATCACCGCGAGGCGTATGACGGCGAGCACCCGGCGGACCGTGCGTCTTGCGATGAACGGAGTGGATCTGGGCATGTTTACCTGCGGCACGAGACAATGAACGACGCGGGAAATCGCCGTCCAGTATAGGCCCATCAAATACGAATGTAAAACGTAGTAGGAATGATTCGTATTTTAATTATTCGACGTAACGACGCATCCGCATGACGCCTGAGACCACGGGATATCCCTCGGAACCACCGGCCACCGGCCGTCAAGGAAACTTGCAGATCAGCTCCTGGCCGGACCAGGTCGCAAGCTGCATGCCGGCAACCGGACACACGGCCTCGCCGCGAACGTTCCATCGCTTCGTAAAGGGCCGGTCCTCGAGATCGGCCAGTTCGCGCCGGAACACGTTCTCCTCCTCGATGGCCGATTGCTCCGAGCGGAAGTAAAGCCACGTGCCGGTCATCTTGTGCATGGCGTGGGCCAGCTCGTGATAGAGGTTTTGCAGTGCATTGAACTCGATGGGCCGGTCGCGTGCGTCGAAGACCCGGTGACTGCCCTGCTCGGGAATGTAGGCGTTGAACTTGATGACCACGTCCTCACCCACGCCATTGGTGAGGTTCAT
>JAUIDF010000012.1 GCA_030429125.1 Gammaproteobacteria bacterium | reverse complement strand
GTACGACCCGAGGACAGCACGGCGACACGGGAATGCTCGATGACGAGGCGGTGACCGCTGGCGGAGATACTCCATAGCGTCGCCACGCCCTTGGGGACCCGGGCGATGGCGTCCAGCCATCGCTTGAACCGCATGACTTCGACCGGCGCGCCGCGAAGGCTGATGCCGAAGCCGTAGTACAGCTCGTTGTCGAAGCCCTGCCGACCCTGCGACGACCTGTCTTGCTGGGCCGCACCGGCGGCGAGGCCGAAGACGAGGCCGACGGCCAGGATCGCCTGTCGAACCCTGCGCGCAGCCATGATGACGGACAGCTTACGCCCATTTTCAAAAAGATGTCACCTTGCCGTCATCATCCTGTAACAAATCCGTGGTCCGAAGCCGGAACCCGAACAAGGCGTTCGGATCGCCGCCAACAAGCGCTAGAATGCGCCACTCTCCGGCTCCCGTTGCGCCGTGTCCATTCACCCGCCCCACGCCGCCATGTCCAAATTTCGCTCTCGCATGCTCGACGGCGCCCGCACCACGCTGCCGCTCCTGCCCGGCGTGGCGCCGTTCGGCGTCATCGCCGGCATCGCCGCGGTGGACTCGGGACTGCCGGCCTGGATCGCGGTGACGATGTCGGGCCTGATCTTTGCCGGCGCCTCCCAGCTGGCGGCCATCTCGCTGATGTCGGCGGGCGCGGCGCCGCTGGTGGTGCTGGCCACGATCATGGTCATCAACCTGCGCTTCGCCATGTACAGCGCCTCGCTGGCGCCGCACTTCGCCCACCTGGGACCGCTGCAGAAACTGCTGGCGGGCTACCTGCTGGTGGACCAGTCCTATGCCCTGTCCATCGTTCGCTACGGCGCCCTGCCGGCCGAGGCGAAGCTGCCGTTCTACCTCGGCATCGGCGCCGCCATCTGGCCGGCGTGGGTGGGCGCGACGCTGGTGGGCGCGCTGGTCGGCGCCGGCGTTCCGGATGCATGGTCGCTGGAGTTCACCATGCCCCTCGTGTTTCTTTCCATGCTGGTGGCGAGCGTGCGCGACCGGCCGATGCTGGCGGCCGCCGTGGTCGGCGGCGTCGTGACCACGCTGGCGTACGACATGCCGCTCAAGCTCGGCATCATTACCGGCGCACTGTCGGGGATTGCCGCCGGCGTACTCGCGGGCGCCCTGTACCGGCGGCGCCCGGGCAAGCCATGAACGACTACCCGGTCATGCTCATGGTGGTGCTGGGAGGACTCGGCACCTACCTGATTCGCATCTCGTTCCTGTTCATTCTCGGCAACCGGATGGTGTCGCCGATGGTCGAGAACGTGCTGCGCTACATTCCCCCGGCCGCGTTCGCGGCGCTGGCGGTGCCGGCGGTGATTCGTCCCGAGGGCGTGGTGGATATCGGCCCGGACAATCTCAAGCTGGTCGCAGCCATCGTCGCCCTGGCCATCGGTATCCGCACCCGCAGCGTGATGTGGGTGCTGGTATCCGGCATGGTGAGCCTGTGGATTCTCACCTGGTTTTTCGGCCGCTAGGCATCGGTGTTCCGGCGCTAGCGGTCAGTCACCGGCGGTCACGAGGTGCGTTTGCACGCCCAGGCCCTCGACCTCGAGCGACAGTCGGTCGCCAAGGCCGAGGAAGCGCGGCGGCGTGGCGCCCATGCCGACCCCGGACGGCGTACCGGTGGCGATGATGTCGCCCGCCTTGAGGGTCATGAAGCGACTGATGTAGGCAACCAGGAAGGCCACGTTGAAAATCATGTCGGCGGTGGTGCCCGACTGGCGCCGTTCGCCGTTGAGGTCGAGCCACAGCGCCAACGACTGGGGATCGGCCACTTCGTCGCGCGTCACCAGCCACGGCCCGATGGGTCCGAAACTGTCGTGCGACTTGCCCTTGAGCCATTGCCCGCTGCCCTCGAGCTGGTATTCGCGTTCGGAGACGTCGTTCAGCGTGCAGTATCCGGCCACGTGCGCCAGCGCGTTCGCCTCGGTCACGTTCTTGGCCGTACGTGCCATCACCACGCCGAGCTCGACCTCCCAGTCGGTGCGTTTCGAACCGCGCGGCAGCTCGATCGGGTCGTCCGGACCGGCAATGCAGGAGATCGCCTTGGAGAACAGGATCGGCTCGTCCGGGATCGGCAGGTTCGCCTCGGCGGCGTGATCGGAGTAATTCAGCCCCACGCCGATGAACTTGCCGACGCCGGCGACGCAGGGACCGAGGCGGGGCCGGCCCTCCACCAGCGGCAGGCTTTCCGGATCCAGCCCGCGAATGTAGGCCAGGCTCGCATCGTCGAGCATTCGCGGATGGATATCCTGGACCACGTTGGCGAGGTCACGCAGCTGCCCCCCGGCATCGATCAGCGCCGGCCGCTCCTGTCCCGGCGCGCCGTATCTTGCGAACTTCAAGGGAAATCTCCGTGCTGGGCCCCGGGCGCCGCAGCCGCCGGAACCGGTGTTTGGACGGTGAACGATTTGTGACAGATTCCAGACGGCAAGTAAAGATGCCGACCCGCGCGCGGACACGGCGCGCGGTTCAATCCGTGCACGGCAGCCGGTAGAGGTAGACGCTAAGGGAGATGCCGACCGCCATCAGCAGGACCACCGACCACCACGCACCGATCAGCCACATGGATACGCCGAGCGTCGTCCACAACAGCGCCACGGCGCGAAACCTGGCGGCGCGCGGCAGTCCGCGGCCATCGCGAAAGTTCTTCACCATCGGTCCGAACACCCGGTGCCCAAGCAGCCACCGATGGAACCGTTCCGAGGACCGCGCGAAGCAGTAGGCGGCTAGCAGGACGAATACCGTGGTCGGCATCAGCGGCACGACGATGCCGATGACGCCCAGCGTGAGCGACAGCCAACCGGCGGCGAGCAGGAAAAGGCGCGCGGCCCCCGACTTCAACGGGCGGCGTCCCGGATCTCGGACAGGCTGCGCCCGGGCGTGATGGCCTCGGGATCGATGGCGACGTGAATGATGGCCGGCAGCGCCGACGCCACCGCGCGTTCGAACGCCGCCGCAAACTGGTCCGTCGTCGTGACGCTTTCGCCATGCCCGCCGTAGGCCCGCGCCAGTTGCGCGAAATCGGGATTGCGCAGGCCCGTGGCGCTGACGCGGCCCGGGTACTCCCGCTCCTGGTGCATGCGAATGGTGCCGTACATGCCGTTGTCCACGACGATCACGATGATCGCGGCGCCGTATTGAACGGCGGCGGCAAACTCCTGGCCGGTCATCTGGAAGCAGCCGTCTCCGGCGAAGCAGACCACCGCGCGATGCGGATGGCGCAGCCGTGCGGCGATCGCCGCCGGCAGGCCGTAGCCCATGGATCCCGACGTCGGCGCGACCTGGGTGCCGAAGCGGCGGAAGCGATGGAAGCGGTGAATCCAGGTGCAGTAGTTGCCGGCGCCATTGGTGATGATGGCGTCGTCGTCGAGATGCCCGCGCAGCCACGTCACGATCTCGCCCATCTGTACGTCGCCCGGGGTGCGCGGCGGTGAATCGGACCAGGCGAGATAGTCGGCGTGCGCCGCGGCGCCGCGCGCTCCGCCGCCGGGCCCGCGCGAGGCCATGGCGAGAAAGGCGCCGGGCGTCGCGTTGATGGCAAGCGTCGGGCAGTAGATGCGGCCGAGCTCTTCCGCGCCCGGGTGCACGTGCACCAGCGCCTTGCCGGGATCGGGCATGCCGAGAACGCTGAAACCCTGGGACGGGTTCTCGGAAAAGCGCGCGCCGATCAGCAGCAGCAGGTCGGCGTCGCGGATGCGCGCCAGCAAGGCCGGGTTGATGCCGAGCCCGACATCGCCGGCGTAGTGCCCGTGTTCGTGATCGAACAGCATCTGGCGCCGGAAGGAACAGCCGACCGGCAGATCCCAGGACTCGGCGAACGCCCTCAACGAGTCGACGGCGTCCTCGCTCCAGCGCGAGCCGCCGACGATGACGAACGGCCGCTCGGCGATGTTCAGCATGGACTCGAGGCGGGCGAGGTCGGCGGGCGCCGGCGCGGGTTCGGCCACGGCGACGCGCGGCCCCGGCACCGCGTAGGCGGCGTCGCGAAGCATGTCCTCGGGCAGGGCCAGCACCACCGGGCCGGGCCGGCCGCTCATGGCGACGTGGAAGGCATGGGAGACGATCTCGGGAATCCTGTCGGCGTGGTGAATCTCGTCCACCCACTTCGCCATGGTGCCGTAGAAGCGCCGATAGTCGACTTCCTGGAAGGCGTCGCGACCGACCATGTCGCGACCGACCTGGCCGACGAACAGGATCATGGGCGTGGAGTCCTGCTGCGCCACGTGCACGCCGGACGCGGCATTGGTGGCGCCGGGCCCGCGCGTGACGAAGGCGATGCCGGGTCGGCCGGTGAGCTTGCCGTCGGCCTCGGCCATCATCGCCGCACCGCCCTCCTGGCGGCAGATGACCGTCTCGATGCTCGAATCGTGCAGCGCATTGAGCACGGCGAGATAGCTTTCGCCCGGCACGCAGAAGAGCCGCTCGACGCCCTGGACCTCGAGGCAATCGACCAGCAGTTGACCGCCGTCGGTCATGACGCCTTACTTCGAGTAGTCGTAGAAGCCGCGCCCGCTCTTGCGACCGAGGCGCCCGGCATCGACCATCTGCTTGAGCAGCGGGCAGGGCCTGTACTTGCTGTCGCCGAACTCGTCGAGCAGGATCTGCTGCACGTAATAACACACGTCGATGCCGATCATGTCGGCCAGCGCCAGCGGACCGATCGGGTGGTTGGCGCCGAGTTTCATGGCCTCGTCGATCTCTTCCGCCGAGGCAATACCCTCGTACAACAGGAACACGGCCTCGTTGATCATCGGCACCAGCATGCGATTGACCACGAAACCAGGGCTGTCCTTCACGCTGACCGGGACCTTGCCCAGGTCGCGCGACAACGCATCGGCCGCGGCGTAGGTATCATCCGACGTCTGCAGGGCGCGGATCACCTCCACCAGCTTCATCAGCGGCACCGGGTTGAAGAAGTGCATGCCGACGACCTTCTCGGGGCGGCCGCTGGCGGCGGCGAGCCGGGTCAGCGACAGCGACGAGGTGTTGGAGGCGAGGATGGCGTCGGCCTTCATCGCGGCATCGAGACGGCCGAACAGTTCCAGCTTGAGGTCCATGTTCTCGATCGCGGCCTCGATGACGATGTCGGCATCCGACAGCGCATCGATGGACTGCGCCGTGGTGATGGCGGCGAGTGCCCTGTCCTTCTGCTCGCCCGTGATCTTTTCCTTGTCCGCGAGTCGCGACAGGCTCTTGTCGATTCCCTTCAGGCCCCGCTCCAGCTGCGCTGCCGAAATATCCTGCATGATGACGGCATAGCCGGCCGCCGCGCCGGCCTGGGCGATGCCGCTGCCCATGGTGCCGGCGCCGACGACGCCGATGGTCTTGATGGTCACGTGGATGGTCTCCGAGATTGGGTTCGAACCGGTGAGCCGCGGCATTCTGCGTGATCGGGTGGGCAGTGGCAACCGCGGGGATCGTTCATGCGCCGGTGTGCGGTGTAGCGACCGGCTGGTCCGACCGAATGCGGCGCATCGCCACGGCGGCGCCTTCGCCGGCCGGCACCCGCGACAGCGGGGTCAAGAGCCGTCGCGGTGTCGTCGACGAAGCACGGCGTACGTCGTCGAGCGCAGCTACGCCCCGCCCTGGAGCTCCACCGGCCGGCCGTGCGGCGTGTCGAGGTAGGCCTGTCGCCACGCGTCCTTGCGCGTGGCGAGCTCAACGGCGGTGAGGCCGGTCCTTTCCACGCACAGCCGCTCCAGCGCGTTCAGCCAGTGAAGGTAGTAGGTGTCTCCGAGATCCGGGTCGCCGTGCCGGCGTGCCGCCTCGATCTCCGTCGCCAGGGCCCGTGCCCAGTCGCCCCAGGTGAAACACCCCTGCCGGTGAAGCGACAGCGCCAGCGCGAAGGCCTGGGCCTGCCAGGGCTCGGCGAACACGGGGCCGTCGTCGTCGGCCGGCAACAGCGGCAGGTCAGTCGGATCGGGCATCAGGCCGGCTCCAGGTGCGGTTCCCACAGGTCGACGTATACCGCGTCGCGGCCGGCGGCCGCACCGCCCCACAACGACGACGCCTCGAATCGCACCGAATAGAGGTGTTCGCCGCGGCGCTCGCCGTGTGCGTTGGCATCGGCGAACACGTGGCAGCCGTGGCGGCACACCACCGTGCCCGGGCGCCCGCGCACGTAGCGCGGCACGCGGGTGTGCCCGGCCGGGTGCTCGTTGATGGCGCGAACGGCATCGCCCCTGGCGTACCGGGCCTCGCGCCCGGCCGGCATGTCCACCGGCCCGCCTCGACGGAGCAATTCCTCGACACGCTCGACGGGCACGGGTTCGAGCCTGGCGGGCTGGCGCGCGCCGTCCCGCGCGAGTTCCTCGGCCGTCACCAGTTCCTTCTCGAGCAGCAGCGTCGACAGCCCCGTCATCCAGTTCTCGTAGTAACTGTTGCGCAGGTAGGTCGCGGGATGCTGGCGCTCGCGCGCGTGGCGCGACTCGTCGATGTTCCACTGGCCGAGGAAGCCGCAGGCCAGCGTCAGGGCAAAGGCGCGCCGTTCCCACTCGTGGTGGAACACGGGCTCGACTGACTCCGGCTCGGCGCCCACCGGCCCGAGGCCATGCATGCCGCCGAGGTCATGGGCGCCGTTCACCGCGCCGCTTCCGGTGAGCGGGCGTGCTCGACGCCGATCATGCTGTTCCTGGTCACCAGCGCGGCGAGCTCGTCTTCACGCATACCGTCGGTGCCGTCCGGCCGACGCGGCAACACGAGGTAGCGCATCTCGGCGGTGGAATCCCACACGCGCACCTCGACGTCCTCGTCGACAGGGGTACCGAACTCCGCCAGCACGCCGCGCGGGTCCGCCACCGCGCGGGCGCGGTACGGTGCGGACTTGTACCAGGCCGGCGGCAGGCCGAGCACCGGCCACGGATAACAGGAGCACAGCGTGCACACAACCAGGTTGTGCACCGTGTCGGTGTTCTCCACCACCTTCATGTGCTCGCCCTGGCGGCCGGTGTAATCCATTGACGCGATGGCCGCGGTGGCGTCCCGCAGCAGCCACTCGTGAAAGGCCGCATCGGTCCACGCCCGGGCCACCACGCGCGCGCCGTTGCGCGGACCGACGCGGTGCTCGTAGGTATCGATGAAGGCATCGAGGGCGGCCGGATCGACCAGCCCCTTCTCCACCAGCAGCGATTCCAGCGCCTTCACCCGCAGCGCCGGATCCGGCGGCGGCTCGGTATGATCGTGATCGTGATCGTGGTGGTGATGGTGGTCGTCGGTCATCGGTGCGGCTTCAGCCAACCAGGTTGTTCGAGGTACGGACTGTGGCAGGCCTCCGCGACGCCGTGCCGCCTCCGTGACCAGCATCCCCGGCAGTCCTCGAGGGCCTGTTTCATTAACGTCGATTTGCGATGCCATCGGAATCGCGGCATGGTGACCATCGACTTCGATAGCGTCACAGTGCGAAAAGTCTAGCCCGGCCAAACAGGCGTTTCAATCATCACCCGCGCCGCCCCCACCTTGGGCGTTGCGAACCCCGCGCGGCGCCGCCAGCGCTTGCCAAGCGGCGATGGCCGTTCGACAATGTCGTCGAGGTACATCACCGCCCTTGGCGAGGACGACACGCCGATGCCACGCGCCCTGCGCGGATTCTCGATCCTGCTTCCCTACGCGCTGTTGTTCCTTGCCGGGTTCGCGGCGATGCAGCTGTTCGTGCATCGCCACCAGCTGATCGCGCTCACCTTCGAGTCCTATGCCTCGCGGCAGGCGGCGATGACCTCGGCAGCGACCCGTCCGCACCGCTACTACGTGCTGCACGATCCGGCCTTTTCGCTGGCAACGGCCACCGTCGCCGATCCCGCCGTGCTCGGCGTCGATCCGACATCGCTCGACGGCTTGTCGGCCATGGACATCGCCCCCGGCAACGCGGCCAGCGTGGCGGCGATTCGCGCGATGGCGGGTGTGCACTACGCGATTCGCAGCAACATCCCGCTATTCTGTCATTGACGCCGGCGCCGGTCGGCGTGGACGATTTTTCGCCCTGCCTGCCGATGCAGTAGACTGCCGGCAGGGGCGACGCCCGACAGGCGACACGCCACCAACCCGTGAAAGCCACCGGACAACGATACGCATGACCGACGTGCGGGCAGCCAGGCATCGATCGAAGCGGCGCGACGAGGAATCCGCCCGCCAGCCGCCGACGTCGCTCCTCAAAGAGCTCTACTTCCCCACCCAGGTTTACTATATCGATCTCGACGAGGCCGCCGCGGTCAACCGCTACCTGAAGAAGCACATCCGCGCCTGGCGCGTGGCCGATCCGAAGGGCATCGTGCGATCGAACTACTTCGACGCCGGCGCCTGGCACAGCCCGGTGGACATGCATGAGAGAGACGAGTACGCGGGATTCCGGGACGCGGTGACCGAGGTCGTGCAGCTCGTCTACGACAATCTCGGCTACGATCCCGCATGGCGTGCGGCGTGCGACAACATGTGGGCGAACATCAGCACCCGCGGCGCCTTCAATCGGCACCATACCCATCCCGGCGCCCTGTGGAGCGGCGTGTACTACGTCCAGGCGCCGGAACACTGCGGGCGCATCTTCTTCACCGACCCCCGCGCCCAGGCCAACGTGATCCGGCCGCGCTACGCCCAGGCCGAGAGTGCCAATCGTGCGCGGGAAACCTGGAGCGAGGTCTACTACAGGCCCATCGAGGGTCGCTTGATGCTGTTCCCGGCCTGGCTCGGCCACGAGGTGGAACCCAACCTGAGCCAGCAGAAGGGGCGCGCCGGTGAACGCATCAGCATTTCGTTCAACTACTTCCAGGAGCGGCCCCGCCAGGCCGTGTGAGGCCACGCAGTAGTCACGCGTGCACGAGTTCGCGCCTCACGACGTCGCCGTCCCCTCGAGCCTGCCATTTGGACGCCAACATGAAGCCATGACGACCACGTCGCGTGATAACCTCGCATGAGTGCGCGTGTAAACCGGACGGCGGCTCATCGTCGCGCGGCCATCACCGACGACGCGAGAACATCAAACGGTCAACCAATGGACAAGAACATGAACAAGCACCTGTTGCGCGGTTTCATCCTGCTGTTCGCCTGCCTTGCATCGCAATCCGCTCTCGCCCATAGCGGCGACGGCGTGGGCGGTGGTTTCGTCAGCGGTTTCTTCCACCCCATCCTCGGATGGGACCACGTCGCCGCGATGGTGGCGGTGGGACTATGGGGCGCCTTCCTCGGCAGCCCGGCGATCTGGGTGTTGCCGGTGGTGTTCCCGCTGGTCATGGCGCTGGGTGGGGCGATGGGTGTTCTCGGCGTACCGGTGCCCGCGGTCGAGACGGGCATTGCCGGCTCGGCGGTGGTCCTCGGCGCCATGGTCCTGCTGGCGGTGCGCCCGCCGCTCGCGGTGGCCGCGATCCTCGTCGGCGCCTTTGCCATCTTCCATGGCCACGCACACGGCACCGAGCTGCCCGAGGCCGCCAATGCCATCGCCTACAGTATCGGCTTCGTCGTCGGCACCGGCCTGCTGCACCTGGCCGGCATCGTGCTCGGACTGCTGGTGAAGTGGCCGGCCGGTCGGGCGCTGGTGCGCGCGGCCGGCGGCGGCATTGCGCTGGCCGGCATGGGGTTTTTGACCGGCGCCCTGTGATCCGGCGCCAGGTCGCCGTTGGCAGCGCGCTGCTGGCGGCGTCCGGGGACGCATTCGCCCACACCTCGATCGAAGGCGTCGGCAGCTTCGTCAACGGCTTGCTGCACCCGGCCGTGGTGCCGGCGCACGCCATCCTGGTCGTCGCCCTCGGCCTGCTGCTCGGACAGCAGGGCAGCGAGCACCTGCAACGAGCCTTGCCCGCCTTTGCCGGCGTCCTCGCGGTTGCCCTGATCGGGTCCGGCCAGGCGCCCCTGCTGCCGTTCGAGGCGATCCAGCTGGTGATGGGACTGCTTCTCGGATTGCTGCTGGCGTCCGCCAGGGCATTGCCGGGCCGGGCAACACTGCTGCTGGCGCCGGTGGCAGCGGCCGCGATCGGGCTCGACTCGAACCCCGAGGGTCAGGCCGGTACGCAACGGCTCACGACCCTGGCCGGCACCTGGATGGGGGCGAGCTTCGCCGTCCTGTGGTTTTTCGGCATCGCGGACGCCCTGCGGCGCGACTGGCAGAAGATCGCCGTGCGCGTCGCGGGTTCGTGGATCGCCGCGGCCGCGGTCATGGTACTGGCGCTCGGGGCGGCGCCCTGAATGCTGTTGGCGGCCGCTAGACCCAGGAAATGATGACGTAGCCGTCCGAGCCGTTGCCGTCGGTACCGGGGGTCACACTGTCGAGCTCGGTGCCGCCGCAAGTCCCGCCGCGACCGCCCTCGCCGGGCTCACCGCCGGCACCGCCCTCGGCACCGCCGCCGCCACCGCCGCCGCCGCCGAGTACGCCGGGATCTCCATCGGCACCATTCGCACCCGTACGACCCGCCGCGCCACCTGCCGACTCCGCGCACCCGCCGCCGCCGAGCAGGTCCGGCGCGCTGGAACCCTCGAAGGGACCGCCACCGCCACCGCCGCCGCCCGCGACGAGCAGCGCGGTGGCGCCGCGAAGCACCGCGGAGGCCGCGCCGCCGCCGCCGCCGGCGCCGCCGACGAAGACCTGGTCGAATGCCGAATCCCCTCCCTCGCCGCCATCGAACCCGCAACCCGATTCGCCCGGGGCGCCGCCGCCTTCCGCGCCCGTACTACCGGATTCGCCAACACAAACGGTGAGCGTTTCACACGGGGTCACGGGCATGGCCTGGGCGAAGGCCGTACCCCCCGCACCCGGTACGCCACCCTGACCGGAAAAATCGCCGTCGGAGCCGAAGGCACCGTCCGCCCCGCGCGCCTCGACCTCGACCACCGTGACGCCGGCCGGAACAATGAACGAGAACGTACCGGGAGAGAGAAATTCGCGGGGGTTGACGCCCTCGGGCTCGTCGCAGGCGGTGGTCGTCTGCGCGTGTGCCGGCAGCATGACCGACTCGACCACGGGGTGCGCCCAGGCGGAGGGCAGGCGGGTGACTGTCGCCAGACCGCCGCTGGCGGTCAGGGCCTGAAGCAATCGTCGACGTGAGGATTTCATCGGCCGCTCCCTCATGTGCTTTTTGCTCTGTCACCGCAGTCTAGACCCCGATGACCGCGGCCTCAAGTCTTTCCGATGCCGCAACCGGTCGCGGCCGGTTTCGCGCCGGCACGCCGCCGTCACCGGTGCCGCTCGCGGCGCCCTCGCGAGGTCGCCGTCGTTCTCAAAAAGGCAATGAATACAAGCGCTTTTCTGGTCGACGAGTGGGTTACACTCGAACGTTGATTCCATCGGTACCACGCGCCCCATGCCCGACGCGGCGACATCCGTTCCCGACGACGGCGACGACCTCTCCGCGCTGATGGCACGGGTCGCCGACGGTGATCGTGCCGCGTTCGAGTCGATGTACCGACACACGTCGGCGAAACTATTCGGTATCGTCCTGCGTATTCTCAAGCGAAGAGAATTGGCCGAAGAGGTGCTGCAGGAGACTTACGTGAAGATCTGGAACGAAGCGCGACGCTTCGACCCGGACCGGGCGTCCGCGGTGACCTGGATGGTTGCCATCGCGCGAAATCGTGCGCTGGACGAACGCCGGCGTCGACAGCCCGCGCTTCTCGACGACACCCGGGAAGCGAGCGAGCCCAGCGACCCGCTGGCGTCTCCGCAGCGCCGCGCGGAATCGAACGCGGCGCTGGTACGGCTGCTCGCCTGCCTCGACGAACTCAAGGCGGAGCGACGTACGGCGGTATCGCTGGCCTACTTCGACGGCCTGTCGAGAGCCGAGCTGGCCGATCGTCTCGGACAACCGGTGGGTACGATCAAGACGTGGCTCCATCGCAGCGTCAGGCAGCTCAGGGACTGCCTCGACCGATGAATGATCGCGACGACAGGGAACTCGTTGCCTTCGAGTACGTGCTCGGCACCCTGGACGATGGCGAACGCGTCGCCGTGTCCGCGCGCCGGCGCCGCGACGACGACCTGGACGCGGCCATTACCTACTGGGAGCGCACGCTGACGCCGCTGGTCGCGCTTGGCGACAGCACCGAACCGCCCGCGGACCTGTTCGCGCGCATCGCCTCGCGTCTCGACGCCCCCGGCGCCAGGCCGACCATTGCGCCGACCGAAGACACCTCGACCGAATTTGATCGCCTGCGCAGGCGCCTGTCGCGTTGGCGCGCATCGGCCATCGCGGCCTATGCCGTGGCGGCCGGCCTCGTGGTGATCACGACCCTCGGCGAGGTGTTCCACTCGCCGCAACCACCCACTTCCCAGCGGCAGTTCGTCGCCGTCTTCAACGATGGCGACACGCCGCCGGCATTCCTGCTGACCATCGATCTGTCGACTCGGGAACTCACCATTCGCCCGGTGACGGCAGGGCCCCGTGCCGGGAAGACGTACGAACTGTGGATTGCCTCGGATCGCATCGACGATTCGCCGCGTTCCCTCGGGGTCATTGGCGACGCGACGTCGCCATCGCGCAAGCGGCTGACGGATTTCGATCCCGATCTGCTCCAGGGCGCGACCTTCGGCATCAGTCTCGAGCCCGAAGGCGGGTCGACCGCCGGGCGCCCCACGGGTCCCGCGCTGCATGGCACGCTCCTGCCGGCAACCAACTGACGCGGGTTTTTCCGACGATTCGCCCTCGTGCGCCTTTCGGCCCGCGTCTTCGAGCCGACGATGAAACTTTTTGCGCTGTCGCGCGTAACTCCAGTCACCCGCCCGGCAAACGCGTGGTCGATGACCGCGACGCGGCGCCCGCGGCGGGTTCATGCATCTGGTCAATCAACCTGGAGTGAAGTACATGAAACGCACTTTCTGCGCACTGACCCTCGCGGTCACCACCGCGGCCTTCGGCACGTCCCACGCCGGCGACATGAAGCTCGCCGTCAGCGGAAGCGACCAGGACGTCTCGGGCGGCACCGTCACCGCCGACTCGATCCACGCCGGCGCCAACGGCTGGTTGGTCGTCCACCGCACGGATGATGCGGGCAAACCCGGTCCCGTGGTCGGCCATTCGCCGTTGAAGAAAGGCGAAAACGCCAACGTCACGGCGATCCTGACCGAACCTGTCGAATCGGGCGACAAGCTGATGCTGATGCTGCACGGCGAGGACGGCGGCAATCAGACAGGCATCTTCGAGTACACGCTCGGGGCGAAGGAGGACGGCCCGGTGAAAGTGGATGGCAAACTCGTCATGGACATCGTGACGGCCCGCTAGGGCGCGGTCCCCGACCGCCGCCGGGCCGACTTGCGTGCCCGGTCGCGCACGGCGCGACAGTGGACGTCGCGCCGTCAGTGGCGCCCTTGCGGGCCATTTTGCGACGGCGCCACCTGATGCGACGACGCCGTGAAGCTGCCGATGAGTGCGGCGAAGTCCGCGACATTTCGTTCGTAGTAGCCGCCGTCGCCAACCTCGCGCCCGGGCGTGAGCAACGAAACGACGTACTTCGTCAGGCCGCTCTCGAACAGCACCAAGTGGATTTCCTGGGGTGCGTCGTTGCCCTGGATTCGCGCCGAGAGCCCGACGGCGAAGCCGCCCTCGAATCCTTCCCCGGCCACCGGCACGTCGTCGCGTCGCCACAACATCTCCCCCGCTGCGTAACCCATTCGCGCGACGTTGTCGCGCTCGAAAGTCAGCATCAGCACCTGCCACGGCGGGTCGGTCGTCGGCGCCGACAGCGTCACCGAGAGCACGCGGGCAATGCCGACCAGCGCACCGTCCCCGCGCGTGCGCATCATCTGGCAACCGCGAAGTGTCGGGTCGGCGCTTTCGATCGGGACATTGAACCAGCCGCTCGGCGGTGGCGCGCGCAGTCCGTCGACCTCGCACAGCGGCGTCGCCATCTCGCTGAAATCGACCGTGTCGCCGGCCACCGCGCGCCACGACGCCAGCGCCACGATCGCGCCGATAGCGGCCAGCCATCGGCGCGCCGTCGCGACGCGGGCGTTCACTCGACCGTGATGGTGATCTGCTCCGAGGCGACGGGCGGATTGTGCGGAACGTGGGAAAAGTCACCGAGCAGCAATTGCAACGTGTGCGTGCCGGGCGCGAGTTCGACCGTGGTCTCGGTCTGGCCGCCACCGAAGTGCCGGTGATTGTCGTCGCTCGGAATCGGCGCGTCCGGGCCCGGCAACGCCGCATCGATGACCAGGTGGTGGTGGCCGGTGTTCTCTTTCTGGATACCGGCGGGCGCAACACCCATGCCGGAAAGACCGAACTTCACCGTCACCGGGCTGGACACGGTGGCGCCGTCGGCCGGCTCGATGAAATAGACGGCGGCGCCGTCCGGGGCGGGCGTCGGGCCGGCCAGGGCGGCCGCCGCGAACAGGATTGCCGAAACACAGACCGTCGAAATGATCGTCGTCGCATGCATGTCGTGCCTCCGTGGAAGCGGATTGCGGACCCGTTCATCATATGCCTGTCGCGGGTCGCAGGGAACCACCGCGACGCACACCGCTCACAGGTACCAGGCGAATTCGCGGGGATGGATGTCGGCCATGAAGGCGTCGAACTCCGCCTGTTTGACCGCTGCGTAGATATCCAGATATTCGCGGCCGAGGTAATCCGGCAACACGGCGGCGGCGCGCATCGCATCGAGCGCCGACCACAACGTGAGCGGCAGCGATTCGTCGACGGCGGCGCCGGCATTCCCCTCGAACCTGTCCGACACGGCGGGACGCGTCGACAAGCCGTGATGCAAACCGGCGAGCACCGCGGCGACGACGAGGTAGGGATTTGCCTCGGCACCGGCGACGCGATGCTCGATGCGCCGGTTGGCGCCGTCGCTGGCCGGGATACGAAACGCCACCGAGCGGTTGTTCTCACCCCAGTCCCGGGTGACGGGTACGAACTCGTCGGGTTTGAAGCGCCGGTAGACGTTGAGGTTCGGCGCCAACAGCGCCATGGCCTCGCCCATGGTGTCGCGAAGCCCGGCCACCGCGTGGCCGAGTCGCACGTCGCCGTCGACTCTCGACGGATCGAAGATGTTGCCGTCGTCGTCGAACAGGCTGACGTGCACGTGCAGGCCGCTGCCGGACTGTTCGGCGAAAGGCCTGGACATGAACGTGGCGTCGAATCCCTGCGCCCGGCTCGCGCCCTGCACCGCCCGCCGGAGCAGCGCCGCATGGTCCGCGGCGGCGAGCGGGTCGTCGACGTGACCCAGGTTGATCTCGAACTGGCCGCCGCCGTACTCGCTGATCATGGTGGTCGTGGGAATGCCCTGCGCCGCGCAGGCGGACTCGATGGCATCGAGGACGGTTCGAAACTCGTCCAGCTTGTCCAGCGACAGCACCCGGCCCGCGCCCTCGCGGAGCCCGCTGCGCGGCGACCGCGCCGCGAGCGGCGCGCCGGCGTCGTCGCGTGCGCGATCGAGCAGGTAGAACTCGAGCTCCACGGCGAGTCGCACACCCAGGCCGAGCTCGTCGAAGCGTTCCGCGACACGCCGCAGCACCCGGCGCGGTTCGTACCACAGCGCCTCGCCGCTCACCGCGTGCGTGAACTCGCAAAGCACCTGTGCCCGGCCACCGCCCAGCCACGGAATCGGCGCCAGCGTACCGGGCACGGGACGGGCGAAGTGGTCCGGATCGCCGTCGGAGAAGCCGTGGCCCATGGGATCGGCGGTATTGCCGAGCACGTCGACCAGCTGCATCGCACCACACACCGGCGTGCCCTTGTCGAAGACCTGCGTCATGCCCTGTCGCGGGACGCGCTTGCCGATGGCATTGCCGCACAAGTCGATGACGAGCACGTCGAGGTGTGTCGTGTCCGGATACCTCGCGATATACCGCTCGAGTTCGTCGTTGCTGACGGTCACGCTGCGCTCCCGTGTTCGTCGGTCGTTGCCGACGCACCGCCGGCAGGCGGTGCGATACCGCGCGCAGTATACTGCGTGACCGCCTGCCGCAGATCCCCACCATCCCCGGAACATCGAACCATGAACATCCTCATTACCGGCGGCGCCGGCTTCCTCGGTCGCCGCCTGGCGCGGCGGCTGCTCGCGCGCGGCGCCATTCGGCTGTCGGGGCAGGAGCGGTCCTTCGACCGGCTCGTCCTCCTCGACCGCACCGACGACGCGCCATTCGACGACGACCGCGTGCACGCCGTGAGCGGTGACGTCGGCGACGAGGCGCTGCTCGATTCGCTCGTAGACAGGAATACCGACGTCATTTTCCACCTCGCCGCCGTGGTCAGCGGCCAGGCGGAAGCCGAGTTCGACCTCGGCATGCACGTCAACCTGGACGCCTCGCGTCGCCTGCTCCAGACCTGCCGTCGCCGCGGCCATGCGCCGCGCGTGATCTTCACCAGTTCCGTGGCGGTCTATGGCGGCGAGCTGCCGGACGAGGTGCGGGACGACACCGCGCTCAAGCCGCGATCGTCCTACGGCGTGGCGAAGGCAATCGCCGAACTGCTACTGGCGGAATACACTCGCCGCGGCTTCGTCGACGGGCGCGCACTGCGCCTGCCGACGGTGAGCGTGCGACCGGGCCGACCGAACCGGGCGGCTTCCTCGTTTGCCAGCGGCATCATCCGCGAACCGCTGGCTGGCGAGGAGGCGTACTGCCCGGTGGACGCCGATACGCGACTGTGGCTGATGTCGCCACGGGTCGCCGCCGACAGCCTGGTTCACGGCGCCGAACTCGACGCCTCGGTACTGGGCGACGACCGCGCGCTGAACCTGACGGGTCTGTCGGTGACGGTGTCGGACATGCTGGAGGCACTGGGCCGCGTGGCCGGCGAGAAGGTAGTGGAGCGCGTACGCTTCGCACCCGACGATGCCGTACGCCGGATCGTCGGCGGCTGGCCCGCGGCCTGGGACACGAGCCGCGCCCGCGCGCTCGGCTTTCCCGTCCACGGCAGCTTCGATGACGTGATTCGCGAGCACATCGAAGACATTCGTGGCTCGTGAGCCGAGGCGCCAAGCCTCCCGCGCGTCCATTCGGCGCGCGTCGGCGCGCGTTCAGCCTCTAGACTCTCCGGCCTCGCCCCGGTCCCGAATCACTTCGTGCTCGAAGCGGCCAAGGACGGCCACGACGACCAGCGCGAACACCGTGATCATCACGCCGAGCACGAAGTTGCCCACGCCGCAGGCAACGCCGATGGCGCCTGCCGTCCAGATGGCGGCGCCGGTGGTGATTCCCTGGATCGTCCCGCCGCTGCGAATGATGCTGCCGGCACCGAGAAACCCGATGCCACCGATCACACCTTCCACGATGCGCGTCGGGTCGATCCGGGCGGACGGGTCGCCCTCGGCCGTGGCATAGAGAATGTCCATGCCGACGAGCATGAAGCCGGCGGCGCCAAGCGACACCAGCATGTGGGATCGCAGGCCGGCCGGCTTGCCGCGCAACTCGCGTTCGAGCCCGAGCAGAAGCGCCAGGGCGGCGGCCGCGCCGAGACGCGCGAGCATGTCGACCACGGGAATCCCGGTGTCGAGCATCGGCTATCGACCCGCCGCCGTCATCGTCGTGCGGACGCTTCGCGTCACTAGTTGCCGGTGGCGTCCTGGACTGCGTCGCCGGCTTCCTCGACAGCATCGCCGGCCTCGTCAACCGCTTCGTCAACCGCTTCGCCGGCTTCCTCGGCCGGACCTTCGTTCACATCGCAGGCCGCCAGCGACAGGGCGAACAGCGGCGCAAGCAGCAGGGTCAACAACTTGTGGGGAATACTCATGACATGGCTCCTTTCTTCGCGTTGGTTGAGCGTATCGCGGCGTCTGCGAAGGGACTTCAGCGTGGAAGCCCGCAGCCACCGCCGCGGTCGAATGGCAACACCTTATGGGACGCAGAGCAGGCCAAACAACAACATATGTTAAGGCGCCGGCTCGTCCGTGTATTCGACCGAAAACGCGGGTTGCTAGAATACTGCGCAGGGTCAGGCTAGCGGGAAGACATGAACCCGCGGTGAACGTCAATTCAGCAACACGAGACGCGAATGAACAAACTTGACAGGCGCAAGGCCGTCGTCCTTGGCGGTACCTCGGGCATCGGGCTCGCCAGCGCCCGGGCACTCGCCGACGCCGGCACCACCGTGATCACAGCGAGCCGACGCGACGGCGGATCGTCCATCGACGACGGGATCCGCAGGGAACAGGTCGATGTCCGGGACCGTGCGGCGCTGGCGGCGCTATTCGCCCGACATGCACCCATCGATATCCTGATCAATGCCGCGACCGGCGGCGAACGCGCCACCGGCCCCTTCGCGCAGATGGATCTGGACGGGTTTCGCGGCTCCTTCGACAAGCTCTGGGGCTACGTCAACTCGGTGCGTCTCGCCCTCGAGCACATGAGCGAGGACGGCTGCATCGTGCTGGTCAGCGGGTTTCCCGCACGCAAGTGCCCGCCCGGCATGTCGGCCATCGCGTCCGTGGGCGGCGCCGTCGAGGCCTTCGTCCGCGCGGTCGCGCCGGAGATCGCGCCACGACGAATCAACGCCGTGTCCCCGGGCATCATCGACACGCCCATGTTCACGCAAACCGGGCCGGAACGTGCCGCCGTCATGGAGAAGGCCACCGGCAGTTTCGTGATCAAGCGCCCCGGCACGGCGCAGGAAGTCGCCGACGGCGTGATGTTCCTCGTCGGCAATGCCTTCGTAACGGGCACCGTCGTCGATGTCGACGGCGGCGCGTTGCTGCCCTAGGGGCGAATCCCCCGATCTGCCTGTCCCCGCGTACAACCTCGACCGCAACGGTTGCCTTCGGTAGACACCCGCCGTGACACGACCGGCCAGGCCGTGCCGGTGCGATTGACAAGGTCGAGGGAACCACTGCCTGGTGAGCTGGTCGCGTGTGCCTTGGAACCTGGGCGCAAACACCGCGCTCAGTCGGGCAAGACGCTTCTTCGAAGTAGGCGGGAAAGTACCGCGCCCCATCCCTGGGGTGCGGCTTTCAATTGACGTTGCGCCGTCCGTCGTGTCCCTGACGCATTGTTCGTTTCCGTCGTTTTGCTTGCCTGCTCGGCGATATTCCTGCAAGCATCACCGTGGTTCCGTCCCTGGGGCGCATCATGCGATGTTTGTTACCGTCGACAGCGGTCGTCGATGACTGGCGCTATCCTCCTTAGATCCTGAATGTTTGCCGGTATCGCTTGTATCGGCAACGTAAATAGTTACGCCCGAGGCGAGTGGGCACCTTCGCGAGATGGCCTCGGGCCCGGGGGCGCCGCGTCCCGCGACGCCCCGGTAATGGTGCGACGCCCGGCCCCGAAGCATCGCATCGGATCCGTGGCGCCTACCGCAAATTCCCTGACGGGCGTTGCTCTTCCATGAGTATGCTTCCCTTCCTGGTATCCGCTTCCCGGGACACCTGTCGCTCTTCCCTGATTCGCTTCCCTGCGCGAATTACCTGTCTGCGGCCGTCTTCATTGACCGGCGCCTTCTTCCCTGCGTTCGGTAATTGTGCTCGGGTAGGCCGTGGATTGAAACGTAACTAGTTACCGAATGCGTTCGACCGCGGGTATCAGACCCCGTTCGAGCGCCGTTTTCCGGTGTCGACCACCTCGTTTTATGCGGCGCGTCGCGCCGGAAGAAGGTATCGCCCGCTATTCCAGCGCCTCGGCGATCTTCTGCGCGACGATGTCGTACCCGTCGCCGTTGGGATGAACCCGGTCGGACTTGAGGCTGGAATCGCGCAGGATCTCCGGAAGCAGATCGTCGAGCAGGGCAACGTCCATCTCCTCGGCGACTCGCCGGTACAACGGTGCCGGGCCGAGAAAGACCGTTTTCCTGGGTACGCTGACCAGCAACACCTCGGCGCCGGCGTCCCGGATCGACTGCACCATGGCTCGCAGGTTTTCCTCGGTAACCGCCAGGTCGCGATTGCGCAGGATATCGTTTGCGCCATGCCACAGGATGACGAGGTCGGGGGCATGTCGGGACAGCAGCGGCGCTAGTCTTTGGCGTCCCTCGCCACTCAACTCGCCCGGAATTCCCGCATTGATCACGGTGAACCCGGTCCGGGTCGCCAGGCGTTCCGGATAGCTCTCGCCGGGCTCGGCGCCAGTGCCATAGGTCAGACTGTCGCCGAATGCGAGGATGACCGCGCCCTCGTCGAGCGGCGCGAACCCGGGCGCGCCGTTGCCGCAGGCCGACAGCGCGAGCACCGCACCGATGACCCCGGCGTGAACGCGCCGGGGAAACCAATCGCAGGGCCTGCATGCCCGATTCCGGTTCACGGGCGAATCCGAATCGTCGAACGAGAATGGCGCAGGCGGCGCCAGGTGCGCCTGCGGGTGATCACCGCTGAGGGCGAAACGACCGCGATGCGAACGAAACCGGGACGATGTCGGTCGGTTCGCTCCAGATCTCGACGCGGGCTCGAGCGGGGTTTCATTTTACCCAACACGCGCGGGTGTGCGTAAATAGTTGATGCTGTATTATTTTATGCTTGAAATAGCCGCACGGGATAAATATCCTTTTCTCCTGATCAACCCACCGGCGGACGCGGCATGAAAATCGCCTGCCTCGGCGGAGGTCCCGCGGGACTTTACTTCGCCATCTGCATGAAGCTGCGCGACCCGCGCCACGAGGTGACGGTCATCGAGCGCAACCGCGCCGACGACACCTTCGGCTGGGGCGTCGTGCTGTCCAGGGAAACCCTGGACAACCTCGAGGCGAACGACCCGGTCTCCGCGGCGGCCATCCGCGAGCACTTCGCCTACTGGGACGACATCGCCGTGCACTACCGCGGTACACGGCTGGTCTCCGGCGGCCACGGCTTTTGCGGTATCGGACGCCGGCAGTTCCTGATCCTGCTGCAGCAGCGTGCGCGCGAGGTCGGCGTCGACGTCCGCTTCGAGACCGAGATCGCCGACCCGGCCGACTACGCCGCCAGCCACGATCTCGTCCTCGGCAGCGACGGCCTGAACTCGCAGACACGCAACCGCTGGGCCGACCACTTCAGACCCGACATCGAGCGGCGGCTGTGCAAGTTCGTCTGGCTCGGCACCCACCAGAAGTTCGACGACGCATTCACATTCATTTTCGAGAAAACCCGCCACGGCTGGGTCTGGGCCCATGCCTACCAGTTCGACAGCGACACCGCCACGTTCATCGTCGAGTGCAGTGAGGCGACGTGGAACGCCTTCGGCTTCGGCGACATGAGCCAGGACGAATCCTGCGCCGCCTGCGAGGAGATCTTCGCGCCGTGGCTGGACGGCCATTCCCTGATGTCCAATGCCCGCCACCTGCGCGGCTCGGCATGGCTCAACTTCCCCCGCGTACTGTGCGAGAAGTGGTCGCACGAGAACGTGGTGCTGATGGGCGATGCCGCCGCCACGGCGCACTTCTCCATCGGCTCGGGTACCAAGCTGGCACTGGAGAGCGCCATCGCGCTGGCGGACTACCTGCACGACGGCAGCGCCATGCCGCGTGCCTTCGAACGCTACGAAGACGAGCGGCGCCTCGAGGTGCTGCGCCTGCAGTCCGCGGCGCGCAACTCCACCGAGTGGTTCGAGCAGATCGAACGATATCTCGACTTCGATCCGCCACAGTTCTACTACGCATTGCTCACGCGTTCGCAGCGCATCAGTCACGAGAACCTGCGCCTGCGCGACCCCGATTGGCTGCAAGGCGCCGAACGCTGGTTCCAGACCGGCGCCGGCGCGCCTGCCGAGCCCGTCCGTCCGCCCATGTTCGCGCCGTTCTCCCTGCGCGGCATGACACTGAAGAACCGCGTGGTGGTCTCGCCCATGGCCCAGTACAAGGCACGGGACGGGCTGCCGGGCGACTGGCACCTGGTCCACCTCGCCGAGCGCGCCAAGGGCGGCGCCGGCCTGGTCATGACGGAGATGACCTGCGTCAGCCCCGAGGGCCGCATCACGCCGGGCTGCACGGGCATGTACAGCGAGGCGCACGAGCAGGCATGGCGCCGTATCGTGGACTTCGTGCACGGGGAAACCACCGCGAAGATCGGTTTCCAGGTCGGGCACTCCGGGCCCAAGGGCTCCACCAGGCTGGGCTGGGAGGGCATGGACCAGCCGCTGGCCGAAGGCAACTGGGAGGTGATGGCACCGTCAGCCGTGCCGTGGTCGCCCGCGAACGCCCTGCCCCGCGCCATGACCCGCGAGGACATGGACCGCGTGCGCGACGAGTTCGTGAACTCGACGCGGATGGCGGCCCGCGCCGGCTTCGACATGATCGAGGTTCACTGCGCGCACGGCTACCTGTTGTCGGCCTTCATCACGCCGTTGACCAACACCCGCGACGACGAGTACGGCGGCAGCCTCGAGAACCGGATGCGCTATCCGCTGGAGATCATTCGCGCGGTGCGCGACGCATGGCCCGACGAACGACCGTTGTCGGTGCGCATCTCCGCGCACGACTGGCGCGAGGACGAGGGCATCACACCCGACGACGCGGTACGCATCGCACGCCTGCTGAAGGCCGCCGATGTCGACATCTGCGACGTGTCCGCGGGCCAGACATCCATCGACGCAAAGCCCGTCTACGGACGCATGTTCCAGACGCCGTTCTCCGACCAGGTGCGCAATGAATCGGGCATTGCCACCATGGCCGTGGGCAACATCTACGAGGCGGATCACGTGAACTCGATCCTGATGGCGGGGCGCGCCGATCTCGTCTGTCTCGCCCGACCGCATCTCGCCGATCCCTACTGGACCCTGCACAAGGCCGCCGCCCTGGGCGACGTCCACTGCGACTGGCCCAAGCCCTATCACGGCGGTCGCGACCAGTTGTACCGCCTCGCCGAGCGCGGAGAGGTCGGCATATGATCCCGCTCGACGGCCGCCATGCGCTGGTGACGGGCGGCGGCACCGGCGTCGGCGCCGCCATCGCCTGCGCCTTCGCCGCCGCCGGCGCCTCGGTCACCATCACCGGGCGCCGCCGCGCACCGCTGGACGCGCTGGCAGCCGAACACGACGGCATGCACGCGGTCACCGGCGACGTGACCGACGAGTCCGACGTCGCCGCCCTGTTCGAGGCCGCCCGCGCCGAGGGCGGTCCGGTGGATATCGTGGTGGCCAATGCCGGCGCCAGCGAGAGCCGCCCGTTCACGAAGACCACGCTCGATGCCTGGCAGGACATGTTGTCGGTGAACCTGACCGGTGCCTTCCTCACCTTGCGTCATGCCGCACCGTCGATGCTCGAGCGCGGCTACGGGCGCATGATCTGCGTTGCCTCCACCGCCGGCCTCAAGGGCTATCCCTACGTCGCCGCGTACTGCGCCGCCAAGCACGGCGTGGTGGGCCTGGTGCGCGCGCTGTCGATCGAGTACGCGCGCAAGGGCATCACCGTCAACGCACTGTGCCCGGGCTTCACCGAGTCGCCCATGCTCGACGCCTCGGTCGCCAACATCGTGCGCACCACCGGGCGCAGCGAGGAGGAAGCCAAGCGCGCGCTCGCGTCCAGCAACCCCATGGGACGCTTCGTTCGACCCGTCGAGGTCGCCGAGGCCGCGCTGTGGCTGTGCGGGCCGAACTCCGATTCCATCAACGGTCAGGCCATCAACATTTCCGGAGGCGAAACCTGATGAACCAACCTGCTCTCGACACCGCGACACCGCCCGGCAAGCAGCGCCTTCGCCTGTGGCTGCGCCTGCTTCGCGCCACGCGCATGATCGAGTCCGAGCTGCGCGAGCGCCTGCGCACCCACTGCGACACCACCATGCCACGCTTCGACGTACTCGCGGCGCTGTACAAGTCGCCCCACGGCCTGCGCATGAACGAGCTGTCGCGAAAGCTCAAGGTATCCAACGGCAATGTCACCGGCATCGTCGAGCGGCTGGTGTCCGACGGCCTGGTCGTGCGCGCCACGGTCGCGGGCGACCGACGCGCACTGCTGGTGCACCTGACCGAGAACGGGCGCGAACAGTTCGAATCCATGGCGGCCCAGCACGAGACGTGGGTCAACGAGATCCTTGCCGCTTTCGACGACGCGCAAGTCGAGCAGATGATCGACCGGCTGGACGGCTTCGTACATTCGGAGTCGAAGCGATGAGCTCGATGGGCCACTACCGGGCGACGCATTTCAACTGGCGCGTGGACGACGGCGTGGCGCGGGTGACCCTGGATCGCCCGGAACGCAAGAACCCGCTCACCTTCGACAGCTACGCCGAGTTGCGCGACTGCTTCCGCCGGCTCGCCCATGCCGACGACGTCGACGCCGTGGTGTTCGGCTCGAGCGGCGGCAACTTCTGCTCCGGCGGCGACGTCCACGACATCATCGGCCCGCTGCTCGATCGCGACATGGCCGGCCTGGTCGAGTTCACGCGCATGACCGGCGACCTCGTCAAGGCCATGCTGAACTGCGGCCGGCCCGTGGTCGCCGCCATCGACGGCGTCTGCGTCGGCGCCGGCGCCATGATCGCTCTCGCCTCGGACCTTCGCCTCGGCACGCCCGCGGCAAAGACGGCGTTCCTGTTCACCCGCGTCGGGCTGGCCGGCTGCGACATGGGCGCCTGCGCGCTGCTGCCGCGCGTCATCGGCCAGGGCCGGGCGGCGGAGCTGCTCTACACCGGCCGTTCCATGTCGGCCGAGGAAGCCGAACGATGGGGCTTTTTCAACCGGCTGATCGAACCCGACGCCCTTGACGACGAGGCGCTGGCACTGGCGCGGCGTCTCGCCGACGGCCCCAACTTCGCCCACATGATGACCAAGACGATGCTGAACCAGGAGTGGTCGATGTCGATCGAGCAGGCCATCGAGTCAGAAGCACAGGCGCAGGCGATCTGCATGCAAACGCGGGATTTCCGGCGCGCCTACGAGGCCTTCGTCAACAAGCAACGGCCCATCTTCGAGGGCGACTGAATTGCCCGACTCGAGCTTTCTTCGCTGGCCCTTCTTCGAGGACGCGCACCGCGACTTCGCGATCCGTCTCGACCAGTGGGCGCGCGGCTCGCTCGGCGACATCGACCACGCCGACGTCGACGCCACCTGTCGCCGGCTCGTCACGGCGCTCGGCGACGGCGGCTGGCTGACGCATGCCGCCGTCGATCCCGCCGACGGGGCCGACAGGCTCGACGCGCGCACACTGTGCCTCGCGCGGGAAACCCTGGCTCGCCACGATGGCCTGGCCGATTTCGCCTTCGCCATGCAGGGCCTTGGCAGCGGCGCCCTGTCGCTGTTCGGCGATGCGAACCAGCAGCGGACGTGGCTGCCCGCGGTGCGCGCCGGGCATGCCATCGCCGCGTTCGCCCTTACCGAGGCACGCTCGGGTTCGGACGTCGCCGCCATCGAGTGTGCCGCGCGCCGCGATGGTGACGCGTACGTCCTCGACGGCGAGAAGACATGGATTTCCAACGGTGGCATCGCCGATGTCTACACGGTGTTCGCCCGCACCGGCGAAGCGCCGGGCGCCAGGGGCCTGTCCGCCTTCGTGGTGCCGGCCGACACGCCGGGGCTGTCGATTGCCGAACGCCTCGAGGTGACCGCGCCGCACCCCCTCGCCCGCCTGCGATTCGAAAACTGCCGCCTGCCCGCCGACGCGCTCATCGGCGAGGCCGGCGCGGGATTCCGGATCGCCATGTCGGTGCTCGACGTCTTTCGCTCCACGGTGGGCGCCGCCGCGCTCGGCTTCGCCCGCCGCGCCCTCGATGCGGCACTGGAGCGCGTGCAAGAGCGCGAGTTGTTCGGCGCGCCGATGGCCGAGCTGCAAATGGTGCAGGGCCACCTCGCCGACATGGCGCTCGACGTCGACGCGGCGGCGCTGCTGGTCTACCGCGCCGCCTGGACCAAGGACGCGGGCGCGGCACGAGTCAGCCGCGAGGCCGCCATGGCCAAGCTGTTCGCCACCGAGCGCGCCCAGGTAGTGATCGACAAGGCGCTGCAGCTGCATGGCGGTGACGGTGTGCGCGCCGGCAGCACGGTGGAATCGCTGTACCGCGAGATTCGCGCCCTGCGCATCTACGAGGGCGCGACCGACGTTCAGAAGCTGATCATTGCCAGGTCCACCCTGGCGGGAGGATAAGATGCTGGGACCGAGCGCTCACGTGGACACGTTCGCCCGTGAGAACCTGCCCGACGCCAAGTTGATGCCCGAGTTCCGTCTCGACGGCTTCGACTACCCGGCGCATGTCAACGTGGCGGTGGAACTCACCGACCGCATGGTGGAAAAGGGCTTCGGCGACCACACCGCGCTGATCGGCAACGGTCGCCGGCGCACCTACAAGGAACTCGCCGACTGGACCAACCGCATCGCCCACGTGCTGGTGGAGGACCATGGCATCGTGCCGGGCAACCGCGTGCTGATCCGCTCGGCGAACAATCCCGCCATGGTGGCCTGCTGGCTGGCCGCCACCAAGGCCGGCGCCGTCGTGGTCAACACCATGCCGATGCTGCGCGCCGCCGAGCTGACGCGCATCGTCGACAAGGCCGAGGTAAAGTTGGCGCTGTGCGATACCCGGCTGATGGACGAACTGGTTTCGACGGCCAAGTCGGGCCGCTTTCTCGAGCGCGTCATCGGCTTCGACGGCACCGCCAACCACGACGCCGAACTGGACCGCGCCGCCCTCAACAAGCCGGTGCGCTTTCAATCCGTCGCCACCGGACGGGACGACGTCTGCCTGTTGGGCTTCACGTCCGGCACCACCGGCGATCCCAAGGCCACCATGCACTTTCACCGCGACCTGCTGATCATTGCCGACGGATACGCCGGGGAAGTGCTTGGCGTGACGCCGGACGACGTCTTCGTCGGCTCGCCGCCACTCGCCTTCACCTTCGGGCTCGGCGGCCTCGCGGTGTTCCCGCTCCGCTTCGGCGCGGACGCGACGCTGCTCGAGAACGCGTCGCCGCCGAACATGATCGAGATCATCGAGAACTATCGGGCGACGGTCTGCTTCACCGCGCCAACGGCCTACCGCGCCATGCTCGCCGCCATGGCCGAGGGCGCGGACCTCTCCTCGCTGCGCGTGGCCGTCTCCGCCGGCGAAACGCTGCCGGCACCGGTCTACGCCGACTGGGTGCGCAAGACCGGCAAGCCCATCCTGGACGGCATCGGCACCACGGAGATGCTGCACATCTTCATCTCCAACCGACTCGACGACCACGCGCCCGGCCGTACCGGGAAGCCGGTGCGCGGCTACGAGGCGAAGGTGGTGGACGACGACATGAACGAGCTGGCGCCGGGCGAGATCGGACGGCTGGCGGTTCGCGGCCCCACCGGCTGCCGGTATCTTGCCGACGCGCGCCAGGCGAGCTACGTGACGGATGGCTGGAATGTCACCGGCGACTCCTTCACGCGAGATGATGAAGGCTACTTCCACTTCGCCGCGCGCAACGACGACATGATCATTTCGGGAGGCTACAATATCGCCGGCCCCGAGGTGGAGGCGGCGCTGATGTCCCATGCCGATGTGTTCGAGTGCGCCGTGGTCGGCGCCCCCGACGAGGCGCGCGGCCACATCGTGCAGGCACATGTCGTGCTCAAGGAAGGTGTCGCCGCGAACGACGAGACCGTCAAGCGCCTGCAGGACCACGTCAAGAACACCATCGCGCCGTACAAGTATCCGCGCGCGATTCTCTTTACCGACACGCTGCCCAAGACCCAGACCGGCAAGATCCAGCGGTTCCGGCTGCGCGAGTCATAACGCGAGGTAACTCCGCCATGTTCAAGACTTTGCATCCCGAAGGCTGGAAGCCGGCACGCGGCTACGCCAACGGCGTGCTCGCGGACGGCACCGTTTTCGTCGGCGGCCAGGTCGGCTGGAACGCCGACCTGAAATTCGAGACCGACGACTTCGTCGGCCAGTGCGCGCAGGCGCTTCACAACGTGGTGGACGTCCTCGCCGTGGCGGGTGCGCAGCCGGGGCACATCGTGCGCATGACCTGGTACGTCACCGACAAGCGCGAGTACTTGAACAGGCAAACCGAGCTCGGCTCGGTCTACCGCCACATCATGGGCAAGCACTTTCCGGCCATGACCATGGTGCAGGTAACGGCATTGATCGAGGACCGCGCGAAAGTGGAGATCGAGGCGACGGCGGTATTGCCGAGAAGTTGATACGACGCGGCCTTGACCGAACCATCGCCCGTCGTCCGCTGCATTACGCCTTCGGCCAATCCGATCTGTGGGTGCGAAGGTTGCGGACCGCGATTTGTTGTAGCCATTGCAAGTCGCAATAGCCGCCACAAGGCGGTAGCCTGATCCAACGCGGCATCACCCGGTACCAGTGTCCGTCGTTTCCCGGCTCGACGCCGATCGCGATGGCCGCCCGCCGTTCCCGCGAGGCGGACAGCGTATCGGGATAGCGGGTATGATTGCACCACATCGCGTCATGCCCACGGATCGTCAATGACACTGCTCCCCGTCGTCCTCGTCTTCCTCGTCGCCGCCATCGTCATCGTCCCGCTCGGCAAGCGGCTGGGCCTTTCGTCGGTGCTCGGCTACCTGCTTGCCGGCCTCCCCATCGGACCGGGCGGATTGAATCTCATCTCCGACGCCGACAGCGTGCTCCACTTCGCCGAGCTGGGCGTGGTTCTGCTGCTCTTCATTATCGGCCTCGAGCTGCAGCCGCGCCGCCTGTGGGTCATGCGCCAGCTGGTGTTCGGACTGGGCCTGGCGCAGGTCG
>JAUIDF010000289.1 GCA_030429125.1 Gammaproteobacteria bacterium | reverse complement strand
GGCTCCGGGCCTCGGCCAGGTTGGCTTCGGCCACGGCGAGGTCGGCGCGTGCCTGGTTCAGCGCCTGGACGTACTCCGCGTTGTCGAGTCGCGCGACCACCTGGCCGCGGCTCACGGTGTCGGCCAGGTCCACGCCGATCTCCTCGATACGTCCGCTGACCTTGGGCGCGACGACGAACTCCTCGAAAGCCTGGAGGGTGCCGGTGAACTGGCGCCGCCGCTCGATCGGACCGGTCGTGACGTCGGCCGCCTCCACCGGCACGGTGCGACTGCCCTGCTGTCTCGGCGGCGCGTCGCCCTGTTCGGCCTCGAGCCGCTCGTAGACCTGCCATGCCACGGCGCCGACGACGGCCAGGGCAACCAGGCCGGCCAGAAACCGACCCGCGCTCATGGCGCCGCTCCCGTGGATTCAGTCACCGCGGGCACGCCGCGCACCCGCCGGATTCGCATCCGGCGCGAGTCGTCCCGGTTCCAGGCCCGGTGTCCCGATGCCGAAACGCACCCCGGCGAAATCGATACAAACAAAATGATCGCCGCCCCCGGAAAAGCTACTCGATTGATAACAATTCGTGTTTATCATCAATCACTCCGGCACGTGGTGACGATCCGGTAGGATTGACGCCGTCAGCCGCCCTTTACCGCCGGCAGGATCATGATTTCGTCGCCGTCGTCGAGCCGGCGTGTCGCCCGCTCCCCCGGCCGCACCAGTTCGCCGTTGACGGACGTCAACGCCACCCGCGACGCGAATGGCAGCGCCTTCACGAGATCGTCGACCGTCGCGCCGTCCTCGAGCGGATAGGATTCGACGAGCGCGTCGTCCAGCTCGCCGTCCAGCTCCCCCGCGAGGTCAAGCCGGACTTTCAAGGGAGAACGCCTCGAGCTTCAAGCGCCGCAGCAGGTCCGGCGTGGGCACGCCGTCGGCACTCCAGCCGCGCTCGGCATAGTACTCCGGCAGCATGCGGTCCAGCTCGCAGACCTTGCCCTTGGCCGTACCGCTCGGCGCCGGATCCTTCAGCAGGCGCGGCGGCAGCGTATCGTCCGCGGCGGTCAACCCGGCGCGCAGGTTGAACAGCCGCTCTAGATTCCAGATGCGCTCTCCGGCGTCGTGCAGGCGCGCGGCGTTCCACTCCCCTTCGCAGGCGGCGTCCAGCATCGCGGCGAGGTCGTCGAGATCCCACGCCGAGGTCGTGAAGAGGCAGATACCCACCGAATCGATGCCGGCAATGTCGTCCTGCGAATGCTTGCAGGGCTTCGCCTTGCCGCTGCCGCTGACATCCGCCATGTCCACGTCGAAGGTGTCATGGCGCAGGTGGCATGCCCCGCGGTTGCCCGTGGCGTACCCCAGCCCCATGCCCTGCAGGGCACGCGAGTCGTAGCCGGCGAATTCCTGGCCCTTCACCACCATGGCCAGCTCGGGCCGGCCGTACTTCTCGCACAGGCGCTTCGATCCGAGCCCGAGCTCGCGGCCAAAGCCTTCGTGCTTGCCGGTCTTCTCCGCCATCACCGTGAGCGCCTCGGCATTGCCGAACTTCAGCTCGATGCCGTCGGTCTGTTCCTTCGTGATCAGCCCGAGCTCGTAGAGCTCCATGGCGGCGGCGAGGGTGACGCCGAAGGAAATCGGATCCATGCCGTGCTCGTTCATCATGTAGCCGGCGAACGTGAGCGCGTCGAGATCGTCGACGCCGACCACGGGGCCGAAGGCGAAGGCCGTCTCGTATTCGAGGCCGCCGGATGCATGCCAGTACTCTTTGCGGTCGGCCACGGAAAAGTGGTTCGGATCGATATGCGCGATTCGGCCGCAGGCGATGGTGCAGCCGAAGCAGGCCTTGTTGGTGAGCAGGTTGCGATGCCCGTCGCGATTGGTGTCGACCACCGCCTTGGGATTGATCTTGTCGACGCCCTCGAACTGTACCTTCTGGAAGTTATTGGTGGGCAGGCCGCCGAACTTCTGCATCACGTCGATCATCGACAGCGTGCCGTTCTTTGTCAGGCCGCGTCGGCTGCGATGCTCGAACAGTTTCTTGTTCTTCTCCTCGACCACCTGCATGAAGCGCTTCGGATCGTCCACGGTGACGCCGCGCGTTCCGCGCGCCGCCACTGCCTTGAGGTTCTTCGAGCCCATCACCGCGCCGACGCCGGAGCGGCCGGCGGCGCGATGCAGATCGTTGACGATACAGGCGTAATACACGCCCTGCTCGCCCGCGACGCCAATCGATGCGACCTTCATGTCCTCGCTGCGATGGCGGGTCTTGATGGTCTCCTCGGTCTTCCACACCGTCTGCCCCCACAGGTCGGACGCATCGACAAGACGCGCCTCGTCGTCCTCCACCAGCAGGTAGACCGGATGCGGCGATCGGCCCTCGACGATCAGCATGTCGTAACCGCAGAACTTCAGCTCGGCGCCGAACTTGCCGCCGGAATTGGAGCAGGCGATGGCGCCGGTCAACGGACCCTTGGTGACGACGCAATATCGACCGCTGGTGGACGCGATCGTGCCGCTGAGCGGACCGGTGGCGAAGATAAGCGCATTGTCAGGGGAGAGCGCATCCACGGCCGGATCCATGCACTCGACCAGGTAGCGCGTGGCGAGTCCGCGCGCGCCAACGTACTCGGCGGCCCAGTCCATGTTCAGGGGCTCGCTCTCGCAGGTGCCCGCGCTCAGGTCGACTCGCAGGACGCGACGTTGCCAGGCCATCTCAGCGCCTCCCCGCGGCCGAAGGCGCCGCGTCGGTTGAATAAGCGAACAGTCCCGCCGGCACGTCGGCCGGCGGCACGTCGTAGCCGATCGCCCCGGTAGGGCACACCTCTGCGCAGCGCGGGGTGCCGCCGCACAGGTCGCACTTGTCGACCTTGCCGGTGACGGGATTGAAGTTGACGGTACCGTAGGGACAGGCGCTGATGCAGGCACGGCAACCCACACACCGGTCGGCGGCGACTTCCTTTGCGCCCGTCTCCCAGTTGATACCGATGGCGTCGACCGGACAGGCGACCATGCAATAGGCCGCTTCGCACTGCGTGCAGGCGTAAGGCACGTTGTAGAGACCATGCTCGAATTCGAAGATGCGGATGCGCGAGCGGGCCGGGTTGAATTCGCCGGTATGCTCCAGCGAGCACGCCATCTCGCACTGGAGACAGCCGGTGCACTTCGCCGGATCGATGAGCAGGGACTTGACCATGAGGGTTCTCTATAATGGGTGCCGGTCGGGAAACGCACGGGCGCACGGTGGCGTGGCGCCGGCGGGCGCCGTTTCGGCAACCACTTTACTGGAATCGCCCCATCTCGAAAAGGGCGGCCCGCGCTGTTTACTCGCCCTGCCTGCTCATGCACAGTGACGCGCAGCGTCACGGGAACCTCAGTCACGATCCATGCCCAGACTCTACGACCGACTGGCCGCCATCGTCGGCGATCGCCACGTGATCGCGGGCCAAAGCGCCGATGCGGAGCCCTATGTCAGCGAGGCCCGGGGCGATTATCGCAGCACGCCGCTGGCCATCGTGCTGCCGGGAAGCACGGACGAGGTCTCGCAGGTGGTTCGAGCCTGCGCCGACGCCGGCACCGCGGTGGTGCCCCAGGGCGGCAACACGGGACTGTGCGGCGGCGCCGTGGCCGGCGCAGGCGACGTCATGGTCGCCATGAAACGCCTCGACCGCATCCGCGAGGTGGACGCGATGAACGGCACCATGACCGTCGAGGCGGGCTGCATCCTCGCCGATGTGCAGGCGGCGGCCCGCACTGCCGGCCGGTTGTTTCCGGTCAGCCTCGGTGCCGAAGGAAGCTGCATGATCGGCGGCAACCTCGCCACCAACGCCGGCGGCATCAACGTGCTTCGTTACGGCAACAGTCGCCAGCAGGTGCTGGGGTTGGAGGTCGTGTTGGGTGACGGCAGGGTATGGCACGGCCTCAATCCGCTGTACAAGAACAATACCGGTTACGACCTCAAGCAGCTGTTCATCGGCGCCGAGGGCACCCTGGGCATCATCACCGCGGCGAGCGTGGAGATTTATCCGTACCCGGTTCGCTCGCGCACCATCCTGCTGGGCTTCTCCAGGTTGGGCGCCTGCCTGGAACTGCTCTCGCTCGCCCGCGAGGAAAGCGGCGACCAACTCAGCAGCTTCGAACTGATCCCGGACATTGCCATGCGCGCGGCGGCCGAGCATGTCGAGGGCGCGTTGGGCGACGGGGTCGCCGATGTCGGGGAGGTTGTTTTGAGCCTCTTTGATGGCTTTGAGGAGGTCGTTTTGGGCCTGGGCGGCTTCTTCGGCTTCGGGGATCGTTTTGTCGACCCGGGTTTGGACGAGGTCGACGAAGTCGTTCCACAGGTCTGAGACCTCGTCCTTAGCGTTCGAGTCGGCCCCGGCGGCCGCGAGAAAGATGTGTGCTGAGGTCTCCACGATGGCCGCAAGCTAGCGCCGGCGTCGGTCGGACCCGCCCGG
>JAUIDF010000288.1 GCA_030429125.1 Gammaproteobacteria bacterium | reverse complement strand
GGTGAGCGCGAGCAGCCGGCCGGTGGAGCTGGAGATCAAATCGCCACCGCCCGGCGCGCCCGATCCGTGGTTTCCCGCCCGCGACGTGTCGCTTGTCGAAAGTTGGCCCGACGACGGTCCGGCTTTCGTCGTCGGTGAACCCGTCACCCGGACGTTGCGCGTCACCGCTGCCGGCGTCACCGGCGAGCAGATCCCGGTCGTGACGGCGGGCAACATCGAGGGTATTCGACACTATCCCGACAAGCCGGTCATCGAGACCACGCTGGAGAATGACATGTTGCTGGGCGTACGCGAGCAGTCCATCGCCATGGTTCCGTCCCGCGCGGGATCGTTCACCCTGCCGGCCGTGGAAGTAAACTGGTGGGACACCAGGGAAGACCGCGCCCGTACGGCGCGGCTGCCAGCGCGAACCGTGCGGGTCGAACCCGCCCCGGCGTCGACCGGGGCGCCGACGCAGACGGACGGCGCCGCCGCCACGCGACGCGTGGAACCGGGCGGAAAAGCCGCCGGCGATTCGGACAGTGCCGTCGGCGTCGCTGCCAGCGCGCGCGGCTGGATCGCCCTGGCGGGCGTGTTCGCATCGCTCTGGCTGCTCACGTGCGTCTTGTGGTGGCGCGACAGACGGCGCCGTGCCCGACCGCGCCGGGCGCGCGGCGAGCAGGCGACGGAATCGCCGTCGCTGAGGAAGGCCTGCCGCCACGGTACGCCGGGCGAGATCCGCGCCGCGCTGATGGCCTGGGCGCGCACCCGTTGGCCGGACGATCCGCCGCGCGGCCTGCAGGAGTTGGCCGGGCGTCTGGGCGAGGAGACGCTTGCGGCGGAGTTCGAGCAACTCGACCGGGCATGTTATGCAGCCAGCGCCGCGCCGTTCGACGGCGCGGCATTCTACCGCCGGCTGGCACCGGTCGTCGCACCGCCGGCGCGCCGCCGGCGCGCAAGGACGCAGTCGCTTCCGCCGCTGTATCCGGACGAGAGTCTCGCGCGGCGATAGCACGGGCGGGGTCGATAGCGATCGTCGCCCGGCGTCGTTGGGCCCGCCATCGGTGATAACATGAAGTGCGGTTATCACACATTGCATCGTCATGTGCGCCGACGCTGCCGCCCAGCTACAACATCGCGCCGTCGCAGGACGCGGCCGTGATCGGCGTCGACGGCGACAGCCAGCGCCGGATGATGGTGCTCGGCTGGGGACTGGTGCCGGGCTGGTCGAACAAGCCCGAGCTTCGCCGCCCCATCAATGCGAGACTCGAGACGGTCACCGAGAAACCGATGTTCCGCGCCGCCTTCGCGCGCGGACGGTGCCTGGTGCCGTGCGACGGTTTCTACGAATGGGCCGCCGCGGCCGGGGGCAAGCAGCCGTATTACTTCCAACTTCAAGACGGATCTCCGTTCTTCCTTGCCGGCATACGCGAGCACAACACCCGACTGGAAAAAATCCCGCTCGATACGTTCTGCGTACTGACCCGCCAGGCATCGGACACGGTGGCCGGCATCCACCACCGCATGCCGGTGATCCTGGCGGCCGACGCTGTGGACGCCTGGCTGGACCCGGCGCTGCCGGCCGAGGACGCGCGCAACTTCGCCGAGCACGCGAGCGAGGGCGAACTGGCGTTCTACCCGGTCAGCACGTTCGTCAACAGTCCGGCGAACGATTCGCCGAAATGCATCGAGCGCCAGGAATAGGCTTGCCCGGCCGGGGTCAGCCCCGGGGCAGAAGCGGTTCCAGGCTCGTCCAGACGTGATCGAGAATCTTCGGTTGCGCCCTTTCGTTGGGATGATTGCCGTCGTCCTGCATCAGGTCCCAGTCCTCGGCCACGGTGGCCAGAAAGAACGGCACCAGGTAAACGTCTTGCGTTTCGGCGAGCCCGGCGTACACGGCCTCGAAAGCGGCCGTGTACTGCGGACCGTAGTTGGGCGGCATCTTCATGCCCAGCAGGAGGATCTCGGCGTCGGCGTCGCGGGCGACTTCGATCATGCGCGCCAGGTTGTCACGCATGGCGCCAGGATCGATGCCGCGCAGTCCGTCGTTGGCGCCAAGCTCGATGATCACCAAATCCGGATTAACTTCGTCGATTGCCGCCGGCAGCCGCTGCACGCCGCCCGCCGTGGTCTCGCCGCTGACGCTGCGATTGACGACATCGATGCCGCGATCGGCGACACGCTCCCGTAACAGCGCGACCCACCCGGCGGATGTCTGCATGCCGTAAGCGGCGCTCAGGCTGTCACCGAACACCAGCACCTTGAACGGTTCGGCGGCGGTGGAACGTACGGCGGCCAGGGCGGCAAGACACAGGACGAGAACGATGCGCAGCGCGGCGATGGTCGGTACGGGTATTGATTTCATACGAAAGCGCAAACAATGCAATTGAAGAAGTATCGGATCTGGCGGTGATGCTAACCTGTTTCCAGTGCGTCGCGCACCGGGGGCGGTGATTCGCGGTTCGTTATTGACAGCGGGCGCGGCCGCACTAGAATTCGCGCACCATTTTCCGGTGCCCTCGCGCGCGAAGTGAATCGCCCGGCACCGGCCGTGTCCGGGAGGCGCCGTCCTCGGGCCGGGTGAGGATGGCCTGTCGGTCGGCGCGGGAACCCCGCCCCTCGACAAGGCAATCATTAACCGGGACGTTTTGCCATGACCCATTTCACCCCTGGCGATGAATCCGCCGTCATTCGTATCGACGATCGCCGCTCGGGCGCCGGCGAGTCAGAGGCGCGCCGCCTGCGTCGCCTGGTATCCATGCACGGCTCGCCGCTGCTGCTCGTCGACGGCGCGCACTTGCGCCGCCGTTTTCGACAACTCGGCACCGCGTTGCCGGGTGTCGGTCTGTACTACGCCGTCAAGGCCTTTCCGAACTCCGCCGTATTGCGCATGCTTGCCGAGGAAGGCGCGGGCTTCGACGTGGCGAGTTGCGCCGAGATCGACCGCGTGCGCGCGTCCGGCATCGACACCGATCGCGTCATCCACACCCATCCGGTAAAAAAGATCGCCGAGATTAGCGCCGCGTTGCTCGCGGGCGTGACCACGTTCGTCGTCGACAATGCCGACGAACTCGTGAAGTTTCGTCCCTTTCGTGATCGCGTATCGCTGCTGCTGCGGCTGCGCTTCCAGTCCCCGGACGCCGTCGTGGACCTGTCGCGCAAGTTCGGCTGCGATCCACGCGAGGCGCCAGCGCTGCTGGCACGGGCGTCGCGCGAGGGTATCCGCATCGGCGGCGTGTCGTTTCACGTCGGCTCCCAGTGCCGCGATCCGCGCGGACACGTCGCGGCGGTGAAGGGCGCGCTGGACCTGGTGGACACGGCGCGCGCCGCCGGACTGGCGAGCCTGGATACGCTGGATATCGGCGGCGGCTTTCCCGCCGACTACGGCGCCGCCGCGGTGGACATCGAGGCCTTTTGCGCACCGATACGCGCGGCGTTGTCGCGCGCGCCGCGAGACATGCGCGTCATCGCGGAACCCGGCCGGTACCTGGTGGCCGATGCCGTGACCTCGGTAGCGAGCGTGATCGGCCGCGCCGTGCGCGACGGCCGTCCCTGGTACTACATCGACGACGGTGTTTACGGTTCCTACAGCGGCCGACTGTTCGACCACGCCACCTACCCCGTGGACGTGTTTCGCACCGGATCCCGGCGGTCGAGCGTGCTGGCCGGTCCGACCTGCGACAGTATCGACGTCATCGCCGACGATATCGACCTTCCCTCGCTGCGCATCGGCGACCTCGTCATCGGCCGCAGCATGGGCGCTTACACGGCCGCTTCGGCCACGGATTTCAATGGCATGCCGCGGGCCGCGGTGGTGGTGACCCGGGACCGCGCCGATGAGGCGGCGGCCGAGCCGCCGTTCGTCATGACCGCGACCGGATCCCGGTGAGTTCCCGGTCCCGGTTTACGGGTCGAGCACCAACTGGAGAAGGATCTCGCGCGCCCTGCTCGGTGCGTCGTCCTCGTCGTCGGATGCTCCGTTTCCCTTGAAGCGGCCGCTCAGAAAGTCGATGCCGATGCCCAAGTGCTCGCTCGCGTACCAGCGTGCGGAGACGCCGTAGCGTCGGCGTGGCGTGTCGGCGATCTCCCGGCTCGCCTCCACGCGCGCGGCGAGGTCCAGCCGCTCGTGCGGCCGGTAAATGACTTCGACGGTACCGGCGGCCGGTTCGTCGAACGCCGGATCCTGCCCGGCGAGTCGGCCGTCGGCGGCGACCGACTCGAGGAACCATTCGAACTTGCCCAACGTCATGCCCGCAAAAAAGTTCCAGCCCGCGACGCGCCGCGCCACGCGGCGCCCTGAAATATCGAACGCCGGGTCCCGCGCCTCGGCGAGGTCGGAAACGTAGCCGCCGCCCAGGCGCCATGACGCGTCGGGCGGCGACCACTCCAGCCCCGCGCCATAGTCGAGGTCGTTCGCGTTGCCCGCATCGATCCTGCCATCGAAAAAGAAAAGGCCCGCCTCGAGG
>JAUIDF010000287.1 GCA_030429125.1 Gammaproteobacteria bacterium | reverse complement strand
GAGGAACGGGACCTCGAGTGCCTGGACGCGCTCGCGGAAGCCGCGGAGTTCGGGGTCGGCATACAGGATCAACGGGAGGCGCTGGCCGCCGGGCGCGACGATGCGTTGCTGGCGAATCGCGGTGAGCACGTCGAAGCCGTTGATGCCCGGCAACATGACATCGAGCACGATGACGTCGGGCGTCTCGGCGCGGGCCGCGTCGACGACACCCTCGCCGTCGGTGACGGCGCGCACGTCGTAGCCGCCTCGCTCGAGTATGAATCGAAGCGATTCGACGATGTGCGGCTCGTCCTCCGCGATCAGCACGCGCTTTGCCAATGAATGCCCCTCGCGTTCAACGCCCCCGTGGTCAGGGCTGTCGCGTTTTCGAATAGGTTGTGTGCCCTAATCTACCAGCACCACCGGCGCGATAGAAGCGAGCTTCAGCCGCCGACCGCGGCGATGGCTGCTTCCTGGCGCTGCTGACAGTGGGTCCGGGCGCACAGGCGGCAGGTCGAACCCACGCGTACCGCGGCGTCGCGCGCCGTCAGGTCGATTCCCTCGGCGTACACGGTTCGGTCGGCGTGCAGCGAATCGCAGGCGATCATGACCGCGAACAGGACCGGTTGCTCGTGAAACGCGCCTGCCCGCTTGGTCACGGTCCGTGAAATCATCAGGAATCGGCGGCCGCTCTCGAACTCGGACATCTGGCGCACCACCCGGAACGGCGTCTGGAACGCGGTGAACGCGTTCCACAACGGACACGCGTGACCGTAGCGGGGCAGCGGAAATCCGAACAGCGGGAAGCGCTTCGAGATGTGCCCGGATGGATCGGCGCGCAGAAACGCGAACGGAATGCCCTCGGCCTTCGGGTCGCGCAGCGAGACGAGGCGGTGGCACACCTGCTCATAGCCGGCATCGTATCGCTGGCGCAGGATCTCGATATCGTAGCGGTTGGTCTCGGCGTCTTCGAGAAAGCGTTGGTAGGGCAGGAGCACGGCGCCGGCCACGTAGGAGGCGAGTGCGCGTCGGGCACGGTACCTCGCGGCCGGCGAGGTCAGGCGCGGATCGTCGCAGCATTGCCGGAGCAGGTCGTCGTAACCGCGTTCGGCCGCCACGCGAAGCATCTGGAACCGCCGGGTGGTCGCGGGCGCGTTCGGCAGAAAGGTCAGGCGGTCGTCGTCCAGCCGGCACTGGTTGCGAAAGATGCCGGCGGCGGTGTCCTCGCCGCTGGTAACGCGGATGCCGTGACTCGACGCCAGGTATTCGAGCACCGCCGCGTCGAGCGTCGGACGCTCGAGTGCATCCAGTGTCGAGCGCAGTTCGTCGGCAGCGTCCTCGAGCGCCGGGAACCAGTTGCGATGCGCGATGATGAACTCGTCCACCTCCTCCGAGGCCGCCATGGCGCGATGGTCCAGATCGCCCTGCTCGAAGTAGGACACGAGGTGCTGGGCGGCCTCGCTGAGCGCCGTGCTCTCGCTGCGCAAGGTGGTCTCGAACCGACGGCGCTGCGCCGACTCGAGGTCCGGCACCTCGTCGAGGATCTCCGCCGTGGAACGGATCGAGGTGATGTGGGTCAGCATCCTGTGCACCGACTCCTGCAGCAGCGGATCGCGGTTCAGTCGATCGGAGAGCATGGCGACCGATTCGTTGCCGTCGAGATAGGCGCGATAGACCCGCAGCACGGCGCGCGCCCAGTCGGGAAATCGCGCGACCAGTTCAGCCGCGCTCTGCGGGTCCAGGGCGATGTCGCGAAACAGCGGGTCGGCGGGCAATTCGCGCAAGTCATCCGAAAGCCGGCGCTCGACCGCGCCGGTCAGCAGGTCCACGTCGAGATCCAGCCGCCTCGCCAGGCGCGACAGCAGGGCGCCGCCGACGGCGCGCTTGTTCGACTCGATCAGGTTGAGGTAGGACGCCGAAATGCCGACTTCACGCGCCATGGCGGCCTGGGTGATTCCCAGCGCCCGGCGTCGTTCGCGAACCCGCAAGCCGATCGCGGAAACCGAAGGAGTGCCCATGGACCATGCCCGGAGATGTAAATAATTTACAATGGTATCACGGAGCCGGAAGAATAATTTACAAAAATATCATTGAAAATACATAGTCTTATTGAGTGTCTTCACATGCACGACCTACACTCGGCGCTGTCGTTTCTCTCGACACTTGCAACGATTCCCGGTTCGGGCAGTTAGCGTCCATCCAACGAGTCGACGATCTCTCAACAGGAGGATTTCTTTAGCATGAGCAAGATGAATTACACGCGTCGCGGCATCCTCAAGTCCGGCGCCGCGCTCGGCGCCGCGGGCGTCGCACCCAGTTTCTTCGTGCGTAACGCCTGGGCGCAGGACTTCACGAACAATCCCGGCAACAGCGCCTCGGTGGTTCTCGGCTTCAACGTGCCGCAGACCGGGGCCTACGCCGACGAGGGCGCCGACGAGTTGCGTGCCTACCAGCTTGCCGTCAAGCACATCAACGGCGAAGGCGACGGCGGCATGCTCAACACCATGAAGCCGCTGGCCCTGAAGGGCGAAGGCGTGCTCGGCAAGAAGGTCGAGTACGTCACCGGCGACACGCAGACCAAGTCCGACGCGGCACGTGCATCGGCCAAGCGCATGATCGAGAAGGACGGCGCCATCATGATCACCGGCGGGTCGTCCTCCGGCGTCGCCATCGCGGTGCAGTCCCTGTGCCACGAGGCAGGCGTCATCTTCATGGCCGGCCTGACTCACTCCAACGACACAACCGGCAAGGATCGCCGCAAGTACGGCTTCCGCCACTTCTTCAACACGGAGATGTCGGGCGCATCGCTCGGACCGGTGCTCGAATCCAACTTCGGCAAAGACCGAGTCGCCTATCACCTGACCGCCGACTACACCTGGGGCTGGAGCCAGGAAGGTTCGATCAAGAAGTACACCGAGGCCCTGGGCTGGAAGACCCAGGCCGCGGTGCGCACGCCGCTCGGCGCGGGTGACTTTTCCCAGTACATCACCCCGGTGCTGAACTCGGGCGCCGACGTGCTGGTGCTCAACCACTACGGCAAGGACATGGTCAACTCCCTGACCCAGGCGGTGCAGTTCGGCCTGCGGGACAAGCAGGCCAATGGCAAGGATTTCCAGATCGTCGTACCGTTGTTCTCGCGACTGATGGCCCAGGGCGCCGGTGAGAACATCAAGGGTATCTTCGGCTCCACCAACTGGAACTGGTCGCTCGAGGACGAGGGCTCGCAGGCCTTCGTCAAGTCCTTCGGTGCGGAGTACGGCTTCCCGCCGTCGCAGGCGGCTCACACCTGCTACGTGCAGGCGCTGCTGTATGCGAACGCGGTCGAGACCGCGGGCACCTTCAATCCCTGTGAGGTCATCACGGCGCTCGAGGGCTTCAAGTTCGATGGTACCGGCAACGGCCCGACGGAGTACCGGGCCGAGGACCACCAGTGCTTCAAGGACGTGCTGGTGGTGCAGGGCAACCAGAACCCGTCGAGCCAGTTCGATCTCCTCGAGGTGGTGCAGGTCGTGCCCCGCTCGCAGGTGGAGTACGGGCCCGACATGCTGGGCGGCGAACTCGGCACCTGCGCCTGAGTGTCGGCCGGGCGGCCCGGTTCGCGGCCGTCCGGCATCCGCCAATTGCGGCATCGTTCACAAGCCAGGAAGCCGGCGAACGTGGGGTCGCCGGCCTCCTTTTCGATCAGACGTAGGTAAGCGACAGTGGATGCGATACTGCTGCAAGTATTGAACGGCCTTGACAAGGGCGGTGCCTATGCGCTGATCGCGCTCGGCCTGACGCTCGTCTTCGGCACCCTGGGCGTGGTCAACTTCGCTCACGGCGCGTTGTTCATGCTCGGCGCGTTTTGCGCCGTGACATTTCAGAAAATCATGACGCTCTCCAAGCAGGTGAAGGACGAGAGCATCACGTTCTTCGACGCCTACAAGGAGATCCCGTACCTCGAGATCTGGCTGGGTGAAACCGGCACCATGCTGATCGACTGGGTGGTGCCGTTGTCCATCTTCATGGCCATTCCCGTGATGCTGGTCATCGGTCTCGTCATGGAGCGGGGACTGATTCAGTATTTCTACAAGCGCCCCCACGCGGAACAGATCCTGGTGACGTTCGGCCTCGCCATCGTGTTGCAGGAGATCGTCAAGTCGTTTTTCGGCGCCAACCCGATTCCCACGCCGGCACCCGACATCGTCGCCGGCAGCGCCCAGGTGGGTGCGCTGTTCGGCCTCGGCGACGCCGTGGTCTACCCGTACTGGCGGCTCATCTACCTGCTGTTTGCCGGTATCGTGATTTTTTCCGTGTTCGCCTTTCTTCACTTCACCACCTTCGGCATGGTGGTGCGCGCCGGCATGGCCGACCGCGAGATGGTCGGCCTGCTCGGCATCAACATCCAGCGGCGCTTCACTATCGTGTTCGGCATCGCGGCGGTCGTCGCGGGCCTGGCCGGTGTCATGTATACGCCGATTCTTCCGCCGGATTACCACATCGGCATGGACTTCCTCGTGCTCTCGTTCGTGGTCGTCGTGGTCGGAGGCATGGGGTCTCT
>JAUIDF010000286.1 GCA_030429125.1 Gammaproteobacteria bacterium | reverse complement strand
TGGCCCTCGACGCAGAAGCCGGTGAAGAAGTTGATCCCCTCCACGTGCACCCCCTGGTCCATGACCACCCGGGCGGCGAGCATGGAGTCGAGGCCGCCCGAGATCAGGGCGACCGCCTTGGGCTGGTCTGGCATGGCGTGAAACGGTTACCGTAGGCGGACGGCGGATTCTATCAACTTCGCGGGGGCCGCTGAAGAAGGGCCCGATGATCGAAAGGAACCGCTCAAACTGTAAAAACTCGCCAGAAAATTGAAAATAACCGCCACGCCAATTACTCGTTCTCGTACCGCACCTCGACCCGGGCCACGCCGTCGGCATCCACCTCGGCGCGCAGCACCAGCGGCCGGCAGCACACCTGGCAGTCCTCCACGTACGTTTGCTCGGCGATCGAGCAGTCGACCACCACCTCGATGGGCTCGCCGCAATAGGCGCAGTGAACGGGTATCGTCTGGACAGGTTCCATGATGCGAATTGTATTTCCACGGCGGCCGCGACCGGGGCTCATCGGTTTTCTCCGTCGCGGTTAGACACCCGCGCCCCGCTGGTTGTACCCTGATCGTTCGCAGGGCGCATCGGCCCTTGCGAACCCATTCGCCGAGACATTTTCCCGATGATTGCAATCGAACAAATTGACGAGGCCGCCTACACCATCATGGAGAAGGCGGCGATCGACATTCCCGACGACTACCGCGACGGTATCCGCGGCATGGTCGACACGGAGAAAAAGGACCTGTCGTCCTTCGTGCTCAAGACCATGCTGGACAACTGGGAAGCCGCCACCGGCGACCGGAGGCCCATGTGCGCCGACACCGGGTTGCCCCGCTACTACGTGAAGGTGGGCAACGAGGCATCGGTGGAAGGCGGCTTCGTGGCCGTCGAACGCTCGCTGCGCGCGGCCACCGCCCGTGCCACGCAGGCAGTGCCGCTCAGGCCCAACCGGGTGCACCCGCTGACGCGCGCCGACAATAACAACAACGTGGGCGTGAACGCGCCCGAGATCGAGTGGAGTTTCGAACCGGACGCCGACTGGATCGACATCACCACGGTGCACAAGGGCGGGCTGTTCGGCACCGACTACCGCATGCTGTTCCCCGGCGACGGCCTCGACGGCATCAAGCGCTTCTACCTCGACACCCTGATCGCCTTCGGCAAGCGCGGCCTGTGCTGCCAGCCGGCCATCGTCGGCGTGGGCTTGGGCGGCTCCAAGGACACCTGCATGCAGCTCGGCAAGCAGGCGGCGTGCCTGCGCGTGGTCGGCGACCGTAACCCAGACCCGAAAATCGCCGAACTGGAGCTCGAGCTGAAGGCGCTGGCCAACGGCATCGGCATGGGTCCGATGGGCTTCGTCGGCTCGTCCATGGCGGTGGACTGCCATATCGAGATCGGCTACACGCACACCGGCGGCATGCCGATGAGCGTGCATACCTTCTGCCTGTCGTCGCGCCGCGCCACCGCGCGCATACACGCCGACGGCCGCATCGACTACCGCACCGATCCCAGGTGGTTCACCCCCTACATGCGACGCGACAGCGTCGATTGGTCGCCCGATGCGGGCGCCGGCAGCGAGGCCGCGTCATGAGCGAGTTGAAGGAGCACCACCTGACGCTGCCAGTCGGGCGCGACGACATCGCGCCGCTTGCCCCCGGCGACATCGTCTACTTCGACGGCGTGGTCTATACCGCTCGCGAAGGCGTATACCAGAAGGTCATCGGCGAGGGACAACCGCTGCCGATCGATCTCACTGGTCTTTCCAACTGCAACTTTCATTGCTCTCCCGCCGCCTCGCGCGGCGCCGATGGCGGCTACCGGATCGGCGGCGTCACCGCGACCGCGAGCTTTCGCTTCTCCAAGTGGATGCGGCAATGGCTGGAGTTGACCGGCACGCGCATCATCATGGGCAAGGGCGGCATGCCGGCGAACGACTACAAGGAAATCCTCGCGCCGCTGGGCGCGGTCTACCTGACCACCGTCGGCTACGGCACCGGTGCCTTGCTGGGGCGCGGCATCACCGGCGTGCGCGACGCGTTCTGGCTCGACGAACTCGGCATCGCGCAGGCCATGTGGCTGTTCGATGTGAAGCGCTTCGGTCCGTTCATCGTCGACAGCGACCTCGACGGCAACTCGCTGTTCGCGGCCCAGGGCGAGGAGATCAACCGCGGGATCGGCAAGCTCTACGACGGTCTCAAGGCGCCGGCCCTGCACCGTTACGGCGAGACCGACGACCGCGAGGACGAGGTGCTCTAGGCGCCGGGTTACTCGAAGAACCGGGTGAAAACCGGTACCGCCTCGCGCGGCGTCCGGTAGCCGTTGACGGCGGCGCGGGTGTCCTCGTAACCGACCGCCACGCCGCCCAGCACCCGGTATTCCTCGCCGAAACCCAGCGTCTCGCGGACGATGTCCGGGTACTCGCCCAATGCCGCCTGCGGACACGTCGCCAGACCGTGGTCGAGCGCGGCCAACATCACCGACTGCATGAACATCCCCATGTCCATGTACGAGCCGCTTTCCAGGTCGCGGTGCATCAGGAAGAACAGCACGACCGGCGCGCCGAAGGCGCGATAATTGGCAATCCATTGCTCGCGGCGCCGTTCGCGATCGCCTCGCTCGATGCCGAGCGAACGGTAGAGTTGGACGCCGCAGGCCACGCGCCGGGCAAGATACGGCTCGTCCCAGTCGCGCGGATAGTAGCGGTAGTCCATGCGCGGAGCGACGCCGTCCCGGTGGGCGCGTTCGATGGCGCCCAGCAGCCGCTCGCGGGACGCGCCCGACACCACCGCCACCCGCCACGGCTGGGTGTTGGCGCCGGAGGGCGCGTGGCGCGCGGCGTCGAGGATTCGTTCGATAGTCTGGCGCTCGACGGGACGGTCGAGAAAGGATCGGGTGGAGTGGCGCCGCCGCAGCGCGTCGCCCACGTTCACGACGCGACGTCGCGAAATATCATGCAGGTCGCGCTGCCCTGGGCGACGAGCTTGCCCTCGGCGTTGCGCAACGATCCTTCGGCCACCCCCAGCCGGCGACCGATGTGGATCACGCGACCCTCTGCAATCATCGTCTCGTCGAGGGGCGGCGGCCTGAGCATCTTCAACTCGAGCGAGATGGTGGTATAGCTCTCCCCCGCCGCCATGTGCGTGTGCACCGCGCAACCGGTCACCGAATCGATGACGGTGGCGGCGAAACCGCCGTGCACGCCGCCGACCGTATTCAGGTGCCGCGCGTCGGCGACGGCGGTCATTCGCACCAGGCCGCGCTCGGCGTAGGTGAAACGCATGGGCAACGTTGCCGCCATGGTCGGCAGGGGCAGGTTGCCGGCCATCAGTTGCGCGAAATATTCGAGGCCGGACAGGGTCGTCGGCTTGCCGTTCGAGTCAGTCATTGTTCGGGGAAGAATGTCTTGAGTTGCGCGATTACCGCTTCGGGCTGTTCCTCGGGCAGGAAATGGCCGCAGTCAAGCGCCTCGCCTCGCACGTCCGCGGCGTAGTCCCGCCACACGCCGAGCACGTCGTAGCTTCGATGCACGAAACCGCGGCCGCCCCACAATACCAGCAGCGGGCATTCGACGAGGCGGCCACGATCCGCCTCGTCGTGCTCGAGGTCGATACCCGCGGCCGCGCGATAGTCCTCGCAGGAGGCGCGGATGGTGTCCGGGTCGCTGAAGCAGCGCACGTACTCGGCCACCGCCGCAGGGTCGAATTCGGCGCCGGGCGCGCTCCAGTGAGCGAGCTTCCGGCGCAGGTACCACTCGGGATCGGCGCCGATCATGTGTTCCGGGAGCCCGTCGCCCTGGACGAGGAAGAACCAGTGGTAGTAGCCGGTGGCGAAGGCCTTGTCGACGTGACGAAACATGTGCAGGGTGGGTGCAATGTCCATGACGCAGGCGCGGAGAACGCGCTCGGGATGATCGAGCGCCATGCGATGCGTCACGCGGGCGCCGCGGTCATGGCCGGCGACGAAAAACCGCTCGTGCCCGAGCGCCGACATCACCTCCACCATGTCCCTCGCCATCTCCCGCTTGGAATACGCCTCGTGATCCGTCCCCGACGCCGGCTTTTGGCTGTCGCCGTAGCCGCGCAGGTCGGCGCACACCACGAAGTAGCGCTCGGCCAACGCCGGCGCCACGCGGTGCCACATGAAGTGAGTCTGAGGATAGCCGTGAAGCAGCAACAGCGGCGGGCCGTTGCCGCCGCAACGCAGGAAAATGCGGGTGCCGCCCGTCTCGACACGGCGCCCGGAGAACGAATCGAAATACATGAAATACGTCGATGACGACATGTTGGCGGCGGCACATTGTAGCGGACCAAAGCGCCAGGAGCGCATCGCGGTATCGTGATCCCGGGACAAGCTCCACGCCGACAGCCGATCACCGGCGCCAACGGATTCATTTACGAATAGTATTGATTCGCATTTATTTTTAGACTAATCTCGTTTTCCTCGACAGACCTCACCCGACGCACGGAGTCCCCGCCCATGTGCTACGACCCGGAAACCGTTAAGCAATACCTGATCTGCGCGGCCCTCGACGAAACCGAGATGGTTTGCGACTTCGTCGAAAGCTTCGGCG
>JAUIDF010000285.1 GCA_030429125.1 Gammaproteobacteria bacterium | reverse complement strand
GCGACAGCTTCAACTGTTCGCAGAACGCGAGCAGCATGCCGGGACCGGGCTTGGAACCAAAGCCGCTGTCGGCGCCACAGACGAAGCGCGTATGCTTTTCGAGCGAGAGGGCTCGCACGGTGTCACGGGCGGTGCGCTCGTCGTCCATGGTCGCCACGCCCAGCACGAATCCCCGGCGATCGAGATCGGCAAAGAGCCGGTCGATTCCGTCGATGGCGACCACCGACTCGATGGCCGTGGCATGGAAGGTGTCGAGCACCAGGCGTTCGACGGTTTCGCGCGCGTCGAGTCCGCTCTGGCGCAGCCACTCGTCGATGATCTCGGCATTGCTCGCACTCGTCAGCAGGGAGCCCGGTCGCCAATGACCCCGCACGGCGTCCCAGCCACCGTCGTGCATGAGGCGGTCGGCGAGGCAGCTGTCGCCTGCCAACTCGGCAAGACGTTCGGCGCCGCGCCGGTAGGCGGGCTGCCAGGTGGCGTCGAAATCCACCAGGGTGCCGTCCTTGTCGAACAGCACGCCGCGCAGGGAGTCAGTCCTCACGGCGCAGGAAATCGATGTGACGGACACGATCGCCCGCTGCCGCATGTGCGTCGAACCAGCGATTGATCAGCACGATATCGGCTGGCGCCGGATGCACGCCCGCGGGCAGCGCGCCGGAGGCCAGCGCCTCGACCGCCAGCGCGACGGTGGTGGAGACCAGTCGCGCCATGGCGCTCCCCTCGTCATTGCCCAGGGCGTCGATCACGTAGGCCTGGTGCCACACCGGTTGGTCGCGTCGCTCGGCACAGAGTTCCACGCTGAGTACCACGCGATCCGCCTCGCCCGGCGCATAGGCGTGCTGTTCCCACAGCGATTCGCTCATCGCGGCGATTCGCTGGTCCCGTGCCTCGCCCGCCAGTGACTCGATCTCGGCGAAAATGCCGGCCCAGGCGTCGGACCAGCCGTCGAGTCGCAGCGTTCCGCGCACGAACTCCTTCACCCGCCAGGATTCGCCGAAATGATAATCGCCCATGAAGGGTAACGAATCCCGGTTCGGATAGGCCTGGAACGTTTCCGAACGGCCGTCGCCGAAGTCGACCGTATAGGGCACGATGGCCTGCCACGGACGCTCGGTCAGGACCGTTTGCGATCCCCGGATGCTGCGGGCAGGCGATGTCAGGGCCTTGAGTACGCCCTGCGGCGACCAGCTGAACTTGTAACGGAAATCGTTCGGGATCGCCGGAAATCCGCCGCAGTAGGACCGGAACGACACGACGTTGTCGGTATCGAAGGCGGCGTCTCGCCGGTAGGCGTCGACGAGGCTGTGGGCCATGAGATGATCGATGCCCGGATCGAGCCCCACCTCGTTGACCAGCGACACGCCGGCATCCAGGGCGGCCGGGTGCAAGGCGCGCATCTCGTCGCTGATATAGGAGCTGGACACGAACTGCGCGCCCCGTTCGAGGCACAGACGGGCGAGCGGCACGTGCCAGTTGCCCGGCAGCATGGAAACCACGATGTCCTCGGCCTCGATGGCGTCGCGAAGTACGTCGGGGTCGAACGGCCGCACCTCGGCCTTGTCCCCGAGCCCGGCGACGGCATGCCTTGCTTTCTCGACGGTGCGATTCCAGAGGATGAGCGGCAGGTCGCCGCGCGCCAGGCGGCGGATGCCCGGCACCGACGACAGGCCGGCGCCGACCCAGTGAACGACGGGACGTGAGTGAGTCATGAGATCAGGCTTTCGCACGGGGGAATGAATCGTTTTCGCGCACGATACCAACAATCCGGCGTGCTTGGAAGTAAGATCATGGCCGGCTGCCCTGCCTGCGAGTCGCCCGGTCGAATCCATTGACGCAGGCGGTCGACAGCGGTCAGTATGGCGGCGCCGGTGAGATACCCCGGTGCCCCGCCCGCCAGGATTCCGGTCCCGTCCGCAACGCATGTTTCTCGAAATCATCAGCACCATCACGGTACCGCTCCTGGTGGTAATCGCCCTTGGGTTCGTCGCCACACGTCACTGGTCGCTCGATCCGCGCACGCTGGGCCAACTGCTGGTCAACGTCGTTGCGCCGGGCGCCTTCGTCTACTTTCTCCTTTCCAATCCCGCACCGATGTCGGCGGTGGGCTTCGTCACGCTGTACAGTCTCGGTCGTTTCTTCGTGATGTACGTGGTGGGGTGGCTGGTGATCTCGGCAATCGTGTCCGACCCGGTGGCCCGGCGTGCGTGTGCCCTGGCGGTTGCGTTTCCCAACTCCGGCAACTACGGCATTCCGCTGGTGGATCTCGCATTCGGTGACGAATGGCTGTTCCACCAGAGCGTGATCACGAGCATGCACTCGGTGCTGATCGTTGCGCTGGTGCCGTTCCTGGTGCCGTCGCAGAACCTCGGCTTGGCGGCGTCGTTTCGTTCTGCCTTTCGCGCGCCGCTGCTGCCGGCGGTCATGGTGGCGATAGCCGTCAAGCTGACCGGCGTAACGGTACCACCCGTGGTGATGGCGCCGCTCGGCGTGCTGGCGGCGGCGCTCACGCCGCTGGCGCTGTTGACCCTGGGCGCGCAGATCGCGGTGGCGCCGAGAATCTCGGATCCCCTCGGCGTGGCCGGCATCGTTTCGATGCGACTCGTCGCCGCGCCGCTGCTGACCGCGGCGAGCTTCCTGTTGTTCGATCCCGGCCAGGCCGAACGCGACTACCTGCTGGTCAACGCCTGCGTTCCCGTCGGTCTCTTCCTGGCCGTGCTGCTGGCCGAACACAAGACGGTGTCGCAAACCATCGTCGCAGCCGTGGCCGTTTCGACGGCGCTGGCGCCGCTGGCCGTCATCGTCGTGCTGGCGCTGCTGTAAGGTCGGCCTACACGCCAAAGGGCATCAGCAGCACACCGTCGGCGTAGGCACGCAACAGGCATTCCACCAGGGGAAGCAGGGTGGAGTCGACCATGTTGCACGTGTAGGCCGGTGCATGCACGGACGACAGGCCCTCGGCGAATCGTTCGAGGCTGGCGAGACAGACCGGGTGAATCGGTTCCGGAACCGCGCAGGTGAGTTGCTCGAGCGCTTCCGGCATCGGCCCGCCTCAGGCCGTGCACACCGGTGTCGACGCGCGGTTCATGCCGGCGGCGATTCGGTGTCCCGCTGGCGTTCGTCGGGCGAGGGCACGTGAATGACCGGTTCGACCTGTCGAAGCTCCTCCAGCGGAATGTGACAAGTGATCACGTGGCCCGGCGCGGCCTGCTGTTCAGGCGGTGGTTCGTTGTCGCAGATTTCCCCGATCCGGCGGGGACAACGCGTACTGAAGGGACAGCCCTTGGGCGGGTTCATGACGCTCGGCAGGTTGCCTTCGAGGACGATCTCGCGTTTCGTCACTTCCGGATCGGCGATCGGTACGGCCGACAGCAATGCCTCGGTGTAGGGATTGTACGGCGGGCTGAAGATCTGCTCGGTGGTGCCGCGTTCCATGATCCAGCCGAGATACATGACGACGATGGCGTCGGACAGGTAGCGTACGACCGACAGGTCGTGGCTGATGAACAGTAGCGTGGTCTGGTTTTCCCGCTGGATGTCGGTGAGCAGTTCCGTCACCGCCGCCGCCACGGACACGTCCAGCGCGGACACCGGCTCGTCGGCGATGACCATGGCCGGATTGCCGGCGAAGGCGCGGGCAATGCCGACGCGTTGCTTCTGCCCGCCGGAAAGCTGGCGCGGCCGGCGATAGTAGAAGTCCCGCGGCAGCTTGACGATGTCGAGCAGCTGGAACACGCGCTCGCGAACCTTCTCCTCGTCGTTCTCGCCCGTGAAGCGGCGGATCACGCGCGCGATCTGGCTGCCCACGGAGTGGCTCGGATTGAGCGTGTCGAACGGGTTCTGGAACACCATCTGCAGGGCCGAGATCTGCTCGGCCGAGCGGTCACGCACGCCGAGCTCGGAGAGATCGACGTCACCGACCTTGATGGCGCCGTCAGTGCCGGTCTCGAGGCCCATCAATACCTTGGCGAACGTGGATTTGCCGCAGCCCGATTCGCCGACGATGGCAACGGTCTCGCCTTTTCGGGCGGTGAAGTTGAGCGATTCGTTGGCCTTGACGTACTTCGTCGTCTTGCCCGACAGGATGGCCTTCAGCGATCGGTCATGAACCTCGTAGTACTTCTTCATCTGGTCCACTTCGAGCACCATTTCGCCGGGCTCGATGGCCGGCTTGGACTCGCCGCCGGGGACCTCGGCGGTGTGATCGATCTCCTGCCAGCGGGCGCAGCGCACGCGATGATCCTCGGCGCTGCCTGTCACGTGCTCCATGTCGATGTGCTGCTGGTCGCAGCGACCCGATACGGCGTGGTCGCAGCGCGGATGGAAGTAACAGCCCGACGGTCGCTCGTGGGGCAGCGGTAGTTGGCCCTTGATGGGTTTGAGCGGCGCGGCGTTCTTGTCGGCCGTGGGCAGCGGAATGCAACCGAACAGCCCGTGGGTATAGGGATGACGCGGCCACGTGAACAGCGAATCGATGGTGCCTTCCTCGACCACTTCGCCGGAGTACATGACGAAGACGCGGTCGCAGGTCTCCAGGATCAGCCCGAGGTTGTGGGAGATATAGATCTGCGCGGT
>JAUIDF010000011.1 GCA_030429125.1 Gammaproteobacteria bacterium | reverse complement strand
GGATCGCGCTGGATGACGCGGTCGTCGAGGAAGAAGATCTGTGCGATCTGTGCCTCCATGCGCTGCTCGCCGCTGTCGGAATCGATCAGGCGGCTGGTGAGACCCAGCGTGATGCGGTTCTCGTCGCCCACGCGGTCGGCACCGAAGAAGCGATTCTCCCGGTAGAAATTACTGATGTTGCTGAGATTGCCGCTGCCGGTATCGAAAATGGGAATGTCGTCCTGATCCTCTTCCGGTGCGTAGACGTAGAACAGTCGCGGCTCCAGGGTCTGGTAGTGCGGCCGGCCGTTCCAGCTGGTATCGCGTTCGAAGGCGATGCCGCTGTCGATACTGAATATCGGCACGGTACGGCTCGGGCTGTCCTCTTCGCCCGGGGCGACGCCGTCCAGGCTGTAGTTGGTCTGGCGTACCGAGATCTTCGGCGTGACGTAGGCATAGACATTCTGCCACGGCAGGCTCAGGTACGGCGTCGCGTCGAGCCGGGTGCCCTCGATTTCGTCGCCGGGATGGGCGAAGCGTACCAGCTCGGAATCGATGCCGAAGCGGAACGGTCCGCCGTAGCCGAGGGGGGAGTTCGCCGAGAAGGTGACCTGGGGCAGTCGTCCGTAGGGCTGGTTGTTCTCGTCGATGGCGGAATCGATGCTCACGTAGTCGAGGACGCTGGCGCCGAAACGTACCACGGTGCCCGAGTAGTTGATCGATGCCCGCTGGTCGAGGAAGCTCGAGCTCGAAATATTGATGTCGTTGCTGAAGTCGTCGAAGTAATCGGCGTCGGACACGTCCTGCACGTCGACGTTGGCATACCAGCTGGTGCCGAACTGCTGGTTGTGGTTGTAACCGATGGCATGCCGGTCGTCCCCGTACAGATCGTCGCCCGGCAGCACTTCGGCGCGAAAGATGCCGTCGTACTGCTGGCCCAGGTATCGGTACTCGCCCATCAGCTGCACGCCGCGCTCGGCGAGATGACGCATGTAGATGGTTGCGTCCTTGTCGGGCGCGATGTTGATGTAGTACGGCACCTCGATGATGGTGCCGGAGGTATCGCTCGAGCCGATCGAAGGGAACAGGAAGCCGGTCTTGCGTTCGTCGTTGATCGGGAACGAGGCGCGCGGGAAGTAGAAGATCGGCACCTTGAAGAATCGCACCGTCATGTGCTTGCCGGTGCCGATGCCGCTGGCATGGTCGAGGGTGATCTCGCGCGCCGTGAGCAGCACGCTGTCCTTGCCCTGGGGACAGGACGTGACGCGCGCCTTCTCCAGGCGCTGCCGGTCGCGACCCTCGAAAAACATGCGCTCGGCCTCGCCACGCATCTCGGCACGCGCGGGACCGGTCGGCACGGCCTCGGTCTCGGCGGCCGGTGCGTCGCCGAACAGGCTTTCGTCTCCGAACCACTCGGCGTCCTCGAGCCCGCCGGTGCCGAACTCTCCCTGGCGGGTGTCGGCGGAGTCCATCAGGCGCTTCTTGACGGTCTTGGTGCGACGATTGCCGATCTGGAAATCCACCGATTCGGCGTCGCCGATGAAGGTGTCCATGGCCAGCACCAGCGTCGCGGCATCCATTCGGTCGCCGCCGGGCGAGTAGACGGTAACGTCGTCGCGGGCGTTCACCGAGTAATCGTCCTTGCGGTAGATGATCTCCTGCGCGTAAATGGCCTGCGGACCCTGGATGACCTGGGCATCGCCGCGCAGCACCAGGGTGTTGGAGTCGGGTGCGTCGATATCGTCCGATTCAAGGACGATCTCCTGCGTGCTCGGGTCCAGTCCCACCGCGTCCTCGACCACCTTGGGGATGTCGATGATGTCCTGGGGACAGACGGCGGGTTCGGCGAAAAACAGCGAGTCGTCGGCCGAGGCAACGCCGCCGACGAGCAGCAGCGAGGCGCCTAGGAACCTCGACCGGGCGCGAAATCTGGGCGGGTTTGCCGGTGCGAAGGTTCGCAAAGTGCCATTTTCGCGCATGATATGGTCGTGCCTATTCCGAGGTTGTGCGTAACGCCACGTCTTGTTCTGGTGGTGTACGGGCTGCTACGCGCTTGGCAGCCACGGCCCGTGCGGAAATACGGGAGGCATTATAGAGGGAATTGGCGGTGCTGAAAATCCCGCGCCATCCGGGCACGAATCGGCAGCGACATTGCATTAACATGGGTATCGGACCTACGCCGGCGGCGGTCGCCATGGTCGTTCGGACCGCGGCGGCGGTGTGTCGGCACCACGACAAACGGAGCGCTTCAAGCCATTGGACGCATTCATCCTCGCAGCAGGTCGAGGCGAGCGGCTGCGACCGCTGACCGACCGCTGCCCCAAACCGTTGATCGACGTCGGCGGGCAGCCGCTGATCGAATACCACCTGCATGCGCTCGCCCGCGCCGGCTTCGAACGGATCGTCGTCAACCTCGCCTGGCTGGGCGACTCGATTCGTCGACGACTGGGCACCGGCGACCGATTTGGCGTCGAGATCCGGTACTCGACGGAGCCCGCGGGCGCGCTGGAGACGGCGGGCGGCATTGTCCAGGCGCTACCGCTGCTGCACGAGGAGACTTTCCTCCTCGTCAACGCCGACATTTTCACCGACTTCGATTTCGCCACCCTGGGCCCGCGCGAGGGGCTGGATGCAGACGTGGTCATGGTGGACAATCCGGCGCATCATCCGCGCGGCGACTTCGTCCTCGCGGGTGATCGCCTGGCGATGCCCGGGGCAGATTCCCGCCCGCTCACCTACGCCGGGATCGGGCGTTTTCGCAGGGCGCTGTTCGAATCGCTGGCACCCGGCCGGCGGCCACTGCGGCCGGTGCTCGAAGCCGCCATTTCGGCCGAACGCGCGGGCGGCCGTCACTACCGCGGCCGATGGCTGGACATCGGGACGCCCGCGCGGCTGGCGCAAGCCAACCGGCTTGCCGCCTCGAACAACAGACAATACCGAGAACGATCATGAGCGACACCCCGGAAAAGAACGACGAAGCGACGCCCGCCACGGACAGCGCTGCAAACGATGCGCCCCGGCTGCGGCCGACGCCCGACCCGGCATTCGAAGCCGCGGGGCTCAAGGCCGAGACCGCCGACGGCGTCGCGCGCATCACGCTCAACCGCCCCGAACGGCTCAACAGTCTCAATGCCGCGTTGTGCGCCGCCTTGAACCAGGCATTGACCCGCGCCGCGACGGACCCCGGGGTTCGCTGCGTGCTGATCACCGGCGCCGGTCGCGCCTTCTGTGCCGGTCAGGACCTGGCGGACGTGGACATCGATGGTGAGAAGCCGCGCGAGATCGGCGATATTCTCGAGAACGACATCAACCCGGTGGTGCGGCTCATGCACGGCATGGACAAGCCGGTGGTGTGCGCGGTGAACGGCGTGGCGGCCGGCGCCGGCGCCAACATCGCGCTGGCGGGCGACATCGTCGTGGCGGCCGAGTCGGCGCGATTCATCCAGGCCTTTTGCAAGATCGGCTTGATGCCGGACGGCGGCGGCACCTGGCTGCTGCCGCGTCTTGCCGGCACCGCCCGGGCGCTCGGCATGAGCCTGCTCGGCGAACCGCTGGACGCGCGCGGGGCGGAGGCCTGGGGACTGATCTGGAAATGCGTGGCCGACGACACCTTCGCCGAGACGGTGGAGGACATCTGTCGCACGCTCGCCAACGGACCCACCATGGCCCTGGCACTGGCGAAGCGCGCCCTGGCGGTGAGCGGCACCAACTCCCTCGAGGCCCATCTCGAGCTCGAGCGCGACTTCCAGGCCAGCGCCGCGACATCCGACGATTACCGCGAGGGCGTGCGCGCCTTCATCGCCAAGCGCAAACCCGAGTTCAAGGGCCGGTAAGACACCGTCGGTCGGAAACCGGCGGCCGTACCCGCCCCGCCGGCGTTATAATCGCGCGCGACGCGACACCCGCCAACGGCCGCACCCCGACAGGAGGAGGACATGAACGACAGCAAGGGCATCGACGTATCCGGCATGCCGGACCAGGCAATCGGCGTCATCACCGCGCCGCGCGGATTCTTCCGCGCCATGCCGCGCGAGGGCGGCTATCTCGACCCCATCATTTTTCTCCTGGTGATGGGGCTGGCGACCGCGCTGATCCAGATCATTCTCGGCTTTATCGGCTTCGGCCACGCGGGCATGATGGGCATGGCCGCGGCCGGTATGCTGGCCATCATCATGCTGCCGTTGTTCCTGGTCATCGGCGGATTCATCACGGCGGCCATCGGTTACGTCGTGTGGCGTTTCCTCGGCTCGCGGCAGTCGTTCGAGACCGCCTTCCGCTGCGTCGCCTACATGTCGGCGATCGCGCCGATCACGGCGCTGTTGAGTGCCATCCCCTACTTCGGCACCATTGCGCACGTGGCCTGGGGCATGTTCCTGGTGGTCGTCGCCAGTGTCGAGGTTCACGCCATCCGCGAACGCACCGCGCAGATCGTGTTCGGCATCATCGGCGCCATCCTGCTGATCATCAGCGTCAGCAACGAGTACGCGGCGCGCAACTTCCAGGCCCAGTTCGATCGCATGTCGAGCCAACTTGGCGAGAACATGGACGACAAGTCGCCGGAGGAGATCGGACAGGCGGTCGGCGAGTTTCTCAAGGGACTCGAGAACGCCACGCGACAGGACGCGCAGCAAGGTCAATGAGTCGCGGGCCGGCGCGACGCGCCGGACCCCGTTCGCACAGGCTCCGGTGCCGGCGGCGACGCGGTCGGTGACGACGCCGTGAACGAAGCCGATGGCGCCGTCCCGGGCCCGACGGACGGCGGCGTCGACGCCTTCATCCTCACCCGCGACTGGCGCGACACGTCGAACGGCATCGAGCTGACTTTCTGGGCCAGTACCACGGACGGGCCGGCGCGTATCGTGGTCACGGGCGAAAAGGCGGTCTGTTTCGTCGAGCGGGACATCGAGCTGCCGCCCGGTCGCTACGAGCGGCGCGCGGTGGCGCTGCTTACCCCGGCCGCCCGGCCGGTCGACGCGCTGTACTTCGATGCGCGCAGCGCCCTCAGGGACTTTGTCGAACCCCCGCCGGTACCGCGCCGGTACCTGTACGAGACCGACATCAGACCCGCTGACCGCTTCCTCATGGAGCGGTTTCTCCAGGGTCCGGTCGTCATCGACGGCCGATCGACGCGCACCGGTCGATACCTGCGCTTCATCGACCCGCGACTGGCGGCAGGCGAATTCCGCCCGACACTGTCGGTGGTATCGCTGGATATAGAGACCGACTACGCCACCGACGAAGTACTCTCCATCGGCGTGAGCGGTACGCCCGGCGAGCGCGTCTTTCTTCGTGCGTCGGCGGCCAGGACCGACGACCTGCCACTGACCCCGTGTGACGACGAGGCGTCGCTGTTGCGGGCATTCATCGAGTGGATCGACGCGGCCGACCCCGACATCCTCATCGGCTGGAACGTGATCGGCTTCGACCTGGCCGTGCTGGACAAGCGCTGCCGCGCCCACGGCATGCGTCTCGCCCTGGGCCGGGACGGCGGCGTCGGCCAGATCATCCCGCCGCGCGGCACGGGCCAGCTGGCCATTGCCCGCCTGCCCGGGCGCGTGGTCATGGACGGCATCGAGTCACTGCGTTCGGCGTTCTACCAATTCGAGAACTTCACCCTCGATCACGTGGCATCGGAGCTGCTCGGCCGCGGCAAGCTGATCGACGAGCCGGACGAGGGACACCGCGGCGAAGAGATCCTGCGCCTTTACCGTGACGACCCGCTTTCGCTGGCGCGCTATAACCTCGAGGACTGCCGACTCGTGCTCGAGATTTTCCGGCACACGGACCTCGTCAATTTTGCCGTGGAGCGAGCCGCCAGCACCGGGCTCGCCCTGGGCCGCGTCGGCGGTTCGGTGGCCGCCTTCGATTTTCTCTACCTGCCGCGACTGCACCGGCGCGGGTTCGTGGCGCCCGACGCGGCGTCGGCGACCGGCGGCCTGACCAGTCCCGGCGGCTACGTGCTCGATTCAAAGCCGGGCCTGTTCAACGACGTGCTGGTGCTGGACTTCAAGAGCCTGTACCCGAGCATCATTCGCACGTTCGGCATCGATCCCATGTCGCTGTGGCGCGCTGGCGAGCCACGCATCGCGGGCTTCGACGGCGCCAGCTTTCATCGCGACCGGCCCATCCTGCCCGACATCATCGACACCCTGTGGGCGCGGCGCGACCGGGCCCGCCGCCTGGACAACGCGCCGCTCAGCCAGGCGGTAAAGATCATCATGAACTCGTTCTACGGCGTGCTCGGAGCGGGCGGCTGTCGATTCAGCGACCATCGTCTCACGTCGAGCATTACCCGCCGCGGCCACGAGGTGATCCGTCGCAGCCGGGAGTACATCGAGGCGCAGGGATACGAGGTCATCTACGGCGACACCGACTCGCTGTTCGTCTGGCTCGACGGCGGCCCGGACGAGAAACAGGCAGCGCGGATCGGCAGCCGGCTCGCGGCGTCACTCAATGACTTCTGGCGTGCGGCCGTGCGCGAGGCGCACGGCGTCGACAGCCGGCTGGAAATCGAGTTCGAGACGCACTACCTGAAGTTCCTCATGCCCACGGTGCGCGGCTCGGGCGCCGGCAGCAAGAAACGCTATGCCGGGCTGGTGCGCTCGAAGGACGGCGACGTGCGGGTCGTGTTCAAGGGACTGGAGGCGGTGCGTACCGACTGGACGCGCCTCGCGCGCGAGTTCCAGCACGAGCTGTTTCGACGGATCTTTCTCGAGCGGCCGTTCGAAGACTACGTCCGCGACACGCACGCGAGGCTGTATCGCGGCGACCTCGACGACAAGCTGGTCTACCGCAAGCAGCTGCGCCAGGCGCTCGATCGCTACCAGCGCAACGTGCCGCCGCATGCACAGGCGGCGAAAAAGCTCGAGAACCCGGGCCGCTTCATCGAGTATGTCGTCTGCATGAGCGGTCCCGAGCCGGCACGCCGCGAGCATCCACCGCTCGACTACGACCACTACGCCGAACGCCAGCTCAAGCCGGTGGCCGACACCATCCTGCTTGCCGTCGGCACCAGCTACGACGAGATCGTGAGCGGGCAGCTCGAGTTGTTCGGCAAGTAGCGCCGCCTCGCACCCACGGCCGCGACGTCGCTAGCGGAGCCGCTCCAACGCGTCGATGAGCCGCTCGACCTCCGCCATGGTGTTGTAATGCACCATGCTCACCCGAACCACGCCGTCGGCCGGATCGATACCAAGTGCCTCGACACAACGAAAGGCGTAGAAGTGACCACTGCTGCATCCGATGCGATGCGCTGCCAGTGCCGCCGCGACGTCGCGCGAGGCGTGTCCATCCACGGTAAAGGCAATGGTGGCCGCGCGCGCGCCGTCCACCGCGCTGTCGCGACCGACGATACGCACATCGTCACGCGAGCGCAGGTAGGCCAGGAGCGTTTCGGCCAGCTGCGTCTCGTGCTCGGAGAAAAGTTCGAACATCGCGTTCGCCTTTTCGCGAAGGGTGCCTTGCCCGCCGCCATGGTGGGCGTGCAGCGTCTCGAAGTAGGCCGCGAGTCCGCCGAGTGCACCGATCTCAGCGTGCATCGGACCGGTGGGGTTCATGCGGTAATGCGGCAGATCGCGATTGAAGAAGTGACCCTGGTGCGGCAGCGCCGCGAGACTCTCGGCGCGCCCCCACATCACGCCGGCGTGCGGCGCGAAGGTCTTGTAGGTACTGAAACAGTAGAAGTCCAGGCCCGAATCGCGAACGTCCAGCAGGCGGTGCGGCGCGAAAGACACGCCGTCGCCCACCGACAGCGCGCCCGCGTCGCGCACCAGCGCGGTGATCGTGCGCACGTCATGAATGCTGCCGACGATATTGGAACACAGCGTGAAGCACACCAGCCTCGTGCGCGGACTGATCAGCCGGGCCAGGTCGGCAACGTCGAGTTCACCGGTGCGCGGATCGATACCCCATTCAAGCAGCACCGCGCCATCCGCCTCCAGGCGCCGCCAGCAGCCGATGTTCGCCTCGTGATCCTGGTTGGTGACGATGATTTCGTCACCGGCGCGCAACAGCGGGCGCACGGCCTGGGCAAGCACGTAGGTGTTGAGTGTGGTTGACGGTCCGATGGTGATCTCGTCCTCGTCGGCGCCCAGCAGCCCGGCGATGACCCGGTAACCCGCATCCATGGCCTCGCCGGCGTGCTGTGCCGGCGCATAGGGTGCGTAGGGCTGTACCTTGTAGTGGGCAAGAAAGTCGCGGAAGGGATCCAGCACCTGTCGCGGAATGGCCGAGCCGCCGGCGTTCTCGAACAACGCCCAGTCGGCATAGTCTCCGGAGAAAGTGTCGTATTGCGAACGGACGAAGTCGACGTCGAGCATGGAGGTTGACCCGGTTCTTCAAGGTTGACGGGATCCGCCGGGGCGAAGGCGGCAAACCCGAAAACCAATAGCCTGAAACGATCGGGCGGTCAAGGCGTTCCCGGGCCGGGACTTGACCTGCATCAGTGTCGCCCCGGGGTGTGACGCGGACAATGACAACAGACCTACACGGAGACCGACGCCATGTACAAAGACATCCTCGTCCATGTCGACAGCAGCCCTTCGGTGAATCACCGCTCGGCGGCCGCCATCGCGGTGGCGACACGATTCGATGCACACGTCACGGGACTCTACGTCATGGAACCGATACAGATGCCGGCCTATGCCGAGATTGCCATCGGCGCGGACCTCGTCGAGCAGAGTCAACGCGCCTGGGAGCAACTGGCCGCCGAGGCCGGGCAGGCGTTCGATGACACGATGAAGCGCGCCGGCATTGCCAGCGAATGGCGTACGACCCGGGGCTACCCGGGTGCAAGCGTGATCGATCACGGACACTACAGCGACCTGGTCGTCGTCGGCCAGGCCGACCCTGGCGCGCCCGACGACGTCAGCGACGGCCTCGCCGACGACGTGGTGATGGAGGCCGGGCGTCCGGTCATGGTGGTTCCGTACATCGGGGCACGCGAGACGATCGGCCGCAGAATTCTCGTCGCCTGGAACGGATCGCGCGAAGCGGTACGCGCGATTCACGATGCGATGGGGTTCCTGAAGGCCGCCGATGCAGTGATCGTCATGTCGGTCAACCCGCCAGGCGACGAAAGCCGGCACATCGCCGGCGCGGACATCAGCCGGCACCTGGCGCGCCACGGTGTGAAGGCGCAGGCGAACAGCACCGTGTCGCGCGACGTCGACGTCGGCGACACGCTGCTGTCGCGCGCCGCCGACGAGGATGTCGATCTGGTCGTCATGGGCGCCTACGGGCATTCGCGCTTTCGCGAACGCGTGCTGGGCGGCGCAACGCGTGACATGCTGCAGCACATGACCGTGCCGGTATTGATGTCGCATTGATCACGCCACGACGGCACGCCGTGCGATGGCGGCCCGCGAGGGCCGCCTTTTTTTGTCGCGGACACGGTGCTGTCGGATAATGTCACGCCATGCAATGCGTCACACACTTCCATTGAAAGGTCATGCCCATGAACGAGATTGCCAGGCAACCCCTCGACGGCATCCGCGTACTCGAGCTCGGGCAGCTGCTCGCCGGTCCGTTCTGCGGCACCATCCTCGGCTACTTCGGCGCCGAAGTCATCAAGGTGGAACCGCCCGGCAGCGGTGACCCGATACGCAAGTGGCGCATTCTCGAGGACGGCACGTCATTGTGGTGGCGCAGCCTGGCGCGCAACAAGAAATGCATCACCCTGGATCTCAAGAGCGAACGCGGCCAGGCGCTGGTGCGTCGGCTCGCCGCGCAAAGCGACGTGGTGATCGAGAATTTCCGTCCGGGCACCATGGAGGAATGGGGCCTGGGACCGGATGCGCTGCGCAGCATCAATCCCCGTCTCGTCTACACCCGCATCTCCGGCTACGGACAGACCGGGCCCAATGCCGGCAAGCCGGGCTTCGCGTCGGTCTGCGAGGGGTACAGCGGATTTCGCTACGTCAACGGCTTTCCGGGCGAGGCGCCGGTACGGCCGAACCTGAGCATGGGCGACACGCTGGCCGGCATCCACGCGGCGCTGGGCGTACTGCTCACGCTATACGGCCGCGAGACGACCGGCGCGGGCGACGTCGTCGACGCCTCGCTGTTCGAGTCGATCTTCAACATCATGGAAGCCGTGGTGCCTGAATTCGATGGCGCCGGGGTGGTGCGCGAGCCGTCGGGCTCCACGCTTACCGGCATCGTGCCGAGCAATACGTACCGCTGCCGCGACGGCAAGTACATCATTATCGGCGGTAACGGCGACTCCATATTCAAGCGGCTGATGGAAGCCATCGGACGACCCGGGCTGGGCGTGGACCCGCGCCTGGCCCACAACGACGGACGCGTCGCCCACGAGGACGAGATCGACGACGTCCTGTCGCAGTGGACGCGCGCCAACGACAGCGAACATGCCCTCGCCGTACTGGAAAAGGCACGGGTGCCGTCGGGCCCCATCTACAGCGTCCGCGACATGATGAGCGATCCGCACTTCAATGCCCGCGGCCTGTTCGAACAGGTCGAGATCAACGGCAAGCCGCTCAGGATTCCCGCCATCGCGCCGCGCATCGGCGAGGGCGCCGGTCGCACGCGCTGGCCCGGCCAGGACCTCGGCTCGCACAACGACGAGGTGTACCGGGACGTGCTCGCGCTGAGCGCGGAAGAGCTCGATTCGCTGAAACGCGACGGCGTGATCTGACATCGACGACCGCGCCATCGCCGGGCGCCCCGACATCGGCGCCCGGCACGTCGCGGGCGCAATGCGCGCAGGCGTGGTTCGGTCCGTCGTGGTCGCGCCGACCTCATCGCTGGCACGACGCGCAATAGAATGTCGAACGCTGCCCCACCACCACCTGCCGCAGGGGCGCCCCACAGGTTCGGCACGGCTGGCCGGCCCGTCCATAGACGCGCAGGGTCTGCTCGAAGTAGCCGGGCTCGCCGGCGGGATTGACGAAGTCTCTGAGCGTGGTGCCGCCGAGCCGGATCGAGCGTTCGAGCGTGTCGCGAATGGCGCCCGCCAGCACGTCGTATCGTTGCCGCGATACGCGCCCGGCGGCGCGCAACGGATGAATGCCCGCCATCGACAGTGCCTCGCTGGCGTAGATATTGCCCACGCCCACCACCACGCGCGCGTCCATGACAAAGCCCTTGACCGGCGCCCGCCGGCCGCGACTGCATCGATGCAGGTAGGCGCCGTCGAAGCCATCGGACAGCGGCTCCGGTCCGAGGTCGCGCAGCAGCGGATGGTCGAAGGGGTCGCCGCCGGTCCACAACAGACAGCCGAACCGGCGCGGATCGCGATAGCGGATGACCGTCCCGCCGGCCATCAGGATATCGACGTGGTCATGCGGCGAGGGCGGCTCCGGCCGCGTCAGCACGCGCAGGCTGCCGGACATGCCGAGGTGCGCGATCAGGGTGCCGCGCACATTGCGCGCGAGGAGGTACTTGCCGCGCCGGTCGAGCGACAGCATCTCGGTACCGGCGAGGCATTGATCGAGATCGGCGGGCACCGGCCAGCGCAGGCGCGGCTCGCGCACCTCGACGCGCTCGACGCGATCACCGAGCAGGAAGGGCGCGATGCCGCGCCGCGTGGTTTCGACTTCGGGCAGTTCGGGCAATTGAACCTGGACTCGGCGTAAGTGCCAATCGATCAACTGGTTGACGCAAACCATCCGTGGCAGAATGCGCCGCAACTTTAACCTATCCCCACCGTTTCATGAGTTTTTCCGTTCACAACCGCAAGACCGGCAGCCGCTTCGACGTCGAGGGCGACGAAACCATTCTCGACGCCGGTCTCAAGCACAGCATCGTTTTTCCCTACAGCTGTCGCGGCGGCACCTGCGGCACCTGCAAGGCGCGGCTGGTGAGCGGCGAGGTCGGCTATGCACACCCGCCCCAGGCCCTGAGCCCCGAGGAACTGGCGGGCGGCAGCGTGCTGCTGTGCCAGGCCGTGCCCAGCGGCGATGTCGAGATCGAGGCCACCGAGCTCGCGGCAAGCGCCGAGATCCAGATCAAGATCATGCCCTGCCGCGTGGCGGCCATGGAACAGCTTGCCCATGACGTCATGGTGCTGCATCTCAAGCTGCCGGCCAGCCAGGCGTTTCGCTACCTCGCGGGGCAGTACATCGACATACTCATGCGCGACGGCCGCCGACGCAGTTTCTCCATGGCCAGCCGGCCCCAGGCCGGCCAGGACCTGGAGTTGCACGTGCGGCACGTTCCCGAGGGCGCCTTCTCCTCGCGCGTGTTCGATTCCATGAAGGTGAAGGACCTGATGCGGTTCCAGGGCCCCTTCGGCACCTTCTTCCTGCGCGAGGACAGCGATCGCCCCGCCATCCTCATGGCGGGCGGCACCGGTCTCGCACCGATCAAGGCGCTGCTGGACCAGGCCTTCGCCGACGACAACCACCGACAGTTTCACCTCTTCTGGGGCGTGCGGGCGCGGCGCGATCTCTACCTGCACGAACTGCTGGAAACATGGGCCGCCGAGCACGAGAATTTTCGCTACACGCCGGTCCTGTCAGAACCCGCGGCGGACGACGACTGGCGCGGTGAATCGGGCTTCGTTCACGAGGTGGTGTTGAAACACGTCGACGACCTGTCCGCTCACGAAGTCTATGCCTGCGGGCCGCCGGTGATGATCGACGCCGCCAAGGCGCAGTTCCCGGCACACGGTCTGGCGCCCGATCGGCTGTTCTACGATTCCTTCGAGTTCGCCGTCGACGACTGAGGGCGCGGCTCGCCCCGGTTGCCGCGGACCTGCAACCCGCGCTTGTAGCAGCGCATGGCCTCGGCGTGCTCTCCCGCGCGCTCGAGCAGTTCGCCCAGTTCGAGGTAGGCGCGGGCGCCGGCGCCGTGCCGGATGGCCTTGACGTAGAACCCCTGGGCGGCCTCGGCGTCGCCCGCCGCGTTCTTCAGGTGCGCGACGTGGTACAGGAGCAGCGGTTCCTCCGGGTGGCGCTCCAGCCATACCAGCATTTGTCGCGTCTTTTCGGCCGCGTCCATGTCGAGCCCTGCGAACACCGGCACCAGGGCGGCATGCCAGTGATGGTGCTGCTCGTTGCGAATGACGTCGGCGGCACGCTTCACCTGCCCGCCCTCGACCAGCTTGGCGACGTAGGCGAGCAGCTTGTCGTCCTCGTGCCGCGCCGACTCGGGCAGCGAGGAGAAGGCGCGCGTCAGCTCGTTCACGTTCTCCGGCGTCGGCGCCTCGAGGCGCAGTACGCGCCCGTAGGTCTGCTGTTCGAGCTCGCCCAGTTCCTCGCGACTGAAGGCATCGTGGCGACGGTAGTACGGCAGGCGCTTTTCCAGTGCCTTGAAGTCCTCCTGGCTGCGCAGCACCTCGGCCTCCATCCGCTGCACGACATGGCGCCGGCGCAGTGCCGACGGCATGGACTCGATCGTCGCGCGCGCGTCCGCGACCTGCCCGGCCTGGTACTGAAGCCTCGCGCGAGTGAGCGACACCGCGTCGCGAAAACGTCGACCGCCGGCGGCGGCCGCATCCAGGTAGGCGTCACGCCGGGCAAAGTCGCCCTGCTGCTGCGCGGCATAGGCGGCGCCGAGCTGGTTGAGCAGCGGCGTATCGCTGTGCGCCAGCCTCACCGTGAGCTCGCGTTCCGCCTCGGCGAAATCGCCCTCGATGAGGCGCGCATAACCGTGCAGGATGTCGCGTCCGGCGCGGGCGCGGTTGCGCCGCTCGTTCCAGCGCGAGACGTCGCGCCGGGCCGTAACCAGGCGCAGGAGAAAGCGCACCAGCAGGTACAGGCCGGTAAAGATCAGCACCAGGACCAGCACGAACAGCGCGAGCGAGACTTCGACTTCGTAGGGCACGCGCGAAATCAGCACGTAGCCCGGATCGTCCATGGCGATGAGGCCGAGGGCGAGCGCGACGGCGAAGCTCGCGAGGACGAAGATCAGGGTGTTCACTGGCCGGCGCGCTCCGACATGACCTCGCGCAGCTGGGCGAGCGAGCCGTCGACGGACGGTACGTCGCGATCGAGCGGCAGCGCCGCGAGCTGGTCGAGGGCCTCGAGCAGCTGCCTTACCGGCTCGGCGTCGGTGTGCAGGTAGCGCTGCGCCCAGTCGCTCGCGCCCTGCAGGCTCTGGCGGTACAGCGCGCCGTTGCCGCGCAGCAGCGCGAGTTGCGCGGCCGTCAGTTTCATGCGCAGGTTTTCGTCGACCAGGAAGCGCTGCACGGGCGTCAGTTTCGGCAACCGGGCCTGGTCGACGCGGCGCACCCGAACGAGGTTGCCGAGATCGTCCAGCACTTCGCGCGCAAACCGCTCGACGCCGCCCGTCTCCGCCGCCGACGACGCCTCGTCCGGCGCGTCGCCGCTCTCCCACTCGGGTCGTCGCATGTCCTGCGCCAGCGGCATCCCGGACACGGTTTCCATCAGCGAGGCCAGGCGCAGCGCGGCGCCTTCCACGTCCAGTCGCGGCAGGGCCGCGAGCGCGGCGCGCTCGTTGGCGATCCGCTCGCGCACCGGCACCAGGGCGGGATCGCCGATCTCGGCGAGCTTGGCGTCCGCGAGGTCGAGCGCGGTGGCGGCAAGTTCGGCGTCGTGCGCCAGGGCCAGGCGCTGGTTGGCCAGCAGCAGGAGCTGCTCCACCTCCTCCAGCATCCAGGTGTCCACGGAACGGCCGAGATCGGTATAGACCTGCTCCACGGAGGCCGACAGCGCCTCCATCTCCGAGCGGATTTCGGCAAGGGCGTCACGCCGCTCGCGCGATGCCTGCTCGAGGGCCGCGGCGGACTCGGACTCGAGTGCCGCGAGTCGCTCGCCGAGTGCATCGAATCGCTGTTCGAAGCCGGCCTGCGCCTGCCTGACATCGTCGAAACCGTCGGCGACGCGCTCGACCACGCCGCGCTGGTCGCCGGCTTCGAGGCGGGCGGTGACGGCCGACTGGTACCAGGCATAGCCGGCGGCTATCGCGGCCAGTACCGCCACCACCAGCGCGGCCAGCGCCATCCACGCCACCGCCGACAGGCGGGCCGCCGGTGCGTCGTGCGTCGGGAGTTCGTTGTTCATCGCGTCAGCTGATTTCTCGATTCGTCATAGGGCGGTAACAGGACCCGGGCCGGCGAAGACCGGGCGGGCCGGGGGGCCGGACCGGTGGCCGTCACGAGGAGGCACCCCGCTGGCTCGCCACCGCGGACACGGCGGCAAGCAGGGCCTCCTCGTCAGTCGAAGCAGCAATCCCGACCGCGCCGCGCCAGCCGCATGAGCGGCAGTTGCGGGCAAGTCGTTCGCTCAGCACCACGAGCGGCGCAGTGAGCACGGGCACCCGCTGCGGCACGGACAGCTGGCGAAGCAAGGCACGCGCGGCCGCCTGGCTGGTCAACAGCAGCACCGGGCGCACCGCCGCGAGCCACCGCGACAGCACCGGCGGCGCGTCCACCGTCGCCGGTACCCGGCGGTACACGTTGGCATAGCTCACCTCGGCGCCGCGACGCGCCAGCGTGTCGGCAATGGCCTCGCGCCCGTCCTGGCCGCGGAATATCACCACGCGGCGTCCCGCCACCTGCTTTAATGGCTCGCATTCTAGCAGTTCTTCGCTGTTCGACCGGCCGCTCGGAAAGACCACGTCGCCGACACCCCGGCTCGCAAGGGCCGCGGCGCTGCCGCGCCCCACCGCGGCGACGACGGCATCGGATCGCAGTTCGACACCGCGCGCTCTCATCAGGTCGAGCCCGTGCTCGACGGCATTGACGCTGACGAAGATCGCGATGTCGAAGGCCTCGATGGCGTCGACCCGCGACGCCAGCGAGGCGTCCGGATCGACCGCCTGGATCTCGAGCAGGGGCAGGCGCTCGACGGTGCCGCCACGACCCTGTACCGCGCGGCACAAGGCCTCGCCGCGTCCGCGTGGGCGCGTGACGAGCAGGCAGACGCCCTCGAGGTCGTAAACGGGGTTCATGTCGGGTTCGGCAGGCATGGTGGACAGCGCGGATGCAGCAACGGTCCGTTCGATGGTATCAGGGCGACGCGCACCCGTCGCGCACCCTGGCCGGCAGGGCCGGCATCAGGCCTGCGCACGCGCGAACACCGCGGCGAGGATCTCGCCGGCGCCCTGTTCGCGAAGATCCGCCGCCACGCGTCTTCCGAGGGATTCGGCTTCGGCCGGCGCCGCTCGTCCCTCGGCGTACAGGACACGCGAGCCATCCGGCTCGCCCACCAGGGCGCGCAGCCACAAGGCGTCGCCCTCGAGCAACGCGAAGGCCGCCAGCGGCACGTGGCAGCCGCCTTCCAGCGCGGCGTTGACGGCGCGTTCGGCGGCCACGCGTACCGCGCTCTCGTGGTGGTGCAGGGGTCGCAGCAGGGTATTGGTGCGCGGGTCGTCGACGCGGCACTCGACGCCGACCGCGCCCTGTCCGACGGCCGGCAGGCTGTGGGCCGGATCGAGCGCGGCGCGGATGCGCTGGCTCATCTGCAGCCGCTCCAGGCCGGCGCAGGCGAGGATCAGGGCGTCGTAGTCGCCGGCGTCGAGCCGCGCCAGGCGCGTGTTGACGTTGCCGCGCAGATTGTCCACGACGAGGTGGGGGTAACGGGCGCGCAGAATGCACTGACGCCGCAGGCTGCAGCTGCCGACGCGAGCGCCAGCCGGCATGTCGTCGAGGTGGTCGAAACGATTCGAGACGAAGGCGTCGCGCGGATCGGCGCGCTCGCAGATGACCGGGATGTGCAGCCCGTCCGGCAGCGATACCGTGACGTCTTTCATGGAATGCACCGCGATGTCGACGCGGCCGTCGAGCAGCGCCTCCTCGAGCTCCTTGAGAAACAGCCCCTTGCCACCCACTTTCGACAATGGCACGTCGAGGGTCTTGTCGCCGGCGCTGGTGATGCCGACCAGCTCCACCTCGAGGCCGGCGTGGCGGGCGGTCAGCGCATTGGCGACGTACTGCGCCTGCCACATGGCCAGCTGGCTGCGGCGCGTACCGATTCGAATCGGGTTCATGGGTCGTTCAGCAAGCGGTTGCGAGGATGATTCGCGACAACCGGAAAGGTCGCGGCGATGGCGCCGCACTGTAGCAACGAACGCCGGCCCGACTCAAGGCGCGCTTGCGCACCCGGTGACCGGAAACGACGGGACAATGTCATCAACAAGAGGAATGTCATGAATACGAATACCGTGTACGCATCGATCATCGGTTTGTGCCTGCTGGCCTCGGCGGCGCCGCTCGCGGCGCAGTCCGAAAGCGGACAGGGCGACGTCGTCGCCGAGGAAGTGCCCGTCACCGCCGCCGACACCGCGAGCGGCGAGCCGTCCACCGTGGACAACCTGGTGGAGAAGGGCAAGGAGCTGATGGACGCCGGCGCCGAAACCGCGAAGAAGGGATGGGACAAGACCAAGGAAGTCTCCGGCGAGGTCTGGGAAGGCACCAAGGAAGTGTCCGGCAAGGCATGGGACAAGACCAAGGAGGTCTCCGGCAAGGCCGTGGAAGCCGGCAAGGAAACCGCCACCAAGGTCGGCGCGGCGGCCAAGGCGGGCTACGAGGCGGCCAGGGAAACGTATACCAGCGAAGGCGAGCGCGGCACCGGGAACGCCGCCGAGGGTGAGCCGGCCGCTGCCGCGACCGAGTAAACCGACCGGCCGCTGCCCCGCGCGGGGCAGCGGCCGCCTTTCCCCTCAGGGCATCGCGCGTGCCGGCGCCTGGGTCAGCGCTTCGAGACCCTGGCGAAAAAAGTTCACCATCCAGCGGAATACCGCCTCGTCATCGACACGCCGATCCAGCGACTCGATACCCTTGTCGAGCACGTCGTCGTCGATGATCCCGCGCCGCATGTCCATCAGCGCCCGCGAGTACCCCCGGCTGAACTCCGGATGGCCCTGTATCGACAGGGCGTGGGTGCCCACCTGGCAGAAGTAGTTGGGGCAGAACTCGCTGCCGCCGAGCACCTTCATGCCGGACGGCACCTGCGTGACCTGGTCCTGGTGCGACACCACCAGGTTCACGTCGTGCATGACCTCGCCCCCCATCCACGGCGGTGTCGATTCGATCACGTTCTGGGAGATGCCGACCCCCCAGCCAACCGCCGCGCGCTCCACGGTACCGCCAAGCGCCTTCGCCAGCAGCTGGTGGCCGAAGCAGATGCCGACGTAGGGAATGCGCGCCTCGACCAGCGCGACGACGAACCGCTCCAGTTCGCGAATCCACTCGTCCGGATCCAGCGCGGAGAACCGCGAACCGGTACACAGGTAGACGTCGCACTCGTCGATGGACGCCGGAAACTCACCGTCCAGGCAGCGGTAGACGGCGAATTCCAGCGACGGATCGACGGCGCGAAATCGCGCCATGAACATCTGCGGATAGTCGTCGAAGCCCTGCTCGCGCAGCGACTCTCGGACCCGGTCGGATTGCAGTATGCCGATCTTCATCTCGCACCTCTCGGGGCGTGTTCGTTACAGGCGGCCGTGAACGGCGTTTGACAGGATCGTCGCGTACTGCGCGGCATCGTAGGCCACCGGATTGGTCGATGCCGACGGGTCCGCCACCGCCATGGGGCCGATCTCGTCCGCGCGCGCGTCGTCGATGCCGATCCCGGCCAGGGTGTGCGCGATGCCGATGTGCTCGCGCATCGACAGGACCCACTCGAGCACGCCGTCGAGACCGCCGGACGGCAGGTCGAGGTAGCGAGCCAGCCGCGCCGCCACCGGCGCAATGGCGTCGGCATTCGCTCGCAGCACGTAGGGCATCAGCACGGCGTTCAACGTGCCGTGGTGGGCGTCGTAGAGCGCGCCGAGCGGGTGCGCCAGTGCGTGCATGGCACCGAGGCCCCGCTGGAAGGCGGTCGCCCCCATGCTCGAGGCCACCAGCATCTGCATGCGCGCCTCGACGTCGCTGCCGTCGGCCACCGCCCGCGGCAGGTAATCGCGCACCAGGCGCGCGCCCTCCATGCCGATGCCCTCGGCCATGGGATGGTAGAGCGGCGAACACAGGGCCTCGAGGTTGTGCGACAGCGCGTCCATGCCCGTCGCCGCGGTGAGCCACGCCGGCAGGCCGATCGTGAGGCCGGGGTCGAGGATGACGATGCGCGGTACCATCAACGGATGGAAGATGATCTTCTTCACGTGCACCGACTCGTCCACGATCACCGAGGCGCGCCCGACTTCCGAGCCGGTACCGGCCGTGGTCGGCACCGCGACGATGGGCGCAATGCGCGCCGGGTCGGCGCGACGGAAGTTGTCGCCCACGTCCTCGAGATCGAACACCGAGACGTCCTGGCGCGCGGTGAGCGCCACGGCCTTGGCCGCGTCGAGGGCGCTGCCGCCGCCGAAGGCGATGACGCCGTCGTGGCCGCCGTCGCGAAACACGGTATTGCCCGCCTCGACGTTGGCACCGGTGGGGTTGGCCTTCACCTCGCTGAACACGTCGATGCCGAGCCCCGCCTCGCGACAGTTCTGCAGCGCGGCATCCACCATCGGCAATGACCTCAGACCGGGGTCGGTAACCAGCAGCGGTCTCTGCATGCCGAGTTCGCGGCAGCAGGCAGCCAGCTCGCCAATGCGGCCGGCGCCGGCGCGCATGGCCGTAGGATAGTTCCAGTTGGCGTTCACGCGGGCGTCTCCCTACAGTTCGGTCTTCAGGTGAAAGGATTTCGGTCTTGTCAGCTGCTCGAAGCCGATGCTCGACAGCGTGCAGCCGCGGCCGGAGTTGCGCACCCCGGTCCAGGCCAGTGCCGGGTCGAGGTAGTCGCAGCGGTTCATGAAGAATGTGCCCGTGTCGACCGCGGCGCCAATGGCCTCGGCGGCGGCGGCGTCGCGCGTGAACACGCAGGCGGTGAGGCCGAACTCGCTGTCGTTCATCAACGAGATGGCCTCCTCGTCCGAATCCACCGGCTGCACGCCGACCACGGGACCGAAGCTCTCCTCGGTCATGACACGCATGGCATGACTGACGCCCGTCAACAGCTGCGGCGCCATGTAGGGCGAGCCGGGCGCATCGTGCCCGAAGCGATCCGCGTCGATGTGCGCCACGGCGCCCTGTTCGACCGCCTCGGCGATCTGCCCGCGAACGAAGTCGGCGGCCTCGGCGCGCACCAGCGGACCGAGCGTGGTCGCCTCCTCCTGCGGCGGGCCGAGACGGTAGTCGTTGACCAACGCCACCGCACCCTCGACGAAGGCGTCATAGATGTCGCGGTGCACGTAGATGCGCTCGATGCCGCAGCATGACTGGCCCGAGTTGAAGTAGGCGCCGTCGATCACGCCGGCGATGGCATGATCGAGATCCGCGTCGGCGCGCACGTAGGCCGGGTCCTTGCCGCCGAGCTCCAGGCCCATGCCCTTGAACAAGCCGGCCGCGGCCTGCTCGACGATGCGCCCGCCCGGCACCGAGCCGGTGAAGGCAACGAAGCCGACCTCGGGCGCCCGGACCAGTCGGGCGGTGTCGTCGTGGTCGAGGTGCAGGTACTGGAACACGCCGTCGGGCAGTCCCGCCTCGCGAAACGCCTGCACGAAGCGCTCGGCGCACAACGGCGTCTGCGCCGAGTGCTTCAGCAACACCGTGTTGCCCGCCAGCAGCGCCGGCACCACCGCGTTCACTGCCGTGAGGTAGGGGTAGTTCCAGGGCGCGATGACGAACACCTGTCCGATCGGCTCGCGGCGAATATATCGCGTGAAGCCGGACTTCGGCGCCGGCGTCACCGGCGCCAGCGCCTCCGGGGCGATGGCCGCCATGTAACGGGCGCGCTCCTCGAACCCGGCGATCTCGCCCGGGCCGAAGCGGATCGGCCGGCCCATCTGCCAGGTCAGTTCCTCGGCCAGCTCGGCCTTGCGTGCGACGAAGATGTCCGCCGCGCGCTCGACGAGCGCCGCGCGTTCGGCGACGGGGGTGGCGCGCCAGGCGCTGCCTGCCGCGTTGGCCGCCGCCAGAGCGGCATCGATGTCGGCATGATCGGCGTACGGCCGCTCGACGTAGGTCTCGCCGTCCACCGGCGACTTCACTGCAAAAGTCTTCATGGTCTCCCGATTAAATGCGCCGCGGCACGACGCCTCAGATGATTTCGAAGTAACGGTTCATTTCCCAGTCGGTGATGTGCTTGCGGAACTCGCGCTCTTCCCATTCGCGGGTCGCCGCGTAGTGCTCGACGAAGTCATCACCGAACAACGCGCGCGCCGGCTTGGAGCCGGCCAGTCGCGCGGCCGCCTCCATGAGCGAGCCCGGCAGCTGCTGCTTTCGCGGGAACTTCTGGTCGTAGGCATTGCCGACCACCGGCGATGACGGCTCGATGCGATTCTCGATGCCCCACAGCCCGGTGCCGATGGCGGCAGCCAGGGCGATGTGGGGATTGATGTCCGCCGCGGCAATGCGGTATTCCACGCGCTGCGACTTCGGCTTGCCGGGAATCGCGCGCAGTGCGCAGGTACGGTTCTCCACGCCCCAACTTGCCGAGGTGGGCGCCCAGAAGCCGGGAATCAAGCGCGTGTAGCTGTTCACCGTCGGCGCGATCATGGCCAGCACCTCGGGCATCAATGCCTGCTGCCCGCCGATGAAGTGGCGCATGGTGTCGGACATGCCGTGCTCGGCGTTCGGGTCATGGAACACCGGCTCGCCGCCGGCGCCGGACAGCGAGATATGGATATGCCCGCTCTGCCCCGGCCAATCGGCCGACCACTTGGCCATGAAGGTGGCCATCCAGCCGTTGCGCTGCGCGAGCACCTTCGTGTAGGTCTTGAACAACGCGGCGCGATCGGCGGCGGACAGGGCGTCGGCATGCACCAGCGCCGCCTCCAGCACCCCCGGTCCGGTCTCGGTATGCAGGCCTTCGATGGGAAAGTCCATCTCCGTGCAAAGTCGAAGCAGATCTTCGTAGAACTCCGCGTAGACCGAGTTGCGCAGCATGGAGTAGCCGAAGAAGCCGGGCGAGATGTTCTTGAGGTTTCGGTAATGCTTCTCGCGCACGCTGTCCGGCGTCTCGTCGAAGAGGAAGAACTCGAACTCGCATGCCGCGGTGGCTGCAAGGCCCATGTCCTTCGCGCGATCGAGCACGCGCCGCAGCACGGCGCGCGGACACACCGACTCGGTGCGCCCCTCGAACTCGCCGAGGAAGAGCAGCATGTTCTCCTCCAGCGGCAGCGCGCGACAGCTCTCGGGCAGCACGCGGACCCAGGCGTCGCCATAGCCGGTGTGCCAGCCGGTGACCTTGACGTTGTCGTAGAGCTGGTCGCTCGAGTCCCAGCCGAGCACGACGTCGCAGAAGCCGAAGCCGCCTTCGAGGGCGGAGAAAAACTTGTCGCGGTGAATGTACTTGCCGCGCAATATGCCGTCGACGTCGAACACGCCGACCTTCACGTACTCGAGTTCCCGCTCCTCGACGATCTTCCTGGCATCCGCCTTGGTCTTGACTTGTGATGGCTGCATGGGCGCTCCGCTCGGGTGAGTCCAGGGGTTCATCGCCGTCACGGACACGGCGCCGGCCCCTGGCGGCGGGACGCGCGGCATCGGCCGGGATTGACGATTTTGGCCGTTTTATTACAGATTTCGAAAGCATGTCAATATCTGTAATATTTGATACGTCCCCGGGCGAATCGGCGCCGCCCGGATCCGCACCAGCGACGCGCGCCGCCGGCCCCGGTCGAACGCCATGACGAACGCATCCGCCCGCCCCACCCTGGTGGAGCACATCACGGCCGCCTTCGAGAAACTTACCGTCACCGAGAAGCGTGCTGCACGCGTGCTGCTGGACAACTATCCCATGGCCGCGCTCGGCACCGCCGCCAGCTTTGCCGACGCGGCCGGCGTCAGCGCGCCGACCATCCTGCGGCTGGTCGACAAGCTGGGCTTTCGCGGCTACGCCGAGTTCCAGGCGCACGTGCGCGGGGAACTCGAAGCGCGCCTGCAATCGCCGCTCGAGCGCTCGGACAGCGGGCCTCGGGATCGCGAAAGCGACGCGGGCTTCCTGCATCGTTATGCCGAGCAGGCCTGCGACAACGTCATGAGCACCGTGCGTCGCCTGCCGGTCACGGAAATCGAAGCCATCGGCAAACTGCTGATGGACGAGCGCCGCCGCGTCTACCTGCTCGGCGGACGCTTCTCCGGCGCCCTGGCGCGACAGTTCCACGCCCACCTGCATGCCGTGCGCGGTGGTGTCCAAGACATCAGCGGCCAGTCGCAGGCCTGGCCGGAATACCTGCTCGACCTGCGCCGGCGGGACGTCCTGATCGTGTTCGACTTCAGGCGTTACCAAAAGGACGTGATCGGTTTTGCCGAGGATGCCGCGAGCCGCGGCGCCACCGTGGTACTGTTCACCGACCCGTGGCGCAGCCCGGTATCGAAGGTCGCCGCCCACGTGTTGTCGGCGCGCATCGATACGCACTCGCGCTGGGACTCCGCGGTGGCGCCGCTGGTGCTGGTGGAAGTCGTTACCGCCCTCGTCACCGACCAGCGATGGACACGCGTGCAGTCGCGCATGAAGGATCTCGAGTCGCTGCAGACGCAATTGCATCGGCAGCCCGGGTAGGGCGGTGCGAAATCGCGCCGCCGAACCGCACGACCCGCATCCGGTGTGCCGGTAAACGCCTTGCGCCGACCGCCGTCCCGGGCGAATGTCTAGAGCTCGGGATTGAGCGCCGGACGGGTGATGTGATTGCTGTCACCGGACAGGGTCTTCGGTGCCGCGGCCGTGATGATGTCGACCACGCGGGCCCCGGAGAACCCCGAACCGACGACCTGTCGCACCTGGGCCTCGTCCACCCGGCCGCACTCGCAGATCACGCGGCGCACGAAGTGCACCAGGGCCGCGTCACGGGCATGCGAGGGCAGTTCCCCGGCGCTTTAAGCGCACTCGCCACCGATACGGATCGCACACCGCCGACAAGGACGCCTGCCGACGTCGTCTCACCGGCGCGAGCGAGCAACGCCGTCCGCCGACCGCCCGGGCGTGATCGACTCGCGGTTTAGGGCCTGTTCACACGACGCTGAGCGAGTGAGATTTCGTGCCCCGAGAAATCGACCCGTCTGGCATCCGACAAGGCGCATCGAGGCGTCATGGTGGTTCCATGGCGACGAGAGGCAACGCCGTCGGGGCGAAAAAGGGCCGAAAGATCGCCGCGAACGCGTCGTGTGAACAGGCCCGAGTCCATCATGCGCTCGACGTCGAGACTGCCGAGCGAGCAGGTGCGTCGCGCCCCGGCCGACGCGCCGGTCGACGCGAAGCGCAGACCCGCGAACGGTTCAGGACGACACGGTCAAGCCGGCCCGAGGACGCAGAGATATCTCATCGACTGTCGCCCTCGCGGTTCCGGGCGCCGGCGCCGGGTTTACCGCCTGACAGGCGTCCGGCACCATCGGCCTCGACCAGCCTGAGCCTTCTTCGAATCTCGTCGACGACGTCTTCATAGCTGATCTGCAGCCGCGCAAGACCATCGCCTATGGCTGCGGCGTCTTCCGCTGTACCGACTTGCTCCAGCTCCTCGCAAACATCGCCCAGCATCAAGGCGCCGACCATTCGCGAAGTGCCCTTGAGGCGGTGCGCCAGGCCACGTACCTGGTCATGATCATCGCGCGCCGCTGCCGCCTTCATCGACTCGACCACCGACGGCGTCGATTCCAGGAAGCGCGCCAGGATCCGGACCCGGAACCCCTCGTCGGCACCCAGCGACCGGGACATCGCCGCCTGGTCGATGACGTCACCGGACGCCTTCGATTCGCCGGTCTCATGACCGCGGACATTCGTTGCTTCACCTTCGACCGGCTCGGGCAACCACCGCGCCAGCGCTTCGCGAAGCACCGCCAGTTGCATCGGCTTGGTCAGGTAGTCGTCGACACCCGCGTCCCGCGCCTTCTCCGCTTCGCCCTTGAGCGCATTGGCCGTCAAGGCCAGGACCGGCCGGCGCTCGCCCTCCTTCTCCAGTTCTCGCACGCACCTGACGAGTTCGTAGCCGTCCATTTCCGGCATGTGCAAGTCGGTCAACAGCAACGCATAGGACCCATCCAGCCACATTCTCAATGCCTCCCGACCGTCAGCCGCCACCTCTGCCACGTAGCCCAGCAGGTCGAGCTGTCGAAGTATCACTTCCTGGTTCACTTCGTCGTCCTCTGCCACCAGGATCAGACGGCCCCATGCACGCGCCTGCTCGACCGTCGGCGTCGGTCTCGCCGCAACACGCGTATCATCGCCGACGCCGTCGGCGATCGAACTCGTGACATGTCGCGACGTGACCGCGCGCAGCGGCAGCGTGACCGTGAACGTCGACCCTTCGCCCACCGTGCTCGTCACGGTAATGACCCCGCCCATCATCTCCACCAACCGCTTGGAGATCGCCAGGCCGAGTCCCGATCCGCCGAACCGGCGCGTCGTCGACGCCTCGGCCTGGGTGAACGACGTGAACAGGTACGGCATCACCCCGGGACCGATTCCGATGCCATTGTCGGACACGACGAACGCGAGGCGCATGGGCGAGGTCGATTCCACCGACACCTCGAGGTGGACTTCCCCGGGGCGGGTTATTCGCCCGCCGGAAAACTTGATCGCGTTGCCGACCAGGTTGTACAGCACCTGACGAAGTCGAGTCGCGTCCGCCCAGACCCGCTCCGGCACTGCCTGGCTCAACTCGCCAAGAAGGCGCACGCCCTTCCCCTGCGCGACGGGTCGTAGCGCATCCACCACGCCGCCGACGGTCTCGCGCACGTTGACCGCTTCGCATTCCAGGTCGAGACGGCCGGCCTCGATCTTGGAGAAGTCGAGGATATCGTCGAGGATACGCAGCAGTGACAGCGACGATGTCCGGATGGTTTCCACCGCCGACACCTGGCGCGGCTGCAGTTCGTCGTGCGACAACACGTCGGCCATCCCGAGAATGCCGTTCATGGGCGTGCGAATCTCGTGGCTCATGGTCGCCAGGAACATGCTCTTCGCGCGCGACGCGGACTCCGCCTCCTCCTTGGCGCGCGCGAGTTCCAGGTTGGCCTCGCGAAGATCCGAGGTGCGCTCCTCGACCCGGCGGGCCAGGTTGGACCGCTCTTGGAGCACCGCCTCGTTGGCCTGCTTCAACTCGTCCGCCACCCGCTCGAGCTCTCGACGGGCAAGCTGTCGCTCGGTAATGTCGTGCATCGCCACCACGGCACCGACCTTGGTGCCCGCGGCGTCGAGCAGTGGCCCGCCACTGGCGAGTACGATGCGCAGCGGATGACCCTCTCGCGCGATGCACATCTCGAAGGCCCGCACCTGTTCGCCGGCCAGCGCGCGGCGAAGCGGAATCCGGTCCTCGGCGAGAGGAATGACGCCGTCCGCCTCGTAAAGGTCGTACGTCTCACTCCACTGCGACGCCGGCACGTCGGACCGGTTGGCGCCGTGCCACTCCCGTGCCGCACGGTTGAAGAGCACCAGTTCGCCCGCGGCGTTGCAGGCGACCACGGCCTCGGACAGGTTCTCCAGCAACAGGCGCAGCAGTTCCTGCTGCTTGCGCAACTCCGCCTCGGCATGCCTCCTGGCCGTGACGTCGACACCGGTGACCAGCCTGGCGGATCCATCGCTGTCCGGACGGTCGGTGGCGCGCATGGCGACCGTGGCAATGCTGCCGTCCTGCTTGATCACCTGTCGCTCCACCTCGTAGTCCTCGCCGGGCACACGGCTGGCGACTCGCTCCAGGAACGATTCGTGCTCCGCCGGCGCGTAGAGATCCACGACATTCATGGAGAGGAATGTCTCGCGCGTGTAGCCGAACAGGTGCAATGCCGCATTGTTGACCGCCTCGAACGACAGTGACCGGGAGTCGTAGGTCCACATCGGCACCGGACTGTCCTCGAACATGCCGCGATAGCTCTTTTCGCTTTGAGCCAGCGCCTGTGTACGTTGCTGAACGGTTTGTTCCAGCTCCGCGTTGATTCGCTCCAACGCGAGCCTGGCGTCGTGTTCGGCGGTGATGTCCCGGGAAACTGCGAGCAGGCGCGCCGGCCGTCCATCGCCGCCCAGGATCGGTGTCACCACGACGTGCCACCATTTCAGGTTGCCTTTCATCGTCGCCGTGAATCCGGTGAAACGCGCCGTCCTGCCGGCGCGGGCGGCGGCCAGTGCGTCTTCGACCGAGCAGATGTCTTGCGGCCGCTTCCAGAAGTCGATCCAGGATTTGCCCTTGATCTGCTCGAAGTCGTCGACTTCCATCAGCGTCATGCCATTGTCCGTCATGTGCAGCATGTGGCCGTCCAGATCGACCACCTTGATACAGTCGTGACTGCTCTCGACGATGCCGCGGTTGTACTCCTCGCTGTCGCGCAGTGCGCGCACCATCTCCTTGCGGCTGGTGATGTCCTGGGTGCAGCCGGTGACCCGGGTTACGCGCCCGGCGTCGTCACGGTCGACGTCGAACTTCGCAACGACGGTGCGAATCGCCCCGTCTCTTCTAAGAAAACGCACTTCGAAGCCGTCGGGCGGCGGCGCTTCGCCGGCCTCGAGTACGCGGGCGAACACCGCCTGGGTCGCTTCGACGTCCGCCGGGTCGACGAATTCCCGAATGACGAAGTCTCCCGACAGCCGGTATCCACCCTCTGCTTCGACCGTGGTCGCCGCGAAGTCGTACCATCGATCGTTGAACACGAACTCGTTGCGTGGCACGTCGAGTTCCCAGTACACGAGGTCGGCAATGTCCATCGCCGTGTCGAGCTTGCGCCGCTCCTCCTCGAGTTCGGCCGTGCGCGCCTCGACCTGCATGCCGATGGCGCGGTAGCCGCCCGCGGACGCCAGCACGAAATGCGTGAAGAGCACGGTGCCCAGCAGCCCGCCGAGCAGGATCAGCGCCCACTCTGTCGGACCGAGGAGCGACCATTCGCGGTTGGCGGCATCGACGACCCATGTCAGCGGGTAACTGTTGAAGTTGAGCGTCGCGGACCAGAGTCGCTCCGCGTCAGCAGACGACAGTTCGCCGTACGCGTACAGGGCCGACCCGGTCGCGTCGGGTGTCCCCTGCAAGACCTGCAGACTCATGTCCTGGGCTTTCGCAAGATCGACCAGCGGTGTCGCGACGCGGGCGACATCCACCACCCCGACGACGAACCCGCGCGGCTTCAGCGGACCATAGCCCGTGCCGTCGTCGTCCGATCCCGTGTAGAGGTGATACACCGGCGCCAACAACACCAACGGCGACGCGGCGTCGGGGGTCCGGCTCGCCGGCGCGGCGGCGACGGGCAGGCCGACGCGCCAGGCATCGCCCAATGCCCCTGCGAATCCCTCTCCAAGGAAGCCGTTAGAGTGCCTCGGTATCGCGGCGGCCAGGTCACCCGCAACGTAGGCGGCACGAAAACGCGCCGACAGATCGCTTCCACTCGGGCCGCCCGGTTTCGCACCCCGATTCTTCGGACTCACCGCGGGCATCCACGCGAGCCCCTTCAGATCCCACCGCAGTTCACTGCGCGTGAATCGTTCGAACTCCGATTCCGTTACCGCCTGGCTCAATGAGAGAAACGTCGCCGTGGAGGCGACCGCACGCTCCGCCGCGGTCAACCGCCGCCGCGCCTCGTTGAATGCATCGGCTACCTCGTGCGTCATCGCGACGCGATGGGCCGACGCCTGCTGGTCGTGCATCCAGGTGATTCCGCCGACCAGCAGGACCGCGCCGCAGGCTATCGGCACCAGGATCCGAGTACCCTGCCCGGACCAGCGCTCCCGCCCCTGCGCAAACGCCAGCATCGTGATCGGTCCGAACAGCACCACGCCGAGGCTGTCGCCGACCCACCACACGAGCCAGACCATCGATACGTCGCCCATTGCAATCGATCCCTGCCATGCGAGCAGCGCAACCGACAATGTCGATGCGATCAGGCAGGCAACCGGGCCCGGCAGCAACAGGATGCGCATCGTTGCCGCCTGGTTACCGGAGCGAAACGCCTCCAGGTTGATCCGAATCAGGTAAGCGCCGACTACCGCCTGCAGTACCGGACCTGCCGCGATCAGCGCCTGCTCGATCGCTCCCGCGAGGGCATCGTCCCAGGCATTGGCGATGCCGAGGCCAAACAGGATGCGACCCAGGACGATTCCCGGCCACAAGTGAATGCCACGAACTGCCAGGACCACCGCGGCGATGCCCGCCGCCGGCCAGATCGGCAACACGCCGGTGCCGAAATGCAGCGGCAACTTGAACGTCGCGATCGCGATGGCGGCGTAGACGCACGCCAGCACCCCGATGCCGAGGAGCGTCGAACGTGTCGGCGCACTCGCAGTCAAGGGACCCGAGTCGTCAGCTCGAATGGCTGCGGAGTCTCTCACTGGCCCCTGCCGGCGCACCGGTGCGCCCGGGCAGGTTCCACGCGAGCATCGTCCAGCGAGTTCTCGACCTCGATGAGAAGCGACTCGATTCGCGCCGGCGATATCGGTTTATCCAGGGCAGCGACGAGCCGGGTGTCGTAGTGTTTACAACGCTCCCGCACGGCGTTCATCACCGTGGAGCCGCCGGCACTGGTGAACGCGACCGCCGGCGAGTATTCCGCGCTTTCCAGGCGCTCGAGGAAGGAGAAACCGCACATTCGGGGCATGTCGACGTCGCACAGAACCAGGTCGACCACGATGTTCGCGTCCCGCGAACGTTCCAGCACCGACACCGCGGCGGTGCCGTCTCGCGCATCGAGCACGCGTTTCGCGCCGAGAATCTCGATCAGCTCCACCAGCACTTCGCGCTGGAAATCATCGTCTTCTACGACCAGCACCGTCAGGCGTCCCGTCGGTGCGTCCTGGATGCGGGTCACTCGTGTTGCGGAATCGGTCCCATTGGATGCGGGCGAACGGGTGTTTGACATAGTTAACCTCCAACAGCTCGAACGATCATCGGACGATCGGACCGCGTCACGGCGATGCATGCCGCGGCACCATGGAGCGCACGGCATCGACCGCGTTCATGAATTCCGCGTTCTTGCTGAAAAAGTAATCGGCGCCGGCTTCAAGACATTGATCACGCACCGAATCGTCGGGCCAGGCGGTCAGTACCACGACGTAGGGGCGAGCCGTCGCCTCGCTCAGCGTGCGCAATACGTCCAGCGCCGTTCCGTCGGGCATGAACAGGTCGAGCAGAACGACGTGGGGCGCTTCGTTGTCGATGGCTTCCAGCGTTTCGCTGCAACCGGAAGACTCGATGACGTCGTCTACGCCGTCGATCTCGCCAAACAGGCGCCGAAGGCGGTCTCTGATCAGGGGTGCGTCGTCTGCAATAAGAATTTTCACGGAATGCCGTCAATGCAGTGGGTGACGGCGTCGAGATTACGGGATGCACGAGCCGCGCGGCATCGCCCGGGCGGGACCGGTCGTGTCACGAGCCGGGACTCGCCGGTGTCACGAATTTCGTGACAGGCAGGATTCGTCGCTGCGAGGGCAGTCGAGCCGGGCGCGGTATCCGGACTCTAGGGCCTGTTCACACGACGCGTTCGCGGCGATCTTTCGGCCCTTGTTCGCCCCGACGGCGTTGCATCTCGTCGCCATGGAACCACCATGACGCCTCGATGCGCCTTGTCGGATGCCAGACGGGTCGTTTTCTCGGGGCACGAAATCTCACTCGCTCAGCGTCGTGTGAACAGGCCCTAGTCGACCAGACGGTGTTCCATGGCGTATCGCGCGATCTCGACGTCGGATCGAAGCCCGAGTTTCTCCATGATGCGGCGCCGGTAGGTGGCCACCGTGTTGATGCTGAGCGACAGGGTATCGGCGATGCGGCGGGTCGCCTGCCCGGTCGCGATCAGGCGAAGCACCTGGAGTTCGCGGTCGGACAACGCATCGTGCCCCAGGCGCGCGCCCT
>JAUIDF010000284.1 GCA_030429125.1 Gammaproteobacteria bacterium | reverse complement strand
CGACCTACGGGTGCGACGGTGCCCCGATTTGAAACCACGGCAACAGGTAGGTCGGATTAGCCGAAGGCGTAATCCGACGGTTGACGGGCGGTGGTTTCTTTCAACGCCGCGTCGGATCAGGGCTTAGCGCTTCTCGCGCTCGCTGGCGCACCTGATGCAGAGGGGCGTGGTGGGCAGTGCGCGAAGGCGTTCCGGGTTGATCTCGTCGCCGCAGGATTCGCAGTATTCCCAATCGCCGGAATCCATCCGGCGCAGTGCATGCTTGATATCCTCTATCTCGGCGCGGGTGATGTCATCGAGCGCTTCAGCCACCTCGTCATCCTCGCGGAAGGTAGCCAGTTCTTCCCAGTCGCTCGGCGGCGTGTCGCGCAGATGTTCGGTTATGCGGCCTGAACGCTGCAGCAGCGTTGCCAGCTTGTCGACCAGTTCCGATTTGATTCGATCCATTTGCATCGCTTACTCCGCTTGCTTGCGCACTTACCCGTCTGCCGCGACACGAATGTCGCGATACATTCGGGTGATTGACGACGACTATCGGCCCCGCTGTAGCGTTATTCGCTCTTCCAGTCTCAGTTCGCCCGCCACGTCGGCCGCGTCGTAGCTGACGAGGTCGACACTGCCGGCATCGAATTCAAGTGGTGCCGCGATCCGGTGCGGAAACAGCACTTGCGACAGTGTACGCGTAGCGTACGCTGCATTGTAGACCCCGACGGTAACATGTGGCTGGTACGCGCAGAACCGCTGTTCGCGCGCGACTTGTCCCAGCGCGCGGCGCGTGGACGCGAGCCAGGAATCGGGGCAGTGGATCTCGATGAACGGCGCCGAGCGAAAGCTGTTGAGTGCGCCGGCAACCAGCACCCGACGAGATGCCCGAACCGCATGGCGAATCACGTCAGATTGCGCCTTCAGTTGCCCAAAACTCACGTCGTCGTCGAGAATCGCCCGGCGACGGGCGAAACCCGCCACGAACACGGTGACGTGAGGACGACGAAGCCATGGCGAAAGCAGCCAGGGCGCCAGCGCGGCGCGGCCTTCCTCGAAGCGGTTCAGGACCGCGGCATCGTCCACCGGCACCACCCAGGCGAAGTACCGGTCGCGCCCGCGACGCCAGCTTCGGTCATCGCCGGGCACCGTCGGCTGCACGATCGACGCCGATCGAAATTCCGACCACGTGGTTTCGAAACCATCGACAGGCGTGGCCGGCGCCGCAGCCGGCATCACAGCATCTCGAAGTACTCGCGCTGCTCCCAGTCGGTTACCTCCGACAGGAACCGCGCGACCTCCGCCTCCTTGATGTCGGCGAAGTAGTCGACGAAGGCCGGCCCCATCGACTCGCGCAGGGTCGTGTCGGCTCTCGCCGCGGCAACCGCTTCGGCCAGACTGGCAGGCAGCTTCTCGGCCGGCGTCTCGTAGGGTGCGACCGCGGCCGCCGGCGGTTCCAGCCCCCGTTTCAGACCGTCGAGGCCGGCATGCAACTGGCTGGCGTAGTAGAGATACGGGTTGGCGGCGGGTTCGGCCACGCGATTCTCGATGCGGGTGCCGGCGTCGCCGCGCCCGCCGATGACACGGATCATCGCGGCCTTGTTGTCGCGCCCCCAGTGAACGCGGTCGGGCGCCAGCGTGTAGGGACGATACCGCTTGTAGCCGTTGATTGTCGGCGTGGTGAACAGGCAGGCCGCGCGCGCATGGGCGAGCAGGCCGGCGACGAAGTGGCAGCCGACGGGCGACAGCAGCTCGCCGTCGGTTTGCGGCATCAGGGCATTGGCGCCGGCCGCGTCGACGAGGCACTGGTGCAGGTGCCAACCACTCGAGAAAAGGTTCGGCAGGGCCGGTCGGCACATGAACGTGGCATGGTAACCATGACGCCGGCAGACCTGCTTCACGGCGCTGCGAAACAGGACCATGTTATCCGCTTGTGCAAGGCCGTCGACCGGGTGAAAGGTGAATTCGAGCTGGCTCGGACCGAATTCGACCTCCATGGAACGCACGGGCAGGTGCAACGCCTCGGCCGTGCTTCGCACCAGCTCCATCACCGGCTCGAGCTCGTCGTAGCGTGTTTCGGTCAGGTACTGATATCCATGCGCCAGCAGCGCGACCTCGGGCGGCGTGGCGGGATGCGTGGCATCGGCCGGCGCCAGCTTCGGATCGACGAGGCGCATGACATGAAACTCCACCTCCAGACCGGTGCGATACGCGTAGCCTGCCTCGCCGAGCGCAGCGAGGGCGTCGCGGGCGACCTGCCGTGTCGACAGCGGCACCGGCGTCCCATCCGGGAAGTAGGCGTCGGCAAGCATCCAGCCGCTGGACGGCGCCCAGGGTAGAACACGGAACGTGGACGGATCCGGCACCATGATGAAATCGGAGGCACCGCGAAGCGCCTCGGAGCCGAGCACGACGTCTGCCTTCCAGACCGGGAAGACCGTGCGATGCGAGGTATCTTTCAGGAGCAGCGTCGTCGTCAGGCTGACGCCGTTCTCGAGCGCGTCGGTAATGGCCGATGCGGCAACGGTCTTGCCGCGCAGCAAGCCGTGCTGATCGGCAAAGGCTATCCGCAGCGTCGTCAGCGGTGAAGAGGCGACCTGGTCGGCGACTTCCGCGGCCAGCGCGGCACCGGCATCGTCGCGCAGGCCGAAGCGGGATACGAAACCGGCGCGACCGAGGCTGCCGCCGCCCGTGCCGTTCATTCGCCGGCGCCCCCGTTTCGCCACGGCGCGCCATGGCGTACCGCATCCGCGTGCGCCCGCCACGACTCGGTCCAGCTCGCCCTGTCGACGATGACGTCGGCAATGAGCGGACCGTCCACGGGAATGACGCCGCCCTTGTCGTCATAGAGCGGCGTCGGCTGATCCTGCGCCAGGGCATCGAGAGATTGCTGCAGCAACCGCCGGTACTTCACGATACCGATGTCGCTGCGCCCGAGGTGCTCACGCGTACGGTCGTGTATCGGACCCTGGGATTCCACCGCCCACTGGTCGTGAACGTTGATGTCGTCACCCATGCCGGTATAAGTGCGCGTGCGCTGCTCGTGCGCATCGTACCCGTACCGGTTTCGCTTGTTCAGGCGCGGAACGTAACCGGGGACGTCGTACAACTCGAGGCGCTGGCGATACATGGTGTCCTTGTCCACGGGTTTGCCGTAACTCGTAAAAATGGCGTACCAGTAGCTGGTGACGTCGTCCACGGGAACGTGCCACTGCGTGATGGTCATCTCGCGACTCATGGGGATGACGATGGCATGCGGAAAGACCTGGTTGGTCACGCGCACGTGCACGTCGGACTCGTTGATGTGGCGCAGCGCCGTCAGTCGCACGCCGTAGTCGGTTTGCTCGGCATGGATCTCGGGACGCTCGTAGTCGCGAAGCACGCGTGTCCCGGTCATCTCGCCGCCGTCCACCGCATCGCGGAACTGCTTGCCGTAACTGTCGTTCGGATCCTCGTCCTCTATGAAGCGGTGCAGGAACGAAGCATGCGCGGGATCGATACCCACTTCCAGCGCCTGCAGCCAGTTGCATTCCATCAGGCCCTTGAATGCGAAGGTGTAGGCATCCGGCGCCAGGAAGCAGTCGAGCGCCGGCATCGGCGGCGGATCGCCGTCGCCCATCCACGCGAACACGATCCCGCCGCGCTCGATGACCGGGTAGCCGGCGAGACGAACCCGCCGATGGTACTCGCTACCGGGCGGCTCGGCGGGTTGCTCGAGGCACTGGCCGGTGCGATCGAACAGCCAGCCGTGGAACGGACAACGCAGACCGCCGTCTTCCAGCCGCCCGTAGCACAAGTCGGCACCGCGGTGAGCGCAGTGCCGCTCGATCAGCCCGAGGGCACCGGACTCGTCGCGAAACAGAACCAGGGATTCACCGAGCAACTCGACCGGGATCACCGGCCGATCAGCCTCGAGTTCCCGGCACAGCGCGGCGGGCTGCCAGTAGCGCCGCATCAGGCGACCGGCGGCGGTGCCGGGCCCGGTGCGGGTCATGAGTTCGTTCTGGGCTGCTCTCACTGAAGGGTGTCCTCACGAATAGCCTGTCGTCGGCCCGCGACCGCCGCCCGCTTCCGTGGGCGGTACGCTGATGCTCGAATTGTTCCGTGAGACGCCGGGGCAGAATGCGCAGTGCGGTCGCACCGCGCGCCGTGTCGTTGAGAGGGCCATTTTATACTGCCTGCGGTGTTTGACAACGGACGCGGTACAATTGGAGGGACCGTCCACAGGCGACGGTCTTCCCGATCCGCTCGCAATTGAAAATCTCACCGCCACAACCCGTCCTGGCCACCTGGGCCCGCCTTAGTCCGAACGTGCGCGGAGCCGTCTGGATCCTGATGGCGTCGCTGTTCCTGTCCGCCATGGCCGCGACGTTGAAGCTGGCCGGCGAAGTGATGTCGGTGTTCGAGCTGCTGGTGATGCGCAGCGTGATCGCGCTGGCGCTGCTGTTGCCGGCCCTGGCGGCGGGACGCTTTGCCGCCGTGCGTACCCGGCGGCCACTCGGCCACCTTGGCCGCTCGATCCTGGGCACCTGCGGATTCAGCCTGTTCTTCCTGACCGTTCAGCACATCGACCTGACCCTGGCGACGACGCTCGGCTTCACGCGCAACCTCTTCGTGGTGGCCCTCGCCGCCCTGTTCCTCGGCGAGGTCATCCGCCTGCG
>JAUIDF010000283.1 GCA_030429125.1 Gammaproteobacteria bacterium | reverse complement strand
CAGGCCGGAGGCGGCGACCAGCAAGGCGGTGCCGAGGTCCGGCTGGCGTGCAATCAGGATTGTCGGCACCGTGATCAGGACGATGAGCAGCAGTATCTGGCTAAACCTCGGCGGCAGCGATTTTTCATGCAGGTACCACGCTGCCATCATCGGCACGGCCAGCTTCATTGCTTCGGACGGCTGGAAGCGCACGCCGAGATCGAGCCAGCGCTGCGCACCCTTGCCGATGTAGCCGACCGCGAGCACCAGCACCAGCAGCATCATGCCAACCGCGAACAGGTGAGGCGACCAGCGGCGCAAGGTGTCGGGCGCGATCATGGAGAACACGATCAGCGCCAGCAGCGCGAGTGACAGCCGGACGAATTGCCGCCAGATCAGTGCCGTGTCGCCGCCGCCGGCACTGTAGAGAATGACCAGGCTCATCCCCGCCAACAGCACCAGCGCGGTGATCAGCGGGCCATCGACATGGCCGCGGCGCGCGCGGCTACCCGAAACCATTGTCCGCCTTGCCGGCTTGGGCGCGCCGTAGCCGCTCGATGAGGTAGAAGTCGAGCACCTGCTTCGCCATCGGCGCAGCCGTGCGACTGCCGCTGCCGCCGTTTTCCACCACCACCGCCACCGCGATCAGCGGGTTCTCCACCGGCGCGAAGGCGATGAACAGTGAGTGATCGCGGAACCGCTCCTCGATGTTCTCCTCGTCATATTCCTCGTTCTGGGCGATGCCGATGACCTGGGCCGTGCCGGTCTTGCCGGCAAACCGGTACGAGGAGCCGCTCCCCACCCGTCGCGCGGTGCCGCGCGCACCGTGCACGACGTTCACCATGCCCTCGATCACCTCGTCATAGTATGCCTTGTCCTCGAGTTCGACCATGCGCGCGTCGGCGCCCTCGGCCGGCTCGATGAACCGGGTCTGCGGGTCCTCGCGCGAGTGCAGCAGGCGCGGCGCGACGTACAAGCCCCGGTTGGCGAGCGTGGCCGTGGCCACCGCGAGTTGCAGCGGCGTCACCAGCATGTAGCCCTGTCCGATACCGGCGATGACGGTCTCGCCGGGGTACCAGGGCTGATTGCGCACGCGCCGCTTCCATTCCGGCGACGGCACCAGGCCGCTCGGCTCGAGTCCGAGGTCGATACCGGTCTGGCGGCCGAGGCCGTACAGGGTCAGCGTGTCGTGAATTTTCTGAATGCCGATACGACTGGCGAGACGGTAGAAATACACGTCGCAGGACTGGGTGATGGCGGAATCGAGATCCATGCGGCCATGACCCTCCTTCTTCCAGTCCCGGTAGCGGTGGCGGCTTCCCGGCAGCGAAAACCAGCCATAGCAGGAGACCGACTGCGACGGGTCGACGCCGGCTTGCAGGCCGGCCAGCGCGATGAACCCCTTGACCGTGGACCCGGGCGCGTAGCGGCCATGCAGCGCGCGGTTCAGCAGCGGACGATCGGGCGATTCGTTCAGGCTCCTGAACGACTTGAAGTCGATGCCGTTGACGAAGCGGTTGGCGTCGAAGGTGGGTTGACTGACGAAGGCCAGCACGCCGCCGGACGACGGCTCGATGGCGACGATCGAACCGCGGCGCCCGTCGAGCGCCTTGGCGGCCACTTCCTGCAGCGCGATGTCCAGGTTCAGGTGCAGGTTCACGCCGGCAACCGCGGGGGTGCGATTGAGGCGTCGCACGACACGCCCGTGTGCATTGGTCTCGGCCTGTTCGAATCCCACCTGGCCGAGCAGTTCGTCTTCGTAGTAGGCCTCGATGCCGAGCTTGCCGATGTAGTCCGTACCCTTGTAGGCGGCGGCATCGATGCGGCCGAGATCGCGCGGCCCGATACGACCGACGTAGCCCACCGCGTGCGAGGTCAGCTCGCCGTACGGATAGTAGCGCTGCAATTGCGCGACCAGTTTCACGCCCCTGAACCGATACTGGTTGACGGCGAACCGCGAGGCCTCGTCGTAGCTCAGTTCCGTTTTCAGGTGCCGGCGCTCGAAGCCTGGTCGCAATCGCAGGGAACGGTTGAACAGCGACAGCTCGCGCGTGGTCAATGGCACCAGCTTGCCGATCTCGTCGAGCGTGTGTGCCATGTCCTCGACCTGGTCGGGAATCACTTCCAGGGTGTAGACGGGGAAATTCTGCGCCAGGACTTCACCGCTGCGATCGAAGATGAGTCCGCGAACCGGCGGCACCGGAACGAGATCGATGCGGTTGTTGTTCGACAGGGTATCGTAGTGCGTGTGGCCGATGACCTGCAGGAAGTACAGGCGCGCGACGAGGATGGATACGAGGACCAGCACGCCGATGAACGCGACCAGGATTCTCGACTGGACGAGCCGTGCCTCGCGCTTGACGTCTTTGATCTGCTCTCGTGCCAAGGTTCCGTCACCGGTACCGGTGCTGCCGCGACCGCGGCGTCAATACTACCACCACCAACGGCCACATCAGCATGCTCGCCATCGGCGTCAGCCAGCGCGCGAGCGTCAGCGGCTCCTCGTCGAGCAGCAGGCGGATGAGCGCATGCGTGGCCGTGTCCAGCGCCACCAGCAGGGCGACACCGACGCACTGCTGCCAGAGGGGGTATACACGAAGGCGCAGCGACACCTTGTTGGCGACGAAGCCGACGAGGGTCTTGCCCAGGGCATAGCGGCCGAGCAGGCCGCCGGTCAGCAGGTCGAGCAACAGGCCGGCACACCAGCCGGTGGCCGGACCCACCCGCTCGGGCTCCCAGAAACACCAGAAGATCAGCACCAGGGCCACCCAGTCGGGCTGGAAGAATCCACCGAGCCAGCCCATCGGCAGGATGTTCAGGCTGCCGGCCAGCGCAATGCTGACGACGATGATCCAGGTCGGACGTTGCGTGCTACTGCCCAGCAGCATTACCGCCCTCCGTACCGCCATCGTCTGGCGTGCCCTGCCCGGCCTGTCCGTTGCCGGCATTCGCATCGTCGACGCCGTTGCCCTGTTCGCCCGGACCCGCCGCTTCGTCGGTCGCGCCGGGCGGCGCCGGCAGGTCCACCGGGCGCGGACCGTCGCCCGGCCACACGAGCAGGACTTCCCGCGAATAGCCGAGCTGCGCCACGGGTTCGGCGGTGATGTTGAGAAACGGCTCGTTCACGTCGACCGTCACTTCGAGCACGCGTGCCACCGGGTAGCCGTAGGGAAAGCGTCCGCCCATGCCGGAAGTGACCAGCAGATCGTCCCGGCGAATGTCGGTGTTGCGGTCGAGGTAGGGGACGTCGAGCAGGTCCTGGGAGCCGCTGCCCGTGGTCAGTGCCCGCAGGCCGTTGCGCTCCACCATGACCGGCACGGTCTGACCCGGGTCGGTGACCAGCGACACCGCGCTCTTGAGATACGAGGTGCGCACCACCTGCCCCATCACGCCGTGCGCATCGAGGACCGGCTGACCTTCGTAGACGTGATGGGCGATACCCTTGTTGATCAGTACGCTCTGGGTAAACGGCTCGAAACTGATGTCCTCGATCTCGGCCAGCATGACGCGGTCGAGTCCGCGCCGGGACGCCGACAGCAGTTCCCGCAAGCGGCGGTTCTCCGCCGCCAGCGATTCGACCTGCTGCAACTGCGCCGACAGGCGCAGCTTCTCGTCGACCAGATCGTCGAGCCGCGACAGCAGCTCCGGCTCGGACATCGCGCGCTGGGAAACCCACTCGGACGCCCGGCGCGGCAGCAGCACCAGTTCCTGCAAGGGCACCACCGCGATGCCGAGCACCGCCCTGACCGGTTCCAGGGTGCGCGTGCGGCTGTCCACGTTGATCAGCAACACGGACACGAACAGCAGTACCAGGAACCTCAGGTTAATGCCGGAGTGTTGCACGATCGGGCCAGTCCGGGGGCGCGAGAGGCGATCGAATCACCCGCCCGTCAGCAAATCAAGTGACGATCTTCTCACTCGTGGGCGAACACGTCGCCGAGCACGTTCATTTCCTCGAGCGCCCGGCCACAGCCCCGCGCGACGCAGGTCAGCGGATCGTCGGCGATGACCACCGGCAGCGCGGTGTCCTGCATCAATCGACGGTCCATGTCGCGCAGCAGCGCGCCGCCACCGGCGATGACCATGCCGCGGTCGCCGATGTCGGCCGACAACTCGGGCGGCGTGTGCTCCAACGCCTCGCGAATGGTATGGACGATCTGGTCAAGGGCGTCGCTGATGGCTTCGTAGATCTCCTCGCTGGTAATCACCAGGCTGCGCGACATGCCCTCGGCGATGTCGCGGCCCTTGATCTCCATCTCCTTGTGGTCGGATTCCGACCAGGCGGTGCCGATGGTGCTCTTGACGCGCTCGGCGGTGGATTCGCCGATGAGCACGCCGTGGCGGCGCCGCACGTAATTGATGATCGCCTCGTCGAAGGAATCGCCCGCCACCCTCAGGGACTGGGAAAACACCATGCCGCCGAGCGACATGACGCCGACCTCGGTGGTGCCGCCGCCGACGTCCACCACCATGGAACCCGTGGGCTCGGAGACCGGCAGGTTGGCGCCAATGGCCACGGCCATGGGCTCCTCGATCAGGTAGACCTCGCGCGCACCGGCGCCGAGCGCCGACTCGCGGATGGCACGCCGCTCCACCTGGGTGGAGCCGCAGGGCACGCAGATGACGATGCGCGGACTGGAAAAGAAGCGATTTTCCTGCACCTTGCGGATGAAGTACTTGAG
>JAUIDF010000282.1 GCA_030429125.1 Gammaproteobacteria bacterium | reverse complement strand
CAAGAACATCGTCGAGGAGTTCGACACCGCCGCCATCTACATCACCCATGACCTTGCGGTGGTGGCGCAGATGGCCGACCGCATCAAGGTGCTGCGTTTCGGCGAAACCGTCGAGGAAGCCGACACGGCGACGATGATGACGAGCCCGCAGGAGGACTACACCAAGACGCTGTGGGCGGTGCGCAGTTTCAAGAAGGAGCCGATTCCACCGGTGGACGACAAGCCGCTGGTGAGCGTGAAGCACGTCACCGCTGCCTATGGCACGGTGCCCGTGCTGCACGACATCTCCTTCGATATCTATCGCGGCAAGACGGTTGCCGTTGTCGGCGAGTCCGGTTCCGGCAAGAGTACGACGGCGCGCGTCATCACCGGGTTACTGCCGCCTATCGAGGGCGAGGTGCTGATCAACGGCAGCCCGCTGCCGGGCGACTACCGCAAGCGCTCCAAGGCCCAGTTGCGGCACGCGCAGATGATCTACCAGATGGCCGATACCGCGGTGAATCCGAAGCAGCGAATCCGCGAGATCATCGGCCGTCCGGTGTCGTTCTATCTCGGCTTGTCCGGACGGCGGCTGGAAGAGCGCATCCGCGAGTTGTTGTCCATGATCGAGCTCGAGCCGGACAAGTTCATCGATCGCTTTCCGGGCGAGTTGTCGGGCGGACAGAAGCAGCGCATCTGCATCGCCCGCGCGATGGCGGCCGAGCCCGAGTTCATCATCTGCGACGAAGTTACCTCGGCGCTGGACCAGATCGTCGCCGAGGGCATACTCAAGCTGCTCGACCGGCTGCAGCGCGAGCTGCACCTCGCCTACATGTTCATTACTCACGACCTCGCCACCGTACGCGCCATCTCCGACGAAGTGGTGGTCATGCTCAAGGGGCGTATCGTCGAGCAGGGACCGCGCGAGGACATGTTCACGCCGCCGCACCACGAGTACACCGACCTCCTGCTTTCCTCGGTGCCGGAGATGGACCCCAACTGGCTCGACCAGCTCATGGAGCGCCGCCGCCGCGAAGGCATCATGGCATCCACTTCGACCTCCTGATCCGCACCGGCCCGCCGCGCGGCGGGCCGGTGCCTTCGCGATCGACTCTTCCCGCCCGCGTTGCCGTCAGCCCTCCTCGGTAATGGCCTTGTGCAGTTTCACCGCCTCGCCGCGACGGCTGCGCATGCGGATGTTGAGCATCTCCACCGCCACCGAGAAGGCCATGGCGAAGTAGATATAGCCCTTCGGCACGTGGAAGGCGAGTCCCTCGGCGATCAGCGTCACGCCCACTAGGATCAGGAAGGCGAGCGCCAGCATCTTGATGGTGGGATGCCGTTCGACGAACTCGTTGATGGACTTCGCCGCCAGCAGCATCACGCCGACCGCGATGATGATGGCGATGGCCATGATGGAGATGTGGTCGACCAGGCCGACCGCGGTGATCACCGAGTCCAGCGAGAACACGATGTCGAGCACGGCGATCTGCGCCAGCACCGAGCCCAGCGTCGCCGTCACCTTGCCGCCGTGATCGCCAGCGACGCCCTCGAGGCTGTTGTGAATCTCGTGCGTGGACTTCGCCAGCAGGAACAGGCCGCCGCCAATGAGAATCAGATCGCGACCGGAGATCTCCTGGGCGAGCACCGTGAAGAGGGCCTCGGTCAGTCCCATGACCCAGGCAATGGAAAACAGGAGGCCCAGCCGCGCCACCATGGCCAGGGTGAGGCCGACGTTGCGCGCGAACGCGCGCTGCTTCTCGGGCAGGCGGCCGACCAGGATGGAAATGAAGATGATGTTGTCGATGCCGAGGACGATCTCGAGCGCGGTCAGCGTGGCCAGCGCAATCCAGGCCTCGGGACTGGCGATCCATTCGAACATGGGTTCTCCCCCTGATCAGGTTACCGAAAGGGTCGCGTGCGCCGACGGGTCGGCGGCACGCGGCTCGACCGCCACGATTCTAACGCCCGCCGTGGCAGCGGACACAGCCGGCCCGCGACCGGGTCAGGAGAGGTCGAACTTCTTGCGCCGGACGTAGGCGCCGAAGTCCGTGCGCATCGGCCGCGCATACTGACGCGTGCGGTGCTCGGACCAGCCGTAGTCGTCGCTCACGCCGAAGCGTGCAACGTCCCGCTGGGCATGTGCCGGCGTCGGGCGCGCGGCCTCGCGTCGGCGGTCGTAGGCCGTGACCCGTTCGACGAGTTCGCCATCGTCGTAGGCATTCTCGTGCACCGTCACCGACAACGGCAGGCGCATGCTGACATGTCCCGCCTCGGCCGGCCATCCGACGCACAGGCCGGCCACCGGGAAGACGTGATCGGGCAGGGACAGTTCGCGGTCCAGGGCATCGATGTGGTCGCGCACTTCGCTCACCGGACAGCAACCCAGGCCGACCGACTCGGCGGCGACGATGAAGGACTGCATGGCGATGCCGGCGTCCACCGCTGCGTTCATGAAGGCGTCGAGATGGTCGTTGGCGAACGGGTGGTCGCGATGCGCGGCCAGCCGCCGAATGCGCCGGTTGTCGCCGCACCAGACCATGAACGCCGGGGCATCGGCAATCCAGCGAACCTTGTCGTCGAGGGCGGCGATGCGTCGAAGCCGATCGCGATCGGTAACGCGCACCACCGACGCCTGCTGGAGGTCTGACTTGCTCGGCGCCGAGAAGGCGGCGGCGAACAGGCTGTACAGAAGCGACGGATCGATCGGTTCGGGCCTGAAGCGGCGGTGGCTGCGGCGTGTCATGAGTTGGCGCAGCACGCCATTGTCGACCAGCGACCGGTCGGGCATTTCACCGAACCGCTCGCGGTAGCGGGCGGGCGCGTCGTCGTCGACGCCGGCCGACAAGGCCTTCAGAATATCGAGCGCCCGGTTCGCGTCAGCGGCGGGTACGAACACGTGATCGTGGTGAAAGGCGGCCACCACGTTGGCGCTGATCCCTTCGCCGGCGAGGGCACCGGCGACGGCGGCGGTGAGTCCCACGGCCGCGAGACTCGACTGCACCCCGAGCGTGATCAAGCGGAACACGCCGTCGAAGGGCAGTGCGGCCGCCCGGGCGCGCTCTGCCGGCAGCACGAGAGTGAGTCCCTCCGCTTCGCCGAAGGTGCCCCTTGGCTGAAGGCGGTCGAAATCGCTCGACGACCCGTGCGGCACGCTGCAGAAGGCGAATTCGCCATCCTCCATTGCCGGCGAGAGTCCCGCCAGCAGGCGCGCGAGATCCCGCTCGCTCATGGCAGTTGCGGTCCGGCGGGCCCGGACTTGAAAAGACGGGTGCCATCCCCGACAATGAATTTCTGTTTCACGACGACTCCCCGGTAGACGATCGAACATGCAACGACGCGAATTTCTTCGTAATTCGGCGCGCCAGGCGGCTGCCGCCGCCATTCCGCTCGCCGGCGCGGCCGCGGCCGGCAGCGCCGATCTCTACGCCCGGCTGTCCGGGCAACTGGGCGACACCGCCCAGGCGCTGTACCAGCGCATCGACGGACTCACGGCCTCCCTCGGCAGCCTGTCCGAGCGCGTCGACCTGGTCGAGCTGAAGTACCGGCTGGTCATGGCGCTGCTGGTGTTGTCGCTGATCATCGACGGCGGCATGAGCTGGATGCTCCTGAGCACGACCGCGGTTCCCGCCGTCATCTGATTCCGCCGACCGGGCGTCGCCGTCCGCTCCACCCGTCAGTGAAGCGTCGTACCCTGCGGCGGCGCTTCCTCGTCGAAGACGCCGCGCACCTCGTCGCCGCCGAAACGGTAGCGCGCGCGGCAGAACTGGCAGTCGATCTCCACCTCGCCGTTTTCCGCCACCAGTTCCATGGCCTCGTCGTAGCCGAGGAACTTGATGGCATTGGCCGATCGTTCGCGTGAACAGCCACAATGGAACCTGAGTGAGCGCGGGTCGTACAGCCGCACGTGCTCTTCGTGGAACAGGCGCGTCAGCATGTCGCGGGGCTGCAGCGACGTGAGCTCGGCGCCGGTGACGGTATCGGCCAGCAGGCTCACGCGGGTGAAGTTCTCGTCGTCGTCCGGCAGGCCGGGCCGGTCGACCGGCCCGGGCAGGCGCTGCACCATCATCCCGGCCGCGTGATCGTCATCGGCCGACAGCCACAGCCGCGTGTCCAGCTGCTCGGAGCGCTGGAAGTAGGTCTCGATGGCGCGCGCGAGGTTCTCGTGGTCCAGCGACACGATGCCCTGGTAGCGCTCGCCCTGGGCGGGCTCGATGGTGATCACGAGCTTTCCCTTGCCCAGCCACGGCGCGCCGGCATCGGCATCGAAACGCGCAATGGCGCGCAGGTCGGACTGGTTCCGGCATTCGGCCATGAGCAGCCGCAGGGGCCCGTCGGTATTGACCTGCAGCGTGAGTCCGCCGCGAAACTTCAGCGTCGCCGACAGCAGCGCGGTGGCCGCCATCAACTCGCCGATCAGCGCGCGCACACCGGCCGGATAGTCGCGCTGGGTCAGCACCTCGCGGTAGGCGGGGCCAAGACGTACGATCTCGCCGCGGACGTTGAAGTCGCGGAACAGGAAGCGCTGGATGATGTCGTCGTGATCCATCGGTAGTTGTCGGTGTATCGCGGTGAGAATGCGCAACAGGACCAGGCGGGCCCTGCATCACATAGTGCCCCAGAAGCGGCAAAGCTGTCGAGGGAGGCGTGGGATCCGCGCGACGGTTGGACTACACTGGGCGC
>JAUIDF010000281.1 GCA_030429125.1 Gammaproteobacteria bacterium | reverse complement strand
CGAGGCGGTGGAGGCGGCCAACGCCCCCAACGTGGTCATCCTCCCCAACAACAAGAACATCATCGCCGTGGCCGAGCAGGTGGATGCCACCACCGACAAGTCGGTGCGGGTGGTGCCCACCAAGGGGATCCCCGAGGGGTTCGCGGCCCTGGTGTCCTACGACCCCGATGCCGAGGTGGACGTGGTCGCCCGGTTCATGTCCGAGGCCGCGGCCAACGTGGTGGCCGGCGAGGTGACCCAGGCCGTGCGGGAGTCGGTCTGCGACGTCGGCCCCATCGCTGAGGGTGACTTCCTGGGCATCGCTCGCGACGGGATCCGGGCGGTGGCCCCCACCGCGGCCGAGGCCGCCATCGGGCTGCTCGACTACCTGCTCACCGAGGAGCGCCGGTTGACCTTTGCCGGCGCCGGCCGGTTCAATGCGAACCTGCTGATGGAGGCGGGAACCATCAGCGCCGGCAGCTCGGCGTCTTACCGCTCCGACGACCTGGCCGCCCGGTTTCTCGATTTCGAAGCGCGCGGTACCGGCAGTCTCCAGGCGGCCTTTCATCGCGAGGATACGCAGCGCGTGCTCGATGTTCGCACGTTGCTCGAAGACGTGGCCCTGGTCAGGCAGGGCGAGACGTCGGCGTTCGTACAGGCGCCACGGGTGTTGTTTCGTATCGACGGGCGCGCACCGGACGTGACCGAGCCGCTCGAGGACATCGCCATCAGCCTGGACATCGAGCGCGCGTCGGTGCCCGACATCACCGTGTACAACGACTACCTGCCCAGGAACGGTGCGCTGCGGCTGAAATCCGGCAGCGGCACCATACGCACACAGTTCAATGTCGACGACGAACGCGTCTTCGGCAATATCGCGCTCGACGCCAATGATGTGAACGCCGTCGTCAACGAGCGTGAGCTGACTGTCGACCTCGACATGGACATCGTGCTCTCGAACGGGAACCTCGACACGCGTCGGTTCGATGTCGCCGGCAGCCGCCTGGCGGTATCGAACGTCATTTACCCGGATGGTCGCTCGCTGGGAGACTGGTCCACCGTGTTCGCCTTCACCGGCGGCGATCTGCACTGGACCAGGCCGGTCAGCCTGGACGCAGAAACACGCCTCGACATGACCTCGTCAGGACCCCTGGTGGAACTGCTCGCGGGCAGCTACGGCCAGATTCGCTGGGCGCGTGAGCTGTTGTCCGTGAGCGACGTGGTCGGCACCAGCCGACTCATCATCAAGCCCGATCACGTGGTGTTCAACGACCTCGACATTCGCGGCGAGGAAATCCGGATTGCCGCCAACCTGCGCATCGACGATGCCGGGCCGCGCGGCATCGTGTTCAATCGCTACGGACCGTTTCGCGCCACGGTGGAATTCGAGGGCGACGAGCGCGAGTGGACGATATTCTCCGCCCGCGAACGGTTCGACCGGCACCCGGGATTCTGAGCCGGCGATCGCAACGGATCAGGCGCCGGTTCGTTCCTGGCCGGACGGCGCGCTGTTGTCGGCGGACTTGAACCCGGCGTTGCGGCGCTCTTCGCGCGGCGACACCTGGAAGAAGTCGCGATAGCACTTGCTGAAATGCGGCGCCGACACGAAGCCGCAGGAAAAGGCGATGTCGACGATGGATTTCGACGAACGCAGCAGCAGTTCCCGGGCGCGCCGCAGGCGAAGTTCGAGGTAGTAGCGAGTCGGTACGCAATTGAGGTGCTTTTGAAACAACCTTTCGAGCTGACGTCGGGAAATGCCGACGTGGCTCGACAATTCGTCCAGGCTCATGGGCTCCTCGATGTTCGCCTCCATCAGTTCCACCGCCTCGATCAGCTTGGGCTGACTGGAGCCGAATCGCTGTTTCAGTGGGATTCGCTGGCGATCGTGGACGCCCCGAATCCGCTCGCAGACGAACATCTCCGCGATGGCGGTGGCCAGTTCGCCACCCTGGTCGCGACCGATGAGGGTGAGCATCATGTCCAGTGGCGCCGAACCGCCCGAGCACGTGAAACGATCCCGGTCGAGCTCGTACAGGTCGGAGGACACGACAAGCTGTGGAAACTCGTCGTACATCGCGTTGATGTTTTCCCAGTGAACCGTGCAGCGGTAGCCGTTCAGGAAGCCTGCCCGCGCCAGCAGGTAGCTGCCGGTGCAGATACCGCCCAGCGCTGACTTTCGCCGCACCAGGTCGGAAAGCGCGGGCTTGAGAAGCGGCACCAGCGATGCGTCGGGATCGATGCCGCCGCACAGGAACACGACATCGGCCTGCCTGATGTCGGACAGCCCGACGCACGGAGACACGTCGAGACCGTTGCTGGCGGTGACCGGCTCGCCGTCTACCGAGGCGACCACGGCCTCGTACAGGGGCTTTCCGCTCAGCCAGTTGGCCATGCGCAAGGGTTCGATCGCGCAGGAGAAGGCAATCATCGAGTAGTTGGGGACCAACAGGAACACGATGCGGCGTGTCGCCGGATTCACTTTCGCTGGCTCCGCTCTGCCTGGCATGGAAGTCCCTCACTCGAACTGCGCGGGGATTATGGCGCAATGCCCCGAATTTGCAACAATCCACCCGCGACACCTTCGTCTCTCACGGTGGGCAGCGAACTGGCGTCTCGCGGACTCGCGGGTGGTGACGATGGTCGCGGCGCGAGGGGCCGGCGCGTTACACGGCCCCGGGCGGCGTCATATACTCGCGCGTTCTACCCGCCCCGACACAAACCGCGCAGTCATTTGACCACATCCTCCGACCCTATTCTGAAGGGCGTTGTCGCGACGCTCGGCGCCACGTTCCTGTTCGCCAGCCAGGATGCCATCACCAAGCACCTGGCACAGACGGTATCGATCGCCCAGATCGTCTTCATCCGCTTCCTGTTCTTCTCGTTGTTCGCCGTGGCGTATGCCTCGCGCAGCGGTGGCGTGCGCATGGCCCTGATTACGCACTGTGGCGTGCTGCAGTGGCTTCGCGGCCTGCTGATCGTGATCGAGATCGCCATGTTCGCCCTTGCGCTTCGCCACCTCGGGGTGGCGGAAACCCACATGCTGTTTGCGTGTTTCCCGTTGATGGTCACGGCGTTGTCGGTGCCTTTGCTCGGCGAAGCGGTGGGGTGGAGGCGCTGGGCGGCGGTAGGGGTCGGGTTTTGCGGTACCGTGATGATTCTCGATCCCGGCAGTGGCGTATTCCGGCCGGAGACACTGATCGCCCTGTCGGCGGCGCTGATGTTCGCCCTGTACAACGTGGTGACGCGCAAGACGGGACGGCAGGACCGCTTCGAAACCTCGTTGCTCTACTTTGGCGTGGTGGGCCTGATCGCCTCGGCCCTGGCGGCGCCGTTTTTCTGGTCCGCGCTCGATCGCGGCGAGGTCGGATGGCTCGCGGTGCTCACGCTGACCGGAATAGGCGGGCACCTGCTGCTGATCAAGGCACTGCAATGGGCGCCGGCCGCCGTGCTCCAGCCATTCAATTACTTCCTGCTGGTCTGGGCAATCGGCGTCGGCTTCGTGGTGTACGGGGAAATCCTGTCGACCCGGGAACTGTTCGGCGCGGCGATCGTCGTGTCCAGCGGCCTGTTCATTGCCTTTCGCGAACGCAAATTGTATCGCCGGCGCACCTGAAGGATACGGCGGGGCAGGGGTGGTGTCCGCGGTTCGGTCGATTTGCATGCAAAAGCCGTCGTTGGCGCGGCAGTCGACGCGCCCGACCCGTCGGATCATGAAACCACATCCACACGGCGCCCGGCCGCGCCACCCGGAGTCGACCTTGACCCGTTCCCGCCGCCGTACTTCGTCGCGCCGTGATGCCGCGCGACAGTCGACCACCCTGGCGCAACGCCCCTGGGGGCAGTTTCGCTATGCGCTCCCGCCGGTGGAGAACCTGTCCGCCGATCAGGTATCGGCGATACACGAGGCGTCGCTCGACATCCTCGAGAATACCGGGGTCGAGTTCATGGGAGGGCGGGCGAGGGCGGTGTTCCGCGCCGCCGGCGCGTTGGTGGACGATGGCACCGGCGTGGTCCGGATGGACCGCGTGCTGGTGAACGAATGTATCGCCAAGGCGCCCCCAACGTTCGTACTGACGCCGAGAAACCCGGATCGCGCCATTCGCGTCGGCGGTCGGTGGGGATTCTCGACCCTGGTCGCCGGGCCACCGGCGGTACATGACGGCGTGCGCGGCCGTCGCACCGGCAACTACGACGACTATGTCTCGCTGGTCAAGCTCGCCCAGAGCTTCAACGTCATTCACGCTGTCGGCAACCAACCCACGGCACCGGTCGAACTCGATGCCGATTCCCGCCACCTGGACTGCTACCTCGCCAATCTCGTCTACACCGACAAGGTGTATCACTGCACCGCGATCGGCGCCGAGCGGGCACTGGACGGCATCGACATGGCGGCCATCGCTCGCGGCGTCGCGCGAGAGGCACTCGTCGACTCGCCATCGGTGCTGACGGTAATCTCCGTCAACTCCCCCAAGCGATTCGACGAGGCGATGTCCGACGGGCTCATGGCGATGGCCGAGTGGGGACAGCCGGTCGTCGTCACGCCATTTACGCTGATGGGCGCGATGGCGCCGGCCACGGTCGCCGCGGCACTCGTGCAGCAGAACGCGGAGGCGCTGGCCGGGCTCACCCTGGCGCAGCTGGTCCGGCCGGGCGTCCCGGTGGTCTACGGCGGTTTCACCTCCAATGTCGACATGCGTTCGG
>JAUIDF010000010.1 GCA_030429125.1 Gammaproteobacteria bacterium | reverse complement strand
ACTTCGTGCTGCTCGGCATGGGCGACGACGCGCACACGGCGAGCCTGTTCCCCGGCACGGCGCCCGTGCTCGAGAAGTTCCACGGCGTGCTCTGCGCGGGCGGCACGACACGCTCGCACCTGGCCATCCTGACCCGCGAGTACAACATTCCCTGCTTCATGAACGTACGCCTGGCCGGCATCAAGGACGGCGATCTCGCGCCGGGCGTCACCCTGAAGATCTCGGGCGAACCGTCGCGGGACGCGGACGAGAAGCGCATCAAGGTGGAGCGCCTGTGGCTGGGCGAAACGTTGCACGAGCTGTACCCGAACCGGGACTGAGACGACCGGCCGACGCGCGGTCAGGCGCCGCCGGACGCGCATCGGATGCTGGATGCCCTTCTCGTCGCCGTGGAGGCCTCGGCGCCGGCCGAGTGGCTTCGCTACTCCCGCTGGGGCTATGCCGGTGTCAACGCCGCCCATATTCTCGGTCTCTCGCTGCTTGTCGGCTCAATCGCCCCGCTCGATCTGAAGCTCGCGGGCGCCTGGCGGCAGGTGCCGCTGGACGCCCTCGCGCGCGTGCTGGTGCCGGTCGCCGCGACCGGCCTCGTCCTCGCGCTGGTCACCGGCGTCGCGCTGTTCTCGATTCGGGCTACGGAATATGCGGCGCTCCCGCTGTTCCTGTTGAAGATGGTCCTGGTGGCCGCCGGCGGTGTGCATGCCCTCGCGGTGCATGCCGGGCGCGGCCTGCTGGCGGCAAGCGACCCGGCGCGGCGGCGCATCGGCCTGACCTCGCTCGTCCTGTGGCTCGGCATACTGGTTTGCGGACGCCTGCTCGCCTTTGTCGCCGACTAGGGCCTGTTCACACGACGCGTTCGCGGCGATCTTTCGGCCCATTTTCGCCCCGACGGCGTTGCATCTCGTCGCCATGGAACCACCATGACGCCTCGATGCGCCTTGTCGGATGCGAGACGGGTCGTTTTCTCGCGGGCACGAAAACTCACTCGCTCAGCGTCGCGTGAACAGGCCCTGACCCCCTCCACGCGGGCTATCGCGGGGAGAGTTCGAGGCCACGGACCCAGGTCGTGGTGGCCTGGCCAGCGGAGTCGTTGTCGACGAGGATGGACAGGGCGTCGACGTGATCGACGTCCAGGCCGAGGTGGCGGGCGAAGTCCGCGCGCAGGTTCACCTTCTGTCGATGCCATGCGTTCGGCGCGGCCCGGGCATTGGCAATGACCACCATCATCGTCCTGTCGTTGTTCGGATGCGCGAACGCGTCGCCCACGGCCAGCTCGCCCGCCACCACGTAGCTCAATGTCCACACGTTCCAGAAGCCGAATCCGGTCGACAGGCTGGCGCTGATTCGAAGCGGGAAATCCATCTCGTCGAGTCGTCGCTCGTCCAGACCGCGGTAGAAGCGGCGCGTCTTCCACCACCACTGAAGGTGCGGGGTTCGGTGGAGGTCGATGCGGCGCTCGAGCACCAGCGCGGACGCGCCGCCGAGGGTGTCGGCGCGAATCGCCGGCGGACGTTCCGTGCGGTCGATGCCATAGCGTGTTTGCCCGTCGATCCGACGCTCGGTCCATTCACCCAGGCGGTCGGTGTCCAGGGGTAGCGACTCCCCCGCCCGCATGGCTTCGGCGGGAACGAACGCGACGAGTATTCCGAGCAGCGGGTGAAGCAGTGCGTTTCTAACGGGCATGACGCCGGCAGTATGCACCCGGCTGCTTGACAGCCTGACGACAAGGTGCGGTATTCGGGTGCGGACGGTCCGGCGTCCGACGCGCCGGGATATACTCGGCCGATGACTCGCGAGGTGCTCATCATCGTCGCGGCCGCCTGGCTGGCCGGGCTCACCGCCTGGGTCGGCGGGCTGCTGGCCCGGCGGGTCGGCGCCGCGCACACCACGACGAGACGCGAACTCGTTCATGGCGTGGCCGCGTTCGGCGGCGGCATTCTCGTCGCCGCGGTGGCCTTCGCCCTGCTGCCCGAGGGCCTGGCGTCGCTCGGCCCGGTGACCGTCGCGCTCGCGTTCTGCGCCGGCGGCGCGGTGTTCTGCGTGGTCGACATTCAACTGGCCCGCGCCGGTGGCTCGCGCGCGCAGTTCGTGGCCATGCTGACGGACTTCGTGCCGGAAGCGTTGTCGATGGGCGCGGTGTTCGCCGCCAATCCGCGCCTCGGTTACGTGTTGGCGGCCTTCATCGGCCTGCAGAACCTGCCCGAAGGATTCAATTCCTACCGCGAGATCGGCGGTGGCGTGGCGGGCGGTCGCCGCACGCTTCGTCTCCTGTTCGCGGTCAGCTTTCTCGGGCCGCTGTGCGCGCTGGGTGGGTATTTCCTGTTGCGCGACCTGCACGCGGTGACCGCGGCGCTGATGAGTTTCGCCGCCGGCGGCATCCTCTACCTGACCTTCCAGGACATTGCGCCCGCCTCGCGCATGCGCGGCCACTGGACGCCGCCGCTGGGTGCGGTGCTCGGCTTCGTTCTCGGTATGCTCGGCAAGGAATTGATCGGCTGACCGGCGTATCCGGCGGCCCGGGGTAACGGACGCTAGATCAGCCCGGCGAAGGGCTCGATGCTGACGGTGTCGCCATCCTCGACGCTGCCCTGTTCCGCGTCGAGGACGATGAAGCAGTCCGATACGCTCATCGAGCGCAGGATGCCCGATCCCTGGTCGCCCGTGGTGCGCACCTCGAGCCGGCCGTCGTCCGCCCGCGACAGGCGGCCGCGCTGGTACTCGGTCCGGCCGGGGCGTTTCCTGATGCGGCCGCGGAAGGTAGCCGTGAAGTGATGGCGCTCGCCGACGATCTCGCCGGCCAGGGCGGCGAGGGCGGGGCGCACGAACTGGTAGAAGGTCACCATCACCGCCACCGGGTTGCCGGGCAGTCCGAAGAACGGCGTGTCGCCGACGCGGCCGAAGGCCAGCGGCCGGCCCGGCTTCATGGCGATCTTCCAGAAGCGGACCTCGCCGATCTCGTTCAGGGTGGACTGCACGAAGTCCGCCTCGCCCACCGAGGCGCCGGCGGTGGTGACGACCAGGTCCGCACAGCGGGCGGCATCCTCGAACGCGCTGCGCACGGCGCCGGCGTCGTCGGGGATCACGCCGAGGTCGACGAAGTCGGCATCGAGGCGGGTGAGCATGCCGTACAGCGTGTATCGGTTGCTGTCATAGACTTCGCCCGGCGCCAGCGGCTGGCCCACCGAACGCAGCTCGTCGCCGTTGGAGAAGAAGGCCACGCGGGGGCGGCGCGTCACCGTGACCTCGCCCACGCCCACCGACGCGATCAGGCCGAGATCCGCCGGCGTGATCCGGCGGCCCGCCGCCAGCGCCACGCGGCCGGCGGCGAGATCCTCGCCGGCTTGCCGCACGTTGGCGCCCGGCCGGTCGCCCACGAGTCGAACGATGTCGCCGTGCCGTTCGGCGTGCTCCTGCATGACGGCCGTGTCCGTCCCCTCGGGCATGATGGCCCCGGTCATGATGCGCACGCACTGGCCGGGTCCGACGCGCCCTTCGAAGGCGCGACCCGCCCACGCGGTGCCGACGACCGACAGCTCCGCGGTCTCGCCGGCGGCGAGGGCGATGGCCGCGTAGGCATAGCCGTCCACTGCGCTGTTGGTGTGCATGGGGACGTCGTTGCTGGCGATGACATCCGCGCCGAGAACGCGGCCGAGGGCGTCGCGCACCGCGACCCGTTCGCGTTCCCGGATCGGGGAAACGGCTTCGAGAATGCGCGCCAGCGCGTCGTCGACCGGCATCAGTGCCGGCTCGGCGTCGTCGGCGCAGCTCGGGTCGCGGCGAATGTCAGTGCTCATCGTGCCCGCGAACCCAGTGGCCCGAGCGGCCGCCGGATTTCTCCATCAGCATCACGTCGGTGATGCGCATGCCGCGGTCGACCGCCTTGCACATGTCGTAGATGGTTGCCAGCGCCGCCTGAACCGCGATGATGGCTTCCATCTCCACGCCGGTCCGCTCACGCGTCTCGGTGGTGACCCGGCAGTCGACGGCGCCGGCCTCGTCGTCGAGGGAGAATTCCACCGACACGCGCGTCAGCATCAGCGGATGGCACAGCGGCACGAGGTCGGCGGTCTTCTTGCTGGCCATGATGGCGGCGACGCGGGCGATGCCCAGCACGTCGCCCTTCTTGTGATCGCCGCGCCGGATCATGTCGAGCGTGGCCGCGTCCATCACGATGCGTCCCGCCGCTATCGCGCGGCGGGCGGTCACGTCCTTGTCGCCGACGTCCACCATGTGGGCCGCGCCATCGGCGTCGAAATGCGTAAACCGGGTGTCGCTCATGGTCCTGACCGGGGAAGGGGAAGTCCTGAAAAGTGTTGCATGCCAGACGGGTACGTGTTCGATCGGGCGCGAAACGCGCGCCCGGGGATTTCTGTACAATGGTCCGGTTTCAAAGCTTTCACCGGAGTTCGATTATGGCACGGACAGAATCTACCATGCTGGAACTCGGCACCGCCGCGCCGGGATTCACACTGCCGAACACCAATCCCGTCTACGGCGGCGAGACAGTGTCCCTCGAGGACTGTGCCGGCGCACGTGCGCTGCTGGTCGCCTTCATCTGTAATCACTGTCCCTACGTCGTGCATATCAAGTCGGCTTTCTCGGCCTTCGCATCGGAGATGGCCGAGGAAGGCCTTGCCGTCATCGCCATCAGTGCCAATGACGCCAGCGGCTATCCCCAGGACGGCCCCGAGGCCATGGCCGAGGAAAGCCGGACCCACGGCTACACCTTTCCCTACCTCTACGACGAGGATCAGCATGTCGCGCAGGCCTACCGTGCCGCCTGCACGCCGGACTTCTTCCTCTTCGACGCCGAGCGCAAGCTCGTCTATCGCGGCCAGTTCGACGACAGCCGGCCGGCCAACGGCCAGCCGGTCACCGGCGAGGACCTGCGTACCGCGGTGCGGGCGACGCTCGCGGGTGAATCGGTCGATGCCGCGCAAAAACCCAGCATGGGCTGCAACATCAAGTGGAAGGAAGGCAACGCCCCGGAGTATTTTGCCTGACACGGGCTCGTCCCGGGTGGGCGGGGAATCCCCGCCGGCGGGACGCAATCCCTTCGCCCGCGCCCACGGTGGCGACGCCGCGCGACCCGCCGTGGCGATGACGGGTTGCCGACATGCATGAAGGCGGCCTGGTCTTCTCCATCTTCCTGATCTTCACCGGCGCGGCATTGTTCGCGACGGTGGCGCTTTACGCACGCCAGGCCATGCTGGTGGCCTACATCGTGCTCGGCGCCCTGACCGGGCCGTCGGGGCTCGGACTCGTCACCGACGCGGCGCTGATCGAGCAGATTTCCGAGATCGGCATCATCTTCCTGCTCTTCCTGCTGGGCCTGAACCTCTACCCCCAGAAGCTGCTCAACCTGTTTCGCGAAACCCTGCTGGTGACGGTGGCCAGCTCGGTGGCCTTCTGTGGCGCGGGCTTTTTCATCGCCCGTCTTTTCGGGCTCGGTTCTCTCGATGCGCTGCTGGTGGGCGTCGCCGCCATGTTCTCGAGCACCATCATCGGGCTGAAGCTGCTGCCGACCACGGTGCTGCACCATCGCCACACCGGCGAGGTCATCGTTTCCATCCTGCTGCTGCAGGACCTCATCGCCATATTCGCCATGCTGTTCCTGGCCGCCATGTCGCACGGCGAGGTGCCGTTGATGAGCACGGTGGGCACGGTGCTCGCGCTGCCGGTGCTGGTGGCCATCGCCTTCGTCGGCGAGCGCTACGTGCTGATGAAGCTGTTCATGAAGTTCGACCGCATCCAGGACTACGTGTTCCTGTTGGCGCTGGGCTGGTGCCTCGGCATCGCCCAGGCCGGCTACGCCATGGGCCTGTCCTACGAGATCGGCGCCTTCGTCGCCGGCATCGCGGTAGCGACGAGCCCCATCGCACGGCACATCGCCGAGAGCCTGAAGCCGCTGCGGGACTTCTTCCTGGTCATGTTCTTCTTTGCCCTCGGCGCGGGCTTCGACGCCGCCGCGGCCAAGACCATGGCGCTGCCGGCGCTGGTGCTGGCGGGGGTGATGATCGCCCTGAAACCCGCGGTGTACCGGGTGCTGTTCGTGGCCCATTCGGAGTCGCCGCGCCTGGCCTGGGAGACCGGCGTACGCCTCGGCCAGCTGAGCGAGTTCTCGCTGCTGCTCGTCTTCGTGGCGGTGGAGAGCGCCATGATGTCGGACGAAGCCGCCTCGATGGTGCAGTTGGCCACCATCGTCACTTTCGTCGCTTCCTCCTACCTGGTGGTGCTGCGCTACCCGACGCCCATCGCGTTGTCGGACAAGCTCAGGCGGGACTGACGGCCGCGATCGCGGCTCACGTCGCCGGTTCGCCCGGCCTTACTTTCGCCTCGGTCAGTACGAACTCGCGAAAGGCGCGCACCGCGGGGTTGTCGAGCGACTTTTCGCCGTACACGAGGTAGTAGCCCGGGTGCGGACCGTCGCCGCCGGCGAAGGGCGCCACCAGGCTGCCGCTTTCGATCTCCGCCCGCATCATGCCCGGGAAGCCGAGAAACACGCCATGCCCCTCCACCGCCGCGCGCACCAGCGAGTTGGGGTCGTCGATCACCGGGCCACGCCGGCCGGGCGTCGAGTCGAGGCCTGCCGCGATCAGCCACTCGATCCATTCCTGGTGATCCCGCTCGTGCAGCAGTACGTGGTTGGCGAGGTCGGTCACCTCGCGCAGCGGGTTGTCGCCGTCGAGCAGCGCCGGGCTGCACAGCGGTACCGCCATGGCGTCCATCAGCCACTCGGTGCGCGTGCCCGGCCAGCGACCGAGTCCCCAGCGGATGGCCATGTCGATATCGTCCCGTGCGAGGTCGACGAGGTGGATGGAATGGTGAATGCGAAGATCGATGCCGGGATGTTCGACCCAGAACTTGCCGAGTCGCGCCGCCAGCCAGCGCGAGCCGAAGGTATGGGTGACGCTCACCGTGAGCGAGGGCCGCGAGGGGGCGTCGCGAACCCGGCGCGACACCTCGGCGATGCGGTCCAGCGCCTCGGCGATGGCCGGAAAGAGCTGGGCCCCGGCCTCGGTCAGGGCAAGCTGGCGCCGGCCGCGCTCGAACAGCGGCAGGCCGAACCAGTCCTCGAGCTGTCGCACCTGGTGGCTGACCGCCGTCGGCGTTACCGACAGGTCCTCGGCAGCGCGGGTGAAATTCAGGTGGCGTGCGCCGGCCTCGAAGGCGCGCAGGGCGTTGAGCGGGGGCAGGCGACGGGACATGGATGCAACGGGATGCCTTGAGAAAAATTCAGCAGAGCGCTGAGAAACGATCGCTTGTAGCTTCCTCTACTACCCCTGAAAATGCAACCGTCGACGAAATATAGTCCTGTTTACTTGCTATCGAGGGTTGAGAAAATGTTCGAGTACATGATCCAGGGAATCGCCCGCGCCGGCGGCGTCGAGGTGCCCGCCGGCCGCACGGTTTTCGCCGCAACGCACGCGGCTCCGCGCCGGGTCGGCGTCGTCCGTCGCTCGACTGGCCGCTTGCTGCAATGGGGCGCCCGTTCCCTGCAGTGGGGCGCCACGCGCCTGCTCGAACCGCGGGTCGACTGCCGGGCGGCGGGCTGAGTATGCCTTGGCGCCCGCCGGAGGGTGGTCGGTACACGACATGTTCGCGTCAACATCGCCCATCGTAGGTCGGATTAGCCGAAGGCGTAATCCGACGAACGACGAGCGCTATTGTCCGTTAGTGCATTGTCAGGTGACGCCAGCGCTGCGCGGTTGCCAACCCGACCCGCGGGATGCCGCGTCCGAACCCCCGTGTTGTCGGGCGGGTCTCCGTGAGGCCAATCCAATCGCCGCGACGTTACGTTAGCGCCTCGGCGTGAAAGGCGACGTGCTCGCCGATGAAGCTGGCGATGAAGTAGTAGCTGTGGTCGTAGCCGCGCTGCATGCGCAGCTCGAGGGGCTGGCCGGCGCGCTCGCAGGCGGCTGCGAACAATTTCGGGTTGAGTTCGCGCTCGAGGAACTGGTCGGCGTCGCCCTGGTCGATGAGGAGGGTGCCGTTCGCGCGCGCACCGGCCTCGACGAGGGCGGTGGCGTCGTGACCGGCCCATGCGCTGCGGTCTTCTCCCAGGTAGCCGCCCAGCGCCTTCTCGCCCCAGGGACATTGCGACGGCGCGCAGATCGGCGCGAAGGCAGAAACAGACCGGTAGGTGTCCGGATTCCTCAGGCCGATGGTCAGCGCGCCGTGACCGCCCATGGAATGACCGGTGATGCCCTGTCGGTCCATGTCGACCGCGAAGTTCGCCCCGACCAGCGCCGGCAGTTCCCGGGTGACGTAGCTGTACATGCGGTAGTTCGCCGACCACGGTGACTCGGTGGCGTCGACGTAAAAGCCGGCCCCGCTGCCGAAATCGTAGTCGTCGTCCTCGCCCTCGATGCCGGCGCCGCGCGGACTGGTATCGGGCGCCACCAGGGCCAGGCCGTGCTCGGCGGCATAGCGCTGCGCACCGGCCTTGGCCGTGAAGTTTTCCTCCGTGCAGGTGAGTCCCGACAGGTACCACAGCACCGGCACGGATGCGTCCCGCGCCTGCGGCGGCAGGTAGACGGCGAACTGCATGTCCGTACCCGTCTCGCCGGAGGCATGCCGGTACACGCCCTGCGTGCCGCCGAAGCAGCGGTTCTCGCCGACGGTTTCCATGTTCGCCACGAACACCCCCTAGAAGTTGACGACGCTGCGGATGGACTCGCCCGAGTGCATGAGATCGAAGGCCCGGTTGATGTCGTCGAGCGGCATCTGGTGGGTGATCAGATCGTCGATGTTGATCTTGCCCTCCATGTACCAGTCGACGATCTTCGGCACGTCGGTGCGGCCCCTGGCGCCGCCGAAGGCGGTGCCGCGCCACACCCGTCCGGTGACCAGCTGAAACGGGCGCGTCTTGATCTCCTGGCCGGCGCCGGCGACACCGATGATGATCGATTCGCCCCAGCCCTTGTGGCAGCACTCCAGTGCCTGGCGCATCACGTCCACGTTGCCGATACACTCGAAGGAATAGTCGGCGCCGCCCTTGGTGAGGCTCACGAGGTAGGGTACGAGGTCGCCCTCGACCTCCTTCGGATTGACGAAGTGCGTCATGCCGAAGTGCCGTCCCAGGGATTCGCGGCCCGGGTTGATGTCCACGCCCACGATCATGTCCGCGCCGGCGAGACGCGCGCCCTGGATCACGTTCAGGCCGATGCCGCCGAGGCCGAACACCACCACGTTGTCGCCCGGCTTGACCTTGGCGGTGTTGATCACCGCGCCAATGCCGGTGGTGACGCCGCAGCCGATGTAACACACCTTGTCGAACGGCGCGTCCTCGCGGATCTTCGCCAGCGCGATCTCGGGTACCACGGTGAAGTTGGAAAACGTCGAGGTACCCATGTAATGAAACACGTCGTCCTTGCCGAGCTTGAACCGGCTGGTCCCGTCCGGCATCACGCCGCGGCCCTGGGTTTCGCGAATGGCCTGGCACAGGTTGGTCTTGCCGCTGGTGCAGTACTCGCACTGGCGACATTCCGGTGTATAGAGCGGAATGACGTGATCGCCCTTTTTCAGGCTGGTGACGCCCTTGCCGGTGTCCACCACCACGCCGGCGCCCTCGTGGCCGAGGATGGCGGGGAACAGGCCCTCCGGGTCGGCGCCCGAGCGCGTGAACTCGTCGGTGTGGCAGATGCCGGTGGACTTGATTTCCACCAGCACCTCGCCGTCGCCCGGTCCGTCGAGTTCGACGGTTTCGATGGAAAGTGGCTTGCCCGCCTCGAATGCGATCGCGGCCCGTGTCTGCATGACGCCTCCGGATGGAATGACAGTGTTATTATCGGAAAAATCGAGACCCGATATTAAACGCATGCCCCTGTCGATGAAAGCGCGCGCGGTATTCACTCTTTTAATGTTCGCATCGATGCCGCTCGCGGCATTCGAGTACCCTGTCAGCTTCGCCACGGTCGATTGCGACGGCGGCGCCGGCCTCGTGTCCGTGGACGTTTCGAAGATTTACAAGCTGCAGCCCCACACCTGTGCGGACGGCACCGAGCTGCGCCAGGTGATGATGCGAAACGACGGCGGCAGCTACGACATCGCCACGGTCTCCCCGGACGAGGCGAAGGCCTTGCAGCTGGAAATCCAGGCCTATACCCGCGCCCGGCGCGAGGCGCTGCAAAAGGGCGGCACCGTCATCATCGGCAATTGAGTCGCCGCCCGGCGCAATTCCCGCACCGGCCGTCCAGTCGCTCGACGACAACCCCCACGTGACCGAGACTTCGATCGACAGCCTGGTGCTTTCGGTTTCGCCCGCATGGCTGGCGGTGGGCCTGGCGGCCGTCGCCGTCTTGCTGCTGCTGGTCTTGTTGGCCCGTACCTCGCGCGCCGGCAGCGAGCGGCTGCAGGCCCTGCTTCGCGAGGAGCACCGGCAGATGCGCGAGGCGGCAAGCCGCGACGTATGGGAACTGCGCGACGAGCTGGCATCGGCCCAGGACGGCGCCAACCAGGCGCTGGTCACCAGCGTGGCCGAGCTCGGCCGTGCCCAGCGCGAGGCGCTGGGCGGGCTGGAACAGCGCGTGGCGCAACAGGTCGAGCGAGCCGAGCGTCATCACGGCCAGCTGCGCGAGTCGCTGGAACGTCGCGTTGGAGAATTCCAGGCGGGCGTGGACAAGCGCCTCGAGCAGATGCGCGAGGCGGTCGACGAGAAACTGCAGGCCACCCTCGAACGCCGACTCGGCGAATCCTTCCGGCAGGTCGGCGAACGCCTCGAGGCGGTGCAAAAAGGGCTCGGCGAGATGCAATCGCTGGCGGCCGGCGTCGGCGACCTCAAGCGCGTCTTGACCAACGTCAAGGCGCGCGGCACCTGGGGCGAAGTGCAGCTTGGCGCCTTGCTGGAGGAGGTTCTCGCGCCCGACCAGTTCGCGCGCAACGTCAATACCCGCGAGGGCACCGACAATCGTGTCGAGTATGCCGTGCGGCTGCCGGGCGACGACGGCGATGGCATCTGGCTTCCCATCGATGCCAAGTTTCCGCAGGAGGACTACCAGCGGCTGGTCGAGGCGGCCGATTCTGCCGACCAGGCGGCGGCCGACGCGGCGCTGGCGGCCCTCGTCCGCAGCGTCGGAAATGCCGCGCGGGACATCGCCGACAAGTATCTCGATCCGCCCCGTACCACCGACTTCGCCATCCTGTTCCTGCCCACCGAGGGGCTTTACGCCGAGGTCCTGCGGCAGGTCGGCGTGGTGGAGCGGTTGCAGCGGGAGCATCGCGTGGTGGTGGCCGGGCCGACCACGCTGGCGGCGCTGCTCAACAGCCTGCGCATGGGATTTCGAACCCTGGCCATCGAGCAGCGCTCGAGCGAGGTGTGGACGCTGCTGGCGGGGGTGAAGACCGAGTTCGAGCGCTTCGGCGAGCAGCTGGCACGTGCCCGGCGCCAGCTCGACCTTGCCGCCCGTGCCATCGACCGCACGGGGACCAGAACGCGGGCCATGGCGCGCCGGCTTCGCCATGTCGAGGGCCTGCCGGGGGAGGACGACGATGCCGCCGACGCGCCGTACGACGGCGTCGACGATGATTCCGCAAACGACACGCGCGAAGCTTAGAATAGGATCATGGGGGTACATGGTCTCTTCGAACTCGTGCTTGCCGGCGTCTTGAACCGGCGATCCGACACCGTCTGCGTCGGTGGCGCCAGCCTTCTTCGGCGTGCGACATTGCGAACCGTCGTGCTGCTTGCCTGCCTCGCGGCGCCCGGCATGTCCCACGCACAGCTGGCCCTGCCCGGTCTCTCCGGCGGCGGCGACGGCAGCGGCGGCAGCGCGACCGACGAGTCGGCCGGCGCCGCGATCGAGCAGGATATCGCCGCGGCGCGCAAGGAGCTCGATGCGGTCGAAGAGGAACTCGCCCGCTTCAACGAGCGGGTAGGCGTCGCCGACGAGAAGATCAATCGCATCCGCGAGCGGATCGCCGCGAACGAGGATCTCGCGGGTGTCGACGCCATCGATCTCGACAGTCTGTCGCGCGCCGAGCTCGAATCCGTCATCGACGATCAGCGCCAACGGCTGTCGCAGCAGCGGGCGCGCATCGTCGAACTCGATTCCACGCTTGCCGACCTGATCCAGGCGCCGGCTCGCCTCGCCGAACAGCGCGAGGCGTTGTCGCGATCGGCGCCCGCGCGGACGGCCGATAGTGGCGCGGCGGCGGTGGATGGCGCGAACGGCGGCGGGGATGCCGGCGACCCGGCCGCCGCTCGCGTGGACGAAAGCCCGCAGGCCACCCTGAGATCGCTGCAGCGCGCGGTCAACGAGAAGCGCCTCGAGCTGAGCCGAAGCCGCCTCGCCAACAACGAGAAGCTCAATGCGCTGGCGACCGCGGAGCGCGACTACGAGCGCCGCGCCATGGCCCAGCGCGAAGCGTTCCTGGAGCGGGCGCTGGACCGGATGCGGCGAATGCGGGAGCAGGAGGCCGAGCGGTCGCTGAAGGCGGCGCGCGAGGCGCGTCGCGAAACGGCATTCGAGCCGGCGGTGGTGCGCGAGCTGGCAGAGGAAATCGTGACGCTGAAGGAGGAGCTCGCGAGTGTCTCCAGCCGCGGCGGCGAGGTGTCCGAGTACCTGCAGGAAGTTTCCTCGCAACTGGAACGAATCCGCGACGACTTCGTCGTCACCCGCGAACGGGTCGAGGTGGTGGGGTCGACGCCGGCCATCGGGCGCATGCTGCGCCGCCGCCTTGCCGGCCTGCCTTCGAACGCGGGTTACCGCCGGGACGCCAGGACGCGGCGCGACGAGATCAGCCAGGTGATCGATCGCCAGATCGACATCGACGAGGACCTGAGGCAGTTCGGCCCCGTGGATGACGAGGTTACGGCGGCAATGAGCCGCATCGAGGAGCACGTCGAGGCCGACGCCGTCGAAAGCACGCGTTCGCGCATTCACTCGCTGCTGGTCGAGAAGCGCAATACCCTCGGCGAGCTGCATGCCCAGTACGGCGCCGTCGCCGCCCGCCTGACCCAGTTCGACCAGGCGCAGCGCGACCTGGTCGACAAGGCGCGTGAGTTCGTCGAGTTCATCGAGGGTGAGCTGATGACCATCCCCAGTCAGCCGGTGTTTCACGCCGTCGGCGGCGATGCCTGGCTGTCGGCCCTGGTGTCGCTGTTCGATGTCGGCACGTGGCATCGGTTGAGCCGCGATGTCGTCACCGTCGCAGCCGAGAGCCTGGCCACCCTGGCCGTTGTCGTGGTCGCGGCCATCGCGGTTTTCCTGTCGCGAAACTGGGCCGCGCGGGAGATCGCTCGCATTGCGCCGCGGACCCGGAAGATTCGCACCGACCGCATGCGATTGACGTTTGCCGCACTCGGCTGCACGCTGATCCTGTGTGCGTTTGTGCCCATCGTGCTCGGCGGCATCGGCTGGACGATCGAGAGCGCAGGCGTATCGGATCTGTCCGTCTCGCTCGGCTCGGCCCTGGTGCGCGCGGGCGCCGTGTTGCTGCTGCTCGGATTCGTGAGACAGATGGTCAGATCCGATGGGCTGGCGTTGCGGCATTTTCGCTGGACCGATGAGACCGGTCGGCGCATCTGGCGAAACCTGACCTGGTTCGCGCCTTCGTTCGCGGTTGCCATTGCGGTAACGCATTTCACCTTCGACGCCGGCATCGATGGCTGGAACCTGTTCAGCCGGGTCTCGCTCATATTCGCCATGATCCTTGCCCTGCTTTACTTCTGGCGGGTGACGATGCACCTGAGGCAGAGCGAAAAGTATGCCGACGCACTCACCGACATGAGCGATCCACTGGCGCACCGACGCACCCGGTGGTTCCTGCCGCTCACCGCCGTGCTGGTGTTCGCCGGCCTGATGTCCTATCTCGGCTACCACTACACGGCCATGCGGCTCGACTACTACTTCAGCCTGACCGTGGTGTTGCTGGTGGTGTTGATGTTGCTCCACAACCTGCTGCTGCGCTGGTCCACGCTGGTTCAGCGGCGCCTTCGATTCGCCGAACTGCTCAAGCGTCGCGAGGAAGCGCGGGCATCGCGCCAGAGCGGTGAATCAGACCAGGGCGTATCGGAGGTTGGCGACGTCCCCGTGGAGGAGCAGGAACTCGACGTCGTGGGTCTCGGGGAGCAGGCACGTCGCGTTGTGTCCGCGGCACTTGTTTTCCTCGGCATCGCCGGTCTGTACCTGATCTGGGACGATCTGTTTCCCGCGCTGCGGGTGCTCGACGAGATCAAGCTGCCGTTCTCGCAGCTCGCCATGGTCGACGGCGTGGAGTCGGAAGTCGCCGTGACCCTTACCGATCTCGGCGTTGGCCTGCTGGTGCTCGTGGCCACCTTCATCGGCGCACGCAACCTGCCCGGCTTGCTCGAGTTCGTGGTCCTGCAGCGACTGCCGATCGACGCCGGCGCGCGCTATGCCACCATAACGATCGCGCGCTACCTGATCGTCGCTATCGGCGTCATCGTCGGCTTCAGTCTCATCGGCGCCGACTGGTCCAAGCTGCAATGGCTGATCGCGGCGCTCGGCGTCGGGCTCGGGTTCGGCCTGCAGGAAATCGTGGCCAATTTCATCAGCGGCATCATCCTGTTGTTCGAGCGGCCGATTCGCGTCGGCGACATCATCACCCTTGGGGATACCGACGGCGTGGTGACGAGAATCCGGATTCGCGCCACCACCATCCGCAACTGGGACCAGCGCGAACTGGTGGTGCCGAACAAGGAGTTCATCACCGGGCGCCTGCTCAACTGGACGCTGTCCGACCCGATCAACCGGTTGATGATTCACGTCGGCGTCGCCTACGGCTCCGATGTCGACAAGGCGCTCGAGATCATGCTCGATATCGCGGAGAAGCATCCGCATGTTCTCGACGATCCCAAGCCCGTGGTCGCGTTCGAATCATTCGGTGAGAGCTCTCTCGACCTGACACTGCGCTGCTACCAGTCGGGTCTCGATTGGCGGTTGCCGGCGCTGAACGAAATCAACAAGGAAATCAACCGCCGGTTCGCCGAGGCGGGGATAGAAATTCCCTTTGCCCAGCGCGATGTGCATTTTCGACGCGGCGATCCGCTGGAGATCGTCATGCGCAGGGACGCCAGGAAGAGCGACTGAACGACTCCCTGCCGCGATCCGGGTTTCGCCATCGCGTCATCGCCGCGGTCCGTGCCCGGATGGCTTCGCCCGCTTCGGTATTGGATCATCGGTGGTAAAGTACGCGTCGGTGGAGCGTCGGGGAAACATCATCCGTGCGGGTGCAGGCCGGATCGATCTACGGGATCGATGACATCAGTTCGCTGGAATCGGGTTACCGGTCCGTCTTGTCGGGCATGCGTATCTGTCAGCTGTACTGTTTCATGCTGCTGTTCATCGTGCTCGGCAAGTTTTTCTTCTTCGGCGCGCAGTTCGTCATGTACCTGCTGGCGCTCGCGATCTCGCAGTTCTCGGCGATGGCGCCGCCCACGCCTCCCGAAGCCGGTGCGCTGGCCACGTGGTGGCACTGGACCGAGATCCTGTTCCTGCTCAATATCTGGTTCATCTACTACGTCTACTCCGCGTTTCGTCCGGCCTGGTTCGTGATCGTCCTTTGCGCGATCGCGCTCGGCCACAACATTCACGTGCAGGGCAGCGATCTGCTCTCCCCGGATGGTCCCGATCCCCTCATGGACGGCGGGCCTCGAATGGTGGAAGCGAGCGCCTGGTACGCCTACGCCTACATCGCCGGCGTATTGATCAGTCACGTCTTCTTTCTGTACATCGCCGTGCGGGGGCAGCGGACGATACACGCGCTCGACGCCGGCGAGCGGGCCCGGCTCTCACACTACGAACCCGGTGAGCGTGCCGGCGCCGATTCGCTGCGTGAACTCGTCAACGTGCCGCGCGCGATCATCTATTCACGCCGAAAGATCTCGACCGCGCTGCTGATGGTGGTCGCCGGCGTGGCGAATTTCCTCAACTACTGGCGCGTCAGCATCGCGTTCATGATCGCGTGCATGACGCCGTTGTTCTTCGTGATCTTCTCGCCGTTTGCCTCGCTTGCCTACGAGGAGTTCGCATCCGGCTCGAGCATCGGCGCGGTCGTTCTCGTGGCGGGCATGGGGCTGGCCTTGCTCGTGTTGCTGGCGGGCCTCATGTGGGGCCTGTTGTGGTTTGTCCGGGTCGTGTGCCGGGCGGCCACGCGCGGTGCGCGCAACCAGATGCGTGTTTCGCTGCAGGATATTCAGCACGTGGACGAGCGTGCGCCGATCCTGTTCCTGCGCTCGTTTCTGAACGACAAGGTCGACCTCGTCGCGCGCGGCTTTTCGCTCGAGCAATGGTTGCTGGATGCGGGCGCGCGCACCATGACGCTCGACGACCTGATGCTTCGCGACGGCACCCGCTTCGGGCCCGTTGTCGCTCTCGGCAATCCCGACGACCCGGCGCCTCCCTACGGCGTCGCGCGAGGTTACTTCAGTCACGACACGTGGAAAGAGGCGGTCGCGGGACTGTGCGAGGACGCACAGTTCATCGTCATGGTGCTGGATGCGACCGAGGGCGTGGACTGGGAGATCGGTCACATCGTCCGGCGTCACTACGCGCGCAAGACCCTGTTCCTGCTCGCCGCGGAAGATATCGACGCCGGCAAGGGCCGCGCGCTGCTGGTGAAGGCATTGTCACGCATTGATACAATGTGGAATGAAGACAAGAGCGCGCAGGTTCAAATGACCGACAGGGTGTTCGGGTTCGAGTATGACGCGACGGATCGAATCCGTTTGCTTCGGTGCGACCACGTATCAAGCTATAGCTACCAGGTCGCGGTGCGTTCGTTCATGCGGCGTCGCGCCGGACTCACCCGCCATGGCGCGGCCGATGCGCAGGGTCATGCGTAGGCATACGGCACGGGTGCCGGCCGCAATGGCATTGCTCGCCGCCGGCGTGTTGATGGCAGGGGTCGCCTGCGCGGCATCGGCGCAAACGGTGGGCGACGGTTTCGCCGCCTACGAGGCGGGGGAGCACGAACGCGCCTACGATATCTTCCTGCCGCTCGCGCGCGAGGGGGATGCCACGGCACAGTATGCGATCGGCGTGATTCATCACTACGGCGTCATCGCGCCGGCCGATCCGGCGCAGGCAGCGAAGTGGTACGAGCGGGCCGTGGCCGCCGGCCAGCTCGATGCCATGGTCGAACTGGGCGTGCTTTACTCCCAGGGCGCGGGGGTCGCACAGGATCCTGGGCGCGCCCTCGAATTGTTTACCGTGGCTGCCGAGAACGACGTGCCGATAAGCCAGTACAACCTGGCCTACATGCTGATCAACGGTGTCGGTACCGAGCCCGATCCGGTCTCCGGCGCGCGCTGGATGCAACGCTCGGCGGAACACGGATACGATCGCGCCGAGTTCGAGCTCGGCAATCTCTACCTCAACGGCATCGGTGTGGCCAAGGACACGGTCGCCGCCCTCTCCTGGTTCGAGCGCGCCGCCGGATCGGGCATTCCCGAAGCCGCGTACAACCTCGGCTACGTTCACCTGAACGGCATCGGCGTCAAAGCCGACCCGGCCGCCGCGGCGCCGTGGCTGACGCAGGCGGCGGAACAGGGTCGCGTGGACGCCGCCGCGCTGCTCGGCGTGATGTACCACGACGGCGCCGGTGTCCGTCAGGACCATGCGGCCGCGGCGCACTGGTGCGGGCTGTCGGCGCGGGCCGGCAACCCGGCGGGCCAGTCCTGCATGGCGATACTTTACTCACAGGGTCACGGCGTGCCGAAGGACTACGTGCTCTCCTACATGTGGGGCACCCTGGCCTTGCCGCAGCTGCCCGAGGGCAAGCCTCGGCGCACCGCCCGACTCGGTCTCAAGCTGCTGGAGAAGTGGGGTATGAGCGACGCCGAGATCGAACGCGCCAGGGCCATGGCGAGGGACTGGCAGCCGGAGTAGGCGTTGACGTGCGTGTCGAATCAGGCACGGAGCGCGCCGGCCGGTGGCATGCCTTCGTGCTCAACGGCAGGTTGTCGGGTTGCGCTCGCGCTGCCCCGGGTCCGCACCGACGCGCGACGCCGATCGCGGGCCGGATTCGGCGAGGGCGCTGAAACGGCCTGCGGGCGTCGTAGCCCCGGGCCGCGACGATTCGTCACCATGCGCTATGCCACTTCCAGGTTGGCATAGGCCAGCACCAGCCACTTGTGGCCGGCATCCTCGAAGTTGACCTGCACGCGGGCATGTTCACCCTGGCCTTCGACGTTGATGACGGTGCCGGCGCCGAACTTGCGGTGCTGCACGCGGGCGCCGAGCCTGACGCCGCCGACGGAGGACTCGCTCACCTGGCGGGGGATGGCGGTGGCGGCGGCAACGCGCACCGGGCGGGTGAACTCGGCCGGCACTTCCGCGAGGAATCGCGATGGCCGCGAGTAGTTCTCGCGGCCATGCAGCCGCCGAACCTCGGCGTAGGTCATGTAGAGCATCTGCATGGCGCGGGTCATGCCGACGTAGCACAGTCGCCGCTCTTCCTCGAGCCGGCCCGCTTCCTCTATCGAGCGCTGGTGGGGAAACAGGCCTTCTTCCATGCCGCAGAGAAAGACCAGCGGGAACTCCAGGCCCTTGGCCGAGTGCAGGCTCATGAGCTGCACGCAGTCTTCCCATTCGTCGCCCTGGCTGTCGCCGGCTTCCAGCGCCGCCTGCGACAGGAAGGCGGTCAGGCGATCCATGTTCTCCTCGCCGACGTCGGGGTTGAAGCCGCGGGTGGCATTGACCAGCTCCTCCAGGTTCTCGATGCGCGTCTCGGCCTTCTCGCCCTTTTCCTTCTGGTAGTGGGCGACGAGGCCGCTGCGCCGCAGCACCGTGTCGGTCAGGCCGGGCAGGTCGAGATGGTCGGTGTCGTCATCCATTGACTCGATCAGTTCCAGGAAACCGGCGAGCGCGCTCTTCGCGCGCGACGGCAGGGATCCGCCCGTGGCGAGCGCCCTGGCCGCCTGCCAAAGCGAGGTACCGTGGGCGCGGGCGTGCTCGCGCACCGCGTCGACGGTGCGGTTGCCGATGCCGCGCGTGGGCAGGTTGACGACGCGCTCGAAGGACGGGTCGGAATCGCGGTTGTTGACCAGCCGCAAGTAGGCCAGCGCGTCCTTGATCTCGGCCCGCTCGAAGAAGCGCAGACCGCCGTAGACGCGATAGGGAATGCCGCGGTCGATGAGGTGCTGCTCGAAGACCCGCGACTGGGCGTTGGAGCGGTAGAGGATGGCGCTCGACTGGCGCGCGTTACCCTCGCCGATCCAGTCCTCGATGCGGTCGATGACGAAGCGCGCCTCGTCGTTGTCGTTGAAGGCGGCATACAGGCGGATGGCCTCGCCGTCGGCGCCCTCGGTCCAGAGTTTCTTGCCGAGTCGTCCCTCGTTGCGCGCGATCACCGCGTTGGCGGCGGCGAGAATCGTGCCGGTCGAGCGATAGTTCTGTTCCAGGCGAACCACCCGGGTGCCGGGGAAGTCCTGCTCGAACCGGAGGATGTTCTCCACGCGCGCGCCGCGCCAGCCGTAGATGGACTGGTCGTCGTCGCCCACCGCGACGATGTCGTTGCGCGGCTCGGCGAACAGCTTCAGCCAGCGATACTGGATGGCATTGGTGTCCTGGAACTCGTCCACCAGCACGTGGCGAAAGCGATCGTGGTAGTGGGCACGCAGCGGCTCGTTGTTGGTCAGCAGCTCGGTCGCGCGCAGCAGGAGCTCGGCGAAGTCGACCAGGCCGAGGCGTTGGCAGGTTTCCTCGTAGGCGGCGTAGATGGAGACCATCTGCTGCAGCTGGTAGTCGTCGTTGTCCGCCACCTGGTGCGGCCGACGGCCTTCCTCCTTGTGGTTGTTGACGAACCACTGCACCTGCCGCGGCGGCCAGTACCCCTCGTCGAGCCCCATGTCGCGCAGGATGCGGCGCACCAGGCGGTACTGGTCGTCGCTGTCGAGCACCTCGAACCCCTGCGGCAGGCCGGCCTCTTCGTAGTGACTGCGAAGCAGGCGATGGGAAATGCCGTGAAAGGTGCCCATCCACATGCCGCCGACGGGAAAGCCGAGCATGGTCTCGATGCGCCCGCGCATCTCGCGCGCCGCCTTGTTGGTGAAGGTGACCGCGAGAATCGACAGCGGCGAGACCTGCATCACCTGCACCAGCCAGGCAATACGGTAGGTGAGCACGCGGGTCTTGCCGCTGCCGGCGCCGGCGAGCACCAGCATCGGTCCGGGATCGGCCGCGACCGCCTCGCGTTGCGGCTCGTTCAATGCGTCGAAAATGTGGGAGACATCCATGCGCCCGATTATAACGGCGCTACCCGGCGCGGTCGCCGGATCAGTCGGGATCGCGGCGCGCGCCGGTACGCTGCATGATGACGTGACGCAGTCGTTCGTCGTCGGCATCGACCGATTCCTCGACCACACGCCACTCGCCGGGCGGGAGTTCGGGAAAACGCACGGCGCCGGGGTCGGTAATGCGATCGGGCACGCGGGTGATGTCGATGACGTCGCAGTAGGGCAGCGCGGCGGCGTAGATCTGGGCGCCGCCGATGATCCAGCACGGTTCGCCGGCCGCGGCCAGCGCCGAGCCGACGTCGTCGAAGCATTCGACGCCGTCGACGCCGGCGCGGCTGATCACGATGTTGCGCCGGCCTGGCAGCGCCTTTCGGCCGATCGAGTCCCAGGTCTTGCGGCCCATGACGATGGCCGCACCCAGGGTCACGCGCTTGAAGCGCTTGAGGTCGGCCGAGTAATGCCAGGGCAGCGTGCCGTGCAGGCCGATGACGCCGTCCTCGGCGATGGCGACGATGGCGCCGCGCATCAGGATGCCGTCCCGTCAGCGCGTCGAACTGGACACGGCAGCGGTTCGACGCCGCCGCGGATCACCCCGGTCGCACGATCGAACGCATGCCTGGCGGAACCGCACACTAGACGGCGACCTTGAAATCGATGAACGGGTGCGGGTCGTAGCCGTCGAGGCGGAACTTGTCGAGCAGCGTGTCGGTGTCCGCGTCGAGCAGGTCGCGGATGTCGTCGAGCTCGCGGATCGACGGATCGATGGCGAGGCGCGGCAGCGCCCGGGGTTCGCGTTCGAGCTGCGTGCGCAGCCCCGGTACGTGGTCGTACTCGGCCATCGAACCGTCGGCCCTGGCAGTGTAGACGTGGGCGTCCACCAGCGTGTGCGCGAAGATGCCAGGCCTGATGCCGCTCATGTGGGCGAGCAGGCTGAGCAAAAAGGCGTAGCCGGCGATGTTGTAAGGCACGCCCAGGGCCACGTCGCAGCTTCGCTGGGTGAGGTGCAGGCACACGCGCGGCTCGCCGTTCGCATCCATCTGCACGTTGACCACCCAGAAGGCGTGGCACGGCGGCAGCTCGCTGGTGTGCGCATTGCCCGGTGCCCAGGCCAGGACCACCATGCGCCGGCTCATCGGGTTGGTGCGCAACTGCTGCAGCACCCAGGCGATCTGGTCGTTGTAGGCGGCCCGGCCCTCGGCGTCGTGCACGGGGTAGTGGCGCCAGAAGTTGCCGTAGGCACTGGGCACGCGGCCGTCCTCGTCGGCCCATGGGTCCCAGAACTTGCAATTGTGTTTCTTCAGCAGGCCGATGTGGGTGTCGCCGGAGAGGAACCACAGGTTCTCGACGACGATGTTCTTCCACGAGATCTTCTTCGTCGTCAGCAGCGGAAATCCCTCCGCCAGGTCGATCTCGTAGTTGATGTTGAACGTCGACAACGTATCGACGCCGGTGCGGTTTTCCTTGCGCGTGCCGTGCTCGAGCACCTCGCGAACCGTGTCCAGGTATTGCTTCAACGGGAGTCCGGTGGGGGTCGTCGGGTTTCGGGGCGTATCGCCTGATTATGCCGTCGGGGCGAGGGCGTGGCTACCGTTGCGCAGCGGCGCGGTCTTGCAGGTCGGATTAGCCAAAGGCGTAATCCGACGAAGGACGGTCGGTGGCTTCGGCCGAGGCGACATCGGATGAGCTCTCCGCTCTCGCGGGCTCTAATCCGACCTGCGGATGACTTGAATTGGATCTACCGCAACGAATGGGTGTCGGATCAGCCGACCGCGTTCAATTACCCTGCAGCAACTCTTCGAGCTTGCTCCGCGCCTTTTCCTTCAGTTCGTCGGCGCGCTTCTCGATCTCCTCGCGCGCGGCCTCGCCGGCGGCCTCGACGACGCGCCGCTCGACCGCGGCCATGACGTCGTCGGTGAGCTGGCGAAGGATCTGCCGCGTGATGCGCGAGCGCGTGCCCGAGAGGTCCGTGAATACGAGCTCGTCGATCTCGAGCTGCTCCGGTTCGTTCATGCCCTCGAGGTCGACCAGTACGCTGGCCTCACTGATCTCGACGCGTTCGATCTCGTAGGTATCGGACGACTCCTCGTCGTCAACGCCGGCGTCGGTCCGATCCTGTTCGCCGCCGGTCGAACCGGTGGCTGCGCCGGTACCGGTGCCGGTACCGGCGGTCGCGGTATTGTCGGAGGCCGAATCGGGCGCCGCGTTGCCGCGCAGCACGTCGAGATTGGTGCGCCGCGGCTCGCCCTCCACGCGAATCGACGGGCGGCCGGCATAGACCTCGGTGATTACGCCGGAGACGACCCTGATGCTCGCGCTGATCTCGTCGAAGCGAATCGCGGGTTCGTCGGAGAAGCCCGGTGGATTGGCGACGGCGAGGTCGGTAATGGTGGCGGTGCCGCGTGCCAGGGAGATCTCCACGGAACCCACCGTGACCGGCACGCCGGCGATTCGCGAGCCGGTGCGCTCGATGCGTGAATGCACCACCGAGTCGAGGTTCAGCGCGAAATAGGCGGCGATGCCCAGCAACGCGGCCAGCACGACGGCGATGGCGAGGAGTATCTTGCGCACGATGGTGCTCTCCGGGTGAGTACGTGATGCGACGCGCCGGCGTCAGCCGGCCGGGTCGCAGTAGCTCTCGATCAGGCGGCGGGCGAGGTACGACGACTTGACGTACCAGTATTCCTTGTTGATGCATAGCACTGCGTAGGCGATCTTGCGTTCGCCGTCGGTGGCGTAGCCGACGAACCAGTCGTACTTGCCTTCCGGGTGAAAGCCGGTCAGCGAGCCGGTCTTTCCCCCCACTTCGATGTCCTCGTACTCGCGGCTGAATCCGCGGAAGGGCTTGCTCGCCGATCCCGAGCGAACGGTTTCGCGCATGAGCTTTCTCATTTCCCTGGCCGCGTCCTGGCTGATCACCTGCATCGGCTGGCCCGGGTCCGACTCGAACAGGATGATGCCGTACTCGTCGGTAATGGAGTCGATCAGGCGCGGCGCCGGCATGATGCCGTCGTTGGCAATGGTCGCCGCCAGCATGGCGCCGTGAACCGGACTGATGTTGGTGCCCCGTGTATAGCCGGAAGCCGTCTCCGCAATCGACCAGTCCTCGCCCGGATCCATCTCGATGGTGGAGGTCTGCAGCGGCATGTCGGTGTCGACGGGATGGTTGAAGCGGAATCGCTCCGAGTATTCCAGCAGCTTGTCGCCACCCACGGTGTAAATGCCGAGACGTGCGAACACGGTGTTTACCGAGCGGGAGAACGAGTCTTCCAGGGTGCGGTGGCGCGTCCACTTGTTATTGCTGTGGTTGAAGACGTTTTTCTTGTACAGCGTGGTGGTCTTGCCGTTGTAGGGGAAGACGGTGTCCGCCGCCGCCTTGCCGAGGTCGATGGCGGCCGCCGCCGTCACCGTCTTGAAGACCGACGCCGCCGGGTAGGTGGCGCGCATCGCCAGGTTCTCGTGCGGCTCGCCGTCGCGACGGATATCGGCCATGGCCAGGATGCGCCCGCTGCCGGCATCCATGGCCACGACGATGCCGTAGTCGGGGCGGTGCTTCTCGAGTTCGGCCTGCACCGCGGCCTGCAGGTCGCGGTCGATGTTGTAGTTCACCCGCGTCGGGCTGTCGGGCAGGGAGTCGAGCGGCAGGGACTCGGGAAGGTGGTTGTCCCGCAGGTGTTCGGCGAGGACCCGTTTTACGTCCTGCTGGTCGATGCCCCAGATCTGGTTGCGCGAATGTTCGACCGTGCCCATGGCCGCGGGCCAGAAGAACGCAATGCCACAGGCGAGCAGCGCGTTGGTCAATGCCAGGGCCAGGCCATGGCGTCGCCGCGATGTCCGCCGGGGCATGTTCATGGCCGGCTTCTCGGCGTAGTCCAGGTTGTGCGCGCGCGGCCGGATGACCGGGTTGCGCTTCAGTGTCGAGGCGGGCAGGTGGATGGTGTCACCGCGCGAGCGGCCGCGAAACAGCGAGCGCTTGCCGACGGATGAATGCCATTTCGGTTGCCTGCGGCGGAACATGCGTGGATCGTAAACCTTGGGTCGACTGTCGTGCGCCTGGCGCCGGAGATTCGGCACGCCACCGGGAACCCCTGCCGGCGTCCGGGTGTGCGCGTTTATTATCCAACAGGGAGCCGACAGTGTAAACGGACGCCGTCTTTTGCGATCAAGGGTTTAAAAGGTATTGATCGAGCGGTATGACAAAAGGCGCCCGGCGAATGCCCCACTCGGCCCGACCGCCGTTATCGTCCTTCACCGGACTTGTTCATCAGGAGGTCGCGCGCCTTGTTCACCAGCGATGCAAAATAAGCCGAGCCGCCCCGGTCGGGATGCAGTTTTTGCATCAGCCGCCGGTGCGCGGCCTGCACTTCACGGGCGTCGGCCCCGGGCTCGAGACCGAGGATGGACAGGGCCTCGTCCTGCGACATCGGTCCCCCCGCCTCGCCCGCCGGCGCATCGCTCGCGGCGTCGTCCTCGCCGCGCCAGTCGGTGCCGTGGTAGCGATCGAGGTAGGCCTCCACCAGCCGCACCGATTGCGGATCGTTGGCGCGGCACTCGTCGAGCAGTTCGATCAATTGCTCGACCGAGAGCGCGGAAAGCATCGAGCCCTGGAAGGCGCCGGCAAGGATTTCACCGTCGATATCGCCGCTGTCGTGGTCGAGGGTCATCGCCAGCCAGGCCGTGCCCACGCTCGACTGCCTGCCCGCCGAGGGGCCGCGGAACGCCTTGAACGTGTTCCACGCCCGCATCGCCATCATGCCGCGTTGAATCCACGGCGCCGCGGCGCCGGCCAGTGCGAACAGCCAGTGGATTCGACCGGTGAGCACCAGGATCAGCAGCGCTGCGGCGATGCCGTAGATCACGATACGTCCCAGCGCCTGCGAGCGCTGTGCCGGACTCGCCTTGCCGAGCCAGGCCGCGAGGTACATCAGTCCCACCAGCAGCGCCAGCAGCAGCAGGATGCGAATGCCCATCAGCCCTTGATCTGCCGGCTGAGCAGCTTGAGCGCTTCGCCACGCCCGCGGCTGAAATCGTCCAGCGCCTTGCGACCGCCGGTGGCGAACACCGCGACGCCGCACAGCAGGTCGCGCAGTTGCGCGGCGCTGGCGGCATCGAAGCGCGACCACGCGCCGCCGGTACGTTGCACGATGTGCCTGAAGGTCTTCTCGGCCACGGCGTCGTGACCGTCCTGGAAGACGAAGGCGGGCACCCCGTGGATACCGAGCTGCCCGGCCAGTGAGGCCAGCCGGTCGGGGTTCTCTTCCATGCAGTCGCCGACGAACACCAACGCATTCAGCTTGCGCTTGCCGTGCTCGGCGAGTGCGAGCTTGAGGATGCGCTCGATCTGCGTGGTGCCGGCGGCGCAGCGGATGCCGGTCATCTTGCCGAGCAGGGTGGCGGCATTGTCGGACCATGGCAGGGCCTGGCATTCCATCATGCCGCGGTAGTAGGCGATCTTGATCGACAGGCTGCCGAGCCGGGAGGCGGCGAGGAACATCTCGCCCTGGATCTGCATGGCGCGGTCCCAGACGGGTTCGCGGCTGGCGGTGGCGTCGAGGGCGAACAACAGGCGCCCGGCATTACCGTCGCGTGGCGCCAGCGCGCGGGCCTGGTCGAGGAAGGCGTCGATGTCGCGGCTGGAGGCGCGGTCGACTTCGCGCGAGCCGCCGCGCCGCAAGGACTTGTCCTTGCCGCTCATGTCAGTCGTCCCCGGCGAGCGCGCGCGAGACGATCTCGAAGGTGTCGCGGGAAAGCCCCGGTCGTTCGTGGATGCGCGTGAGCGCCGCGTGCATGGCCGAGCGCCACGGGTCGGCGTAACGGCGCCAGGCATTGAAGGCGCCGACCAGGCGCGCGGTGACCTGGGGATTGACCGCGTCGAGTGCCAGCACCTGCTCGGTAAGCAACTCGTAGCCGCTGGCGTCGGTGGCGTGGAACTGCACCGGGTTGCCGTGGCTGAAGGCGCCGAGGACCGCGCGGATCTTGTTGGGGTTGCCCGCGTTGTAGGCCGGGTGCGCCATCAGTTCGCGCAGCCGGGCGGCGTCGCCCATGACCGGCGAGGCAGTCTGCAGCCTGAACCACTTGTCCACGATCAGCGGCTGGTCGCGCCAGTCGTCGTAGAAGCGGGACAGCATGTCGGCGGCGCCGGGCGCGCCGAATGCACAGACCGGCGACAGTGCGCCCATGCGATCGGTCATGTTGTCGGCGCGCTCGAACTGGGCCAGGGCCAGGCGCGCGCCGGTCTCGGCGTCGCCGGCCGTGATCAGGCCGAGCAGGCGGTTCTTCAGCGCGCGCCGGCCCGACTCCGCCGGTCCGAAGGCATAGGCCGGTTCCGGAACGAATGCGTCGTAACGGGCCAGCAACCGATCCATGAATCGCGTCGCGACGGTTTGCAGCAGGGTGAGTCGCGCCGTGTGCACGGCCTGCGGATCGATGGTGCGAAGTTCCTCGGCGACGATGGAATGATCGGGAAGGGTCAGCGCCGCGGCGTGCAGGGCGTCGTCGCCGATGTCGCTGTCGACGAGGCGGCCGAAGGCATCGAGATAGGTGTCGTCGAAGGTCGGCTCGCCGCCGTCGACGATGCGCTCGACAGCCGCCAGCAACTGGGACAGGGCGAGCTGCTGGCCGGCGTCCCAGCGATTGAAGGGATCGTCGTCGTGGGCCATCAGCACCGCGAGATGGTCCGCGCTCGCGCCGGTGTCGATCTTCACCGGTGCCGAGAATCCGCGCAGCAGCGAGGGTACCGGCGGTGCGTCGACGTCATGAAGCACGAAGGCCTGCGCCGACCCGGTCAGCTCGAAGACGTGTTCGTGAACGGCGTCCGTCTCCGGCGCCAGCCGGCTGGCGATGGGCCGCCCCTCGCGATCGAACAACGCGCCACGCACCGGGATGTGGAAGGGTTGCTTGTTCTTCTGGCCCGGCGTCGGCGGACAGGATTGCGACATGTGCAGCGTGCAGGTGCGCGCATCGGCGTCGTACTCGCTGCGCACGGTCACGCGCGGCGTGCCCGCCTGGTCGTACCAGCGCCGGAACTGGTCGAACTTGCGGTTGGCGGCATCCTCGTGGGCGGCGACGAAGTCGTCGGTGGTCACCGCCTGGCCGTCGTGACGTGCAAAGTACAGGCCGCAACCGGCGCGGAACTGATCCGGGCCGAGCAGGTTGTAGAGCATGCGGATGACTTCGGCGCCCTTGTTGTACACCGTCATGGTGTAGAAGTTGTTGATCTCCACGTAGGCATCCGGGCGTACGGGGTGCGCCATGGGGCCGGAGTCCTCGGGAAACTGGTGGGCGCGAAGCAGGTTGACGTCGCCGATGCGTTTCACGCCACGCGACCCCATGTCGGCGGAAAACTCCTGGTCGCGGAACACCGTGAAGCCTTCCTTGAGGCTGAGTTGGAACCAGTCGCGGCAGGTGACGCGGTTGCCCGACCAGTTGTGGAAGTACTCGTGCCCGATGACGCCCTCGATGCCATCGAAGTCGGCGTCGGTGGCGGTTTCAGGTCGCGCCAGCACGTAGCTCGAGTTGAAGATGTTCAGGCCCTTGTTCTCCATGGCGCCCATGTTGAAGTCGTCCACCGCCACGATCATGTAGGTGTCGAGATCGTATTCGCGGCCGTACACCGCCTCGTCCCAGGCCATGGCCTTCTTCAGCGACGCCATGGCGTGGTCGCACTGGTCGATGTTGTGGTGTTCGGCATACAACTCGAGGGACACCTCGCGACCGCCGCGGGTGACGAAGGTGTCGGCGAGGCAGCCGAGATCGCCGGCCACCAGGGCAAACAGGTAACTCGGCTTCGGCCACGGGTCGCGCCAGGTGACTCGGCGGCGGCCGTCGTCGAGTGCCTCCTCGGCAATGCGATCGCCGTTGCTGAGCATGACCGGGTTGGTATCGGGATCGCCGGTGATGGACACGGTGAAGACCGACAGCACGTCGGGACGATCCGGGTACCAGGTGATGCGCCTGAAACCCTCGGGCTCGCATTGCGTGCAGTAGTTGCCGCTGCTGCGGTACAGCCCGCTCAGCGCCGTGTTGTTCTGGGGACTGATGACGCACTCGGTCTCGAGCACGAAGGCGTCGCCGACGCCGTCGATGGTCAACGACGTCTCGTCGAGCCGGTAGTCGCCGGCTTTGAGTTCGCGGCCGTCGAGTACCACGCGGCGGGTGTCGAGGCCGTCGCCGTCGAGCACCAGCGGCGCCCGGCCGTGGCCCTCGCGGCGCAGGTGAAGGCGCGAACGAACCACGGTCGCGGCCGGATCGAGCTCGAAGTCCAGAGACACGGCCTCGACGGAGAACGCGGGCGGCGTGTAGTCGGACAGGCGAATGGTAGGCGGAGCGGCGGACTTGGTGGCGTCGGACATGGTTCAGTTCGGCAGTTGGCGGTGGGCGGCGAGGGCGTGCCCGACCCACCGGTCAAGGAATCGTTCGGTCCAGCGTTCGACTATCGGTTCGAACACCCGGGCATCCCGAAGCTGGGTTTCGGCGGCGTGGGCGCCGGCGCTGGTCAGCATGTGGCCGCCCTCGCGAAACCACTGCAACATGATGCCGGCAGTGACTTCGGGATGGAACTGGAGGCCGATCGTGTGCGGCTCTCGGCAGAATGCCTGGTTGACGAATCGCGTGCCGCGCGCGAGCCGCGTACAGCCGTCCGGGATGTCGAAGCCCTCGTTGTGCCACTGGAAGACGTACATCGGCGCATCGAGAATGGCCGCGCCATTGCCTTCCGGATACACGCGGGCATAGCCGCTCTCGAGCAGGTTGCGTTGGTGGCGACGTACCGGCGCGCCGAGGGCCGCGGCGAGGAGCTGGCCGCCGAGGCACAGCCCGAGGTAGGGCTTGTGGCGTTCGACCCAGCGGCCGATCCATTCGCGCTCGGTCTGCATCGCGGGCGTATCGTCGTTGGCGCTTTGCTCGCCGCCGTACACGACCGCGGCCAGGTAGCGGTCGAAATCCGCGGGCAACGGCTCGCCACGCGCCGGGTTGACCCACTCGAGGGAATAGCCCCGCGCGGCCAGCATTCGCGAAACGCGATCGTCCCGCTGGCTGGCGTGGTAGACGCAGAGAATTCGGTGCGCGGCGCTCATACGGCCATGATCAGCAGGATGACGAATCCGACCACGAGCGCCAGTGGAATGAGCACGCCGGGCCAGTCCTTCGGCGCGTTCTCGCTCGACTCGAGCATGCGCTTGACGCCCGGGAAGAACAGGAAGGCGACGACGCCGCCAATCAGCAGCAGGACGATTTGTTGCCAGGTCTCCATAACGAACCTCAGTCTGTTGGCGGATGGTCCTCGTCGCTGCGCAGGTCGCAGATGACGCCCGAAGTCAGCGGCAGCAACGCCGAGGGGTCGAGTTCGAACACGGCGTTCGGCGTACCGGCCGCCGCCCACACCCGATCGTATTCGAGCAGTGACTCGTCGATGAAGGTGCGAATGGCCTGGTCGTGACCGCAGGGCGGAATGCCGCCAATGGCGAACCCGGTCGAACGGCGCGCGAAATCGGCATCCGCCCGCGCCAGTTTTCCGGCGCCGACCGCCGCCAGCTTGGAGGTGTCGACGCGGTGGTTCCCGGACACCAGGGCGAGTATCGCCTCGTCGGTGTCTTCCACCCTGAAAATCAACGATTTGACGATCTGCCCCACGTCGCACCCGATCGTCCTTGCCGCGTCGTTTGCGGTACGCGTCGACTGCGGTAATTCCTTGACTATGAAGTCGAATCCCCGGTTTTCAATGGCTTGCTGAATGCGCCGGGCGCTTCGGCTGAGTGGCTTCGTCATGGGCGCAGATGACCGGTCTGGTGACGCGTAATCGGGCAGGGTTCAGGCGTTGGTTTCAAAAAGATGAACCCCGATAGTAAAAGGTGTAGCATGAACCCGTCTGATCGCGTCCGTTGACCCCCGGGGTTCCGCCAGGCGCAGGGCTCGACGAAAGGGACGTTCAGGCGGGCGGGTGAAGGCGCTATGGTAAAACAACTCTACCCTTTGGAGGCAATATGACAGAATCATCTGCATCGGAGTTGGAAGAGAAAGTGGCCAGCCTCAGAAAGGAGCACGAGCAACTGGAAAGCCGGCTGGGCTCCATGGTCAACGATCCCCTGGTTGACGATCTTGAGATTCAGGCACTGAAGAAGCAGAAACTGCACATCAAGGATTCCATCGCACTGATCGAGACCCGGCTGCGAGGATAGTTCCCCCCGGATTCGATCGACCCGGACCGTGGCGGGGCTGCTCCGGCCGGGGCAGGTCCCGCCGGCCCACGCGGTCGCGCGACGGCCCGATTCGACGAGACGCTCGCCGGATTCCGTGACGATCCCTGCCCGCACACGCGCCGCTGACTGTCGACCCTCCAGCCCCGTTGACATAACGAACGCCCGATGACCCGTCGCCGTCCGGAGGCTAACGCCCGCAGGCAGCGCCGAAACCGGTTGCGGCGATTCATTGGCTTGTCACCCCGGGAACGCCGTGTCTTCCTGCGCGCCTGGATCCTGCTGCTGAAGTACCGGCTGTGGCTCACGCTGAGTTCGCGCGAACGCATTGCCGCGTGCGTCTCGCATGCCATGGCGGCGCCGCTGGACGACGCGGGCGACGACCGGCAGGCGGGGCCGTGGCTGGCACTGGTCAACCAGGCCGCACGGCATCACGTGATCCGGGCGAACTGCCTGGTTCGGGGGTTGGCCGGCCGGGAACTGCTGTCGCAACTCGGTATCGACGCGCGATTGAGGATCGGGGTGGCGCGTGGCGACCGCAACGAACTCAATGCGCATGCATGGCTGGAGTGCGGCGGTCGCGTGGTGGGCGATTCGCCCGACGTCAGTTCGCGTTTCGTCGTGTTCGACAACCCGCGACGGTTGCCGGGCGATCCGCGGCGCTGGCGCTGACATCGCCGGTCGGTACGCCGCCCGCGCAGGGCGGACGGCGCGTGCACCGGGACTGGGTTACGCGACAGTCATCAATACCGGTAGTGATCCGGCTTGAAAGGACCGTCCGCCGACACGCCGATGTAGCCTGCCTGCTTGTCGGTCAGCCTCGTCAGCTTCGCGCCGATCTTCTGAAGGTGCAGCCGGGCAACTTCCTCGTCGAGCTGCTTCGGCAGGGTGTAGTCACGGTTGTCGTAGTCGTCTCCCCGGGTCCACAGTTCGATCTGCGCCAGTGTCTGGTTGGAAAACGAATTGGACATGACGAAGCTCGGGTGGCCGGTGGCGCAACCGAGGTTCACCAGGCGCCCCTGGGCCAGCAGGATGATGCGCTTGCCATCCGGGAAGATGACGTGATCCACCTGCGGCTTGATG
>JAUIDF010000280.1 GCA_030429125.1 Gammaproteobacteria bacterium | reverse complement strand
GTAGGTCGGATTAGACCCCGCGCCAGCGGGGACGTAATCCGACGCGGCGTCGGAAGAAACCACCGCCCGTCATTCGTCGGATTACGCCTGCGGCTAATCCGACCTACACGTTGCCGGGGTTTCAATTTGGGGCACCGTCGATCGGATTAGACCCCGCGACAGCTGGGACGTCATCTGACGCGGCGCGCCTTCGTGCACGGGGCGACACCTACACCAGCTTGCGCGCAATGCTCTGGATGAACTCGCGCGTTCGCACCGGTTCCTCACCCTCGAATGCCTCGAGGTGGCAATCGAACTGGAACGCCTCGCGCATGCCGCGTAAGGTGCTGCGGCACTCGAGCCGCACCAGCCAGTCGCCGCGTCGAAAGCGTGCGTGCTGGATCAACTCGGTCTGCGCCGAGAGGGGGTCGTTTTCCAGCATGCGGTAGCGCTTGGTGATGGTGTAGCCGACCTCGAGGTCGATCTCCTCGATGCGCGCCAGCGCCGCGCCTTCCAGCTCGCCGCCGTCGCTGCGCAGCGTGTACACCATCTCGTTGGTGGTGAGATCGAACTCCAGCGATCGCCGCATCGGCATGCGCCTGAGCTTGGTGTGCGGCGTGCCGGGCGCGGCGTCGGGCGCTTCGAACGCGCGTAGCGTGCGGTCCGCGTCGCGCGGCGGCCGCACTGGCAAGGTCAGCGTGCTGACGTGGGTGCTCACCGTCAGCGTGGCCCACTCGGGCGACGGCCAGGCAATGGGCCAGTAACAAGAAGACAAGGCGAGGCGAATGCGATGACCGCCGCCGAACACGTGGGCAAAATCGTTGAGCTTGACGCGCACCCGGTAGGCGCGACCCGGCTCGAGCGGCGTCGGATGCTCGCGTGATTCGCGCTGGGCAAGATTGATCAGGCCATAACTGACGCGCAGCGAGGACCCGTCGGGCGCGACGTCGCACAGGCGCACCGCGAGCATGGCGACGGTGCTGTCCGAAGCGATCTCCACGTCGAGCACCGGTGCTCCCAGCATCTCGATATTCTCGTCGAGGGGATCGCTGTCGAACACCAGCGAGCCGCCGTCGTCGGGTCGCTGGTCCGGCGGCATCTCGCCTTCGACGCCGAAGCCGCACCACTCGCCGCCGCGCATGCCGGTGGTCTGGGGCGAGCAGAACGACAGCTTGCGCGTCACCGTCACGTCATTGCCGAGGTAGCCGACGTCGAGCATCAGCGTCATCGGCTCGATGCGCGGGCTCGGCCATTCGTCCTCGGCCACCCAGCGCCCCGGCCAGTTCTCGTAGTGCGGCTGCGGCTGCACCCATTCCTGCATCCAGACGCGGTAGGCCGGTTCGTCCATGATGCCGTTGTCCCTGCCCTTGAGCCAGCGATCCCACCACGATACCGCCTCCTGCAGGAACCCGATGGACGGTCCCGGCGTGGCGTCGTGCGGGAAGTTGTGCGCCCAGGGACCGACCAGTCCCTTGCACGGCACGCGCAAATGCTCGAGCAGGCGCGGCACCGCGTTGCTGTAGCCGTCGGCCCAGCCGCCGATAGCGTATACCGGCACCGCGATGGCATCGTAGTTCTCGCACACCGAGCCATGCTTCCAGTAGCCGGTGCGCCAGGGATGGCTCATCCACCGCGCCGCGAACGGCGTCATCGCGTCGATCCGCGCCAGCCACATCTCGCGCCACCGCTCGCCGACCACCTCGGGGTCCGGCGGGTAGGCGGCGTTCATGGTAAGGATCGATCCCCACTGCATGTTCTCGTTGAGCAGGCAGCCGCCCATGTAGTGGGCGTCATCGGCATAACGGTCGTCGGTGGAACACAGGGTGATGATGGCGCCGAGCGCAGGCGGCTTCAACGCGGCCACCTGAAGGGCGTTGAACCCGCCCCAGGAGATGCCCATCATGCCCACCGGCCCCGCGCACCAGGGCTGCGCGCTGATCCACTCGATCACGGCCAGCGCGTCATCGAGCTCCTGCTGCGAGTACTCGTCTTCCATCAGTCCGCCCGAATCGCCCGTGCCGCGCACGTCGACGCGCACGCTGACATAGCCATGGGCGGCGAAGTAACGGTGAATGGGCTCGTCGCGGGCGCGCATCAGGTCGCGTTTGCGATAGGGGATGTATTCGAGAATGGCCGGCACCGGGTGCGCATCGGCATCGGCAGGCAGGAAGAGTCGTGCTGCCAGGGCCACGCCATCGGGCATGGGAATGAAAACGTTCTCGACTTCCCGGATCCGGTCCAGCATCAGCGCGCCGTCTCCCTCGCGGCGGCCGAGCGCCGCCCGCGTCGCGCCACCAGTTGCTGTGTCGACCAGTAGCTCAGGGCCAATTGCTCGCGCACGCGGCGCTGGGCATCGAGGTCGAAGCCGTTGACGATGGCCAGCCGAAAGCCGCCCGGCGGCATCGAGTGTGCCGAGGCCGGCCGGTCCTCGTGAAACGTGATCTGGATGCTGGTGACGCCGGGCGATGTCGCCAGCTCTCGCACGAGATCACCCGGCGGATGCCGGTAGCGAACATTGTGAGCGCCGAACAACACCACGCTGTAGCCGGTCTGCCTGTCGTCGTCCGCGAATCGCCAGTCACCGTTCTCGTACAGGCCCACCAACGACGTCACCCAGCCATTGCCATACAGGTCCGGCCACTGGTCGGCAAAGCGCAGGTGTCCCTCGATGATGACCCCGCCGATCGTCTCCACGTTGGCCATGCCGGTATAGCCGGCGAGGTTGCGCTCGACCCATTCACCGCAGTAGGCCTCGAGTTCGGGACGCGATTCGTCATGCACGATCCAGTAGTCGAACATGCCGCCTTCGAGCGGCACACCGGTGGAATGTCGCCACCATGCCGGTCGGCCATCGACCACGACGATGTCGGTACTCACGTGTTCGCCGTCGAGCATCTGCATCCACATGTGTCCCGGCCGCTGGCCGAGGCGGTACTCCTTGTCGCTGCGGAACACGCGACTGCCCGCACCCATGCCGCGCATGTTGTAGATCGGCTTGGAGAAAATCGGGAAGCCGGGCGGGTCGATCCCGTGCGGCCCGCAATCGAGCGCCTGGCTCTCGGCGATGGCCAGCTTGTTGTAAACCCACTTGAACGCCGGATACCAGCGATAGGCATCACCGTCCTCGGTGGGAATGCGTACATGGTCGGGACAGGGCACGTTCTCGAAGTACTGCGTGCGCCACGGATCGAGTTCGCAGATCGGCATTGACAAAACCTCCGCAATCGAATGCTGTCGGTCGAGCATCATATCAGGACCCTTGGTCGATGCAGTGGCGCTATACTCGCGCGCATGCTCCGACATTCGAAAACGCGTGCGACCGCGCCTGACGACGAGGCCGGACACGGTATCGGCCGGGTGACCCGGCGAATCTTCCTGCTGGCCGCCGTCGTGGCAGGAGGTGTCGGGGCCTGGCTCGCGCTCGGCGGGTATTTCATGACCCACAACGTCGCCCTCTACAAGACCGTTCGCGCCGACTCGATCTACGACGAGCGATACCCGCCTCAAAACGCGGTGGACGGCGACCACGCGAACATCGAGAGTCGCTGGTTGTCCGCGCGAACCAACAGTCTCGACTGGACTTCGACACCTCACTGGATCGAAATCGATCTCGGACAGGCCTATACCATTACCGGCATTCGCTTCTGGACGGGCGCCCACGGGGAGTACAAGTGGCAGCCGTCCGATTTCGTCTTCCAGGCATTCGGCGATGGCGACTGGATGGACGTCATCAGCGAAACGGGTAACGACAATGCCGTGTTCGAACGGAAGTTCCCGCCAGTAGAGACCGACCGCGTGCGTCTCGTCGCCACTCGCGGCACCGACATCGGTGCACTTCGGCTTTACGAGATCGAAGTACTCGGCTACTGACACTCGCGCCACGCGGTAGTCGAAGACGACAGCGCCCCGCGGTGTCATGGCGACACCGCCTGACGGGCGGCCCGCGCCCTCTCCCGGCAACCGGGGCAATGTCACGCCGGCGCCCTTGCCGGCGCAGAAATCGCAGGCACTTGCACTCGCGACGACGGTCCAGCTGCCGGTCTCGCCCGATGTTCGACGTCAACCGGGAACCTCGTCCGCTGTCGCTGCGCCACGACACCGCGAAAGCCGCGCCATAACCGCCTGTATCGGTAATCGCGCGGCGCCGGTGTCGGCCCGAGCCAACACATTGCCCGACCGGAATAGACCACCGGATTCGCGGGCTTGTCCAAGAAAGCCCGGTTGACGGGGCTTTTCGGCCGTTTGATCGAAGTTGGCACGCCCATTGCACACCCTCCGGCTGCGAGGCGCATTCGCGATTCGATTGCGCCAACCGTTCGACTCCATCCATTCATTCACTCGACTGACGAGGAAATCACGCAATGAGCAAGACCTACGAACACGGTAACCGACGTGCCCGACTGCTGGCGTCCTCCGCCCTGGCCCTGTTCCTGGCCACCGGCGGCAGCGCGGCGCTGGCGCAGGACACCGACGCCAGCGCCGGCGCCGCCGGATCGGCGAGCGCCGCAGCCGACGGCGCCGCGACGCTTGATGCCGGGACCGCGGCAGGCGCCGAAGCCGGCGCCGCTGACGGCGGTGCCACGGCGGCAGCCGGCGGCGAAGCCGGGGCAAGCGCCACCACCGACGGCGGCTCGGCCACCATCGAGGCCGGCTCGAGCGCCGGCGCGACGGCCGGCACCACCGGTGACGACGGCGCCACCGCCGCGGCCGGCAGCGAGGCCG
>JAUIDF010000279.1 GCA_030429125.1 Gammaproteobacteria bacterium | reverse complement strand
GTAGTCGCCGATGCCGGTGTGACCCAGCTTGATGTCGAGCGTGTGCGGATGGGCATTGGTCAACAGGTACAGGTCGCGACCGCTGTCGCGCACCGCGGACAGGAATTCGTGTACGCCTTCGCGCACGCGAATCCTGTCGCTGGCCTCGCGCTTCATGGCGATGATGTCGAGGTCGAGCTCACGACTCCAGAACTCCACGCTGTACCACTGAAGGGTGCCGCGCAAGGCGTTCATGCGCGGGAACAGCGTCGCACAGGACTCGCCGAAACCGACGCCGCGGGCCTCGCCCCAGGCACGCGGGACGTGGTCGAGCCAGAAGGTGTTGTCGAAGTGAAGGTCGAGCAACGTGCCGTCCATATCGAGCAGCACGCTTGCCACGCGGCTCCAGTCGACGGGCTGGTTTTCCAAGGGCACCCCCTGCCGCAAAGGGTCGGCACTTTATAAAAAAACCCCGGCGTTTGCTATACTTGCGCTCCCGCGCGACGGTCTCCCGGCGCCCGCCCACCCGACCCTCGTTGGCCATGCCCGACTTCGACTTCCTGATGTCCGCCCGCAACGTCCTGACGCTGGAAGCGCAGGCGGTGTCGCGGCTCGCGGCACGGATCGGACCCGACTTCGAAACCGCCTGCCGCCTGCTGCTGGAGTGCCGCGGACGCGTGGTGGTGGTCGGCATGGGCAAGTCCGGGCACATCGGCGGCAAGATCGCGGCCAGTCTCGCCAGCACCGGCACCCCCTCGTTCTTCGTGCACCCGGGCGAGGCCAGTCACGGCGACCTCGGCATGATCACCCCCGACGACGTCGTCATCGCCATCTCCAATTCCGGCGAAACACCGGAGATCCTGACCATCGTCCCCATCGTCAAGCGAATGGGCGTGAAACTGGTGGCGCTGACCGGTCGCACCGACTCGAGTCTCGCTCACCTGGCCGATGTCTGCCTCGACGTCAGCGTGGAACAGGAGGCGTGTCCGTACAACCTCGCGCCGACCGCCAGCACCACGACCACGCTGGCCATGGGCGATGCGCTGGTGGTGGCCACGCTCAAGGCGCGCGGCTTCACGCGCTCGGATTTCGCCCGGTCGCATCCCGGCGGCACCCTCGGCCGTCGACTGCTGCTGTACGTGCGCGACGTCATGCACGCCGGCGAGCGCGTGCCCACCGTGCACGAAGACGAGAGCCTGCGCGACGCCCTCATCGAGATGAGTTCCAAGGGCCTCGGCATGACCGGCGTGGTCGACGCACAACAGCGACTGGTCGGCATCTTCACCGATGGCGACCTGCGCCGCACGCTGGGCCGTAGCGTCGACGTCTACGACTGCCGCATCGGCGACGTCATGACCCGAAACCCGAAGACCACCGCCGAGGACGTACTCGCCGCCGAGCTGATCAAGGTCATGCAGACCCACTCGATCAACGGCATCTTCGCCGTGGATGCCGAGCGCCGCGTGGTGGGCGCACTGAACACGCTCGACCTGATTCGCGCCGGCATCCTGTGAGAATCCTCGAAAAGGCGCTGCTGCTCTCCGTGTTCCTGGTGTTCGCGGCACTCACGGCCTGGCTGGAGCGACGCCAGGATGCGCCGCCTGCGCCGGCGCAATCCGACACGCAGCGCGAGGAAGAGCCGGATTACTATATTGAAAACTTCGTCGCCACCGGGCTCGACAGCGAGGGGCGCCAGTACGTGATGGACGGCATCCGCCTCGCCCACTACCCCATTGACGACACCTCGCTGATCGAGCAGCCGCACATCATCCAGTACACGGAAGAGGCCGGTCCGCGGCACATTTACGCCGATACCGGCCTGATCTCCGCCGACGGCACCGAAGTGTTGCTTCGCGGTAACGTCAAGGTGATCGAAAGTCGCTCGGACGACGCCCCCGGCAACGTGACGACGACCGCGCGCATGCGTATCAAGCTCAAGGACAAGAGCGACGACTGACGCATTGTCGACCCCACGGGTTCTGCTAGAATTCGAGTCATGAAACCGCACACGTTGCTCCTCTGCGCCCTGTTCGCCGGCTTCGCCCCGGCGGCGACGGCGCTCGAGTCCGATCGCGATCAGCCGGCGATCATCGATGCCGACGGCGTCGACATCGACTTCGCCGCGGGCCTTCGCGTCTACTATGGCAACGTCAAGCTGCGGCAGGGCACGCTGAAGCTTGACGCCGACAAGCTCGAGGTGCGGTTCAAGGACGACCAGTTGCAGACCGCCGTTGCCGTGGGCGAACCGGCCGTGTTCCGCCAGCGTCCCGACGGCAAGGACGTCGATGTCGTTGGCGAGGCGATCTTCATCCACCTCGACGAGATACAGAACGTCATCACGCTGACGCGAGACGCCGTGCTCACCCAGGGCCGGGACTCGGTGTCGGGCCGTACCATCGTCTACAACATGGCGACCGACAAGATGCAGGTGAGAAGCGGCGCAGACGCGCCCACGCGCACCACGAAGACGCCCGAGGGCGCGGCCGAAGCGGCGGCGCCCGAGCCGCAGCCGGCCGACACCGCCGAACCCGCCCAGGCCGAGGCCCCCGAGGCTTCAGCCGACGGCGAGGCACGACGTCCCCGGATCATCCTCAAACCCCAGGCGACCGAATAGACCGCGCTCCCGGCGGCTTCGCAGCGACGGTTCACCCGTTGTCGTCACGATCAATCCACCCGTAGCAACGTGGCCACCCTCGTCACCCGAGACCTTTACAAGTCGTACCGCGGACACAACGTGGTTCGCGACGTCAACGTGGCGGTTCGCAATGGCGAAGTCGTCGGCCTGCTCGGACCCAACGGCGCCGGCAAGACCACGTGCTTCTACATGATCTGCGGACTGGTCCGGCGCGACCGCGGACAGATCCTCCTCGATCAGCGCGACATCAGCGACCTGCCCATGCATCGTCGGGCACGCCTGGGGCTCGGCTACCTGCCGCAGGAACCGTCCGTGTTTCGCAAGCTGAGTGTCGAGGACAACATCATGGCCGTGCTCGAGACGCGACCCAATCTCACACCGGCCGCCCGCGCTCAGCGCGTACGCGCACTGCTCGAGGAATTCGGGCTGGTACACAAGCGCAAGGCGCTCGGCATCAGCCTCTCGGGCGGCGAGCGCCGGCGCGTGGAGATTGCCCGGGCACTGTCGCTGACGCCATCGTTCATTCTGCTCGACGAGCCATTCGCCGGCATCGACCCGATCTCGGTCGGCGACATCCAGCGGGTCATCGCCTTCCTGCGCGACAAGGGCATCGGCGTGCTGATCACCGACCACAACGTGCGCGAAACCCTCGGCATCTGCGACCGCGCCTACATTCTTGCCGAGGGCAAGGTCCTCGCGGCCGGGTCGCCGGACGAGATTCTCCGTCATCCGGACGTACGCTCGACCTACCTCGGTCACCAGTTCAGGCTCTGAACGAACATTCGCCGTGCAACGCAACATCCGCCAACAGGGGCGCCGACGGCGCATTCGAGCGCGCCGCGTTGTTCACCCCGGGGGCAAGGCGTAGAATTCCATCGAGCCATGAAACAATCCCTAAACTTAAGACTTGGCCACAAACTCAAGCTGACGCCGCGCCTGCAACAGGCGATCGCCCTCCTGCAATTGTCGTCGATGGATCTTGAAGTCGAGATTCGCCAGGCACTCGACAACAATCCCTTTCTCGAGGAAACGCAAGGTCCGGCACCCGGCGTCGGTAACGTCGAACTCGACGGCGCGGCCGCCGACGGCACGCGTCACGATTCCGAACCGCCGGCTGACGACTTTGACGCCGGCGCCGACGGTGCTGACGCGCGCGAGCCTCGGCAAACCCCCGAACTGCCACCACCGTCTTCCGCGGTACGCGACAGCTACGACAATTCGTCCCTGCTCGACAACCTCGCCGGCGGCGCGACGGTGGCTGAATTCCTGCACGACCAGGTCCGCATCTCGCCGCTGGACGAACGACAGGCCCTGATCGCGCGAGCCATCATCGAGAATATCGACGAAGACGGCTACCTCGTCGCCACCTTCGACGAACTCATCGCGCTTCTCGCCCCCGCCGGCACCTTCGACGACGATGAAATCGCGGCCGTACTGCGACTCGTTCAGTCCATGGACCCGCCGGGCATCGCCGCCCGCGACCTGCGCGAATGCCTGCTGCTGCAACTCGACGACACTGACGACGACGCGGCGAAGGCGCGTGCGAGACGCATCGTCGAGGACGGCTTCGACGCACTGTCGCGTCGCGATTTCGGCGCGCTTCGGCGTGCGTTTTCCCTGCGCGAGGACGAGCTTGCCGAGGCCCTTCACGTCATCCGCTCGCTCGATCCGCGGCCGGGTGCGCAGCTGGACCGCTCGACGCCGCCTCACGTGGTGCCGGACATCGTCGTGCGCCGGGGCGAGGACGGTTGGCAGGTCGTGCTCAACGAGGACGCGCACAGCAAGCTCGCCATCAGCCCGTCCAGTCGCACCTACCTGTCCGCCGACAGCAACCGCGAGGACAGCCTGTACTTCCGCCAGCGCTACCAGGAGGCGAAGTGGTTCCTGCAGAGCCTGAGGCAGCGCAACGAAACCATTGCCCGGGTCGCCCGCGAGATCATGCGTCACCAGGCGGGATTCCTCGAACACGGCGAGCGCGAAATGAAACCGCTCACACTGCGCCAGGTGGCCGAGGCTCTCGACCTGCACGAGTCCACGGTATCGCGCGCCACCAGCGGCAAGTACATCCTGTCGCCTCGCGGCACCCACGAACTCAAGTATTTCTTTTCCTCGCACCTGTCC
>JAUIDF010000278.1 GCA_030429125.1 Gammaproteobacteria bacterium | reverse complement strand
CGCATGGCACCGGCTCCGCGGGCGTTCTCGACCACGACGACAAGCCGTTCGTGGTCAGCGGCGTACTCGCCGCGACCGGCACGCCGGTGGACCGCTCGGTGATCGTGTCACTCGAGGCCATCGAAGCGATACACGTCGGTTGGGAGCGCGGCGTGCCCATGCCGGGCCGCACTGTCAACGCCGAGCAGACGCGCGCCATGGACCTCACGCCCGAGGCGGTCACCGCGCTGCTGGTCGGGCTCACCGCGAAGATCCACACCTTCAAGGTTCAACGCGCCGTCAACGAGTACCCGGCCGAACCCCTGCTCGCGGTTCTGCCGGGCGTCGCGCTGCAGGAACTGTGGGGGGTCATGTCGGTCGCCGAGGGCGCCCTGCTTGCCGTGTCGGTCATGGTGGTACTGGTCGGCGTCAGTGGTATGATGACCGCGTTGCTGACCGGCCTCAACGAGCGCCGCCGGGAGATTGCCGTATTGCGTTCGGTGGGCGCGCGGCCGATTCACGTCATGGCATTGCTGGTGATGGAGTCGGCCCTGTTGACCGTGGCGGGCATCGTCGTCGGCATCCTGTTGCTGTACGCGGCCAATGCGGCGGCCGCGCCGTTGCTCGAATCGCGCCTCGGTATTCACCTGTCGTGGCGCGTGCTTTCGTTTCGGGAATGGATCATGATTGCCTGCGTATTCGGTATTTCTCTTGCGGCCGCCGTGGTACCCGGTTACCGGGCCTACCGCTACTCGCTGGCTGACGGGTTGTCGATCAGGATATGAAAAGCACGTTGCTCGGGATCGTTCTGACCCTGCTGCTGGTGTCCGGTTGCACCGGGGACCAGCAGACGGCGGAGGTCGACACGGAGGCGGTGCGCGAGCTGGAATGGGATGATCTCATGCCCGACGACTACGATCCGTCGAAGCTGTTGCCCGACGTGGACGTGGACCTGCTGAGCGACGACGGTGAACAGGCCGAGCGCTACATGCGCATGCTGCGCGAGATGTGGGATTCGGCGCCGGTGGTGCCCGACCTGGACGGTCAGAAGGTGAAGATACCGGGCTTCGTGGTACCGGTGGAATACGACGAAAAGCAGGTGTCGAGTTTTCTCCTGGTGCCCTATTTCGGTGCCTGCATCCATGTGCCGCCGCCGCCGTCCAACCAGGTCGTGCATGTCGATACCGGTGGCTACGGTCCCGACCCGGGACAACTATGGGACCCGGTGTGGGTGATCGGCCGACTCAGCACGGAACACGTCAGTTCCGGGCTCGGCGAAGCCGGCTATCGCCTGGACGCCGAACGCATCGAGCCCTACGTCGATCCCGCGCAACAAAGCGGCGGTTGACTGAAGGTTCCGGTGCCCGCGACGTGGCGCCCGGTCACGTCCGACGCGCACGTCGAACCGCGGCCTTCTAGGCGGCGATGTCGAATTGTCCTGCCAGCTTCCTGTAATCATTTGACGAAATTTTTGTGACATAATCATTTGTCCTCGATCCCGGCGCGCCGCGAGAACCGGAAGGCGGCCGCCGACACAACCCACAAGGGCGGCCGATCTTGACAACCACCACCGATGCCCCGAGAAGCGCCACGGTGTTCGCGTTCTCGTCCATCGCGCACTTTTTCGTGCACCTGTGCCTCGCGTTCTACTTCGTTATCGTGCTGTCCCTGGAACGAAGCTGGGCGCTTCCGTACCACGAGCTGGTGAGCCTTTGGACACTGGGCTCACTCATGGTCGGCCTCGCCGCCCTGCCGGCGGGCATGGTCGCCGACCGCTTCGGCGCCCCCGGCATGATGGTCGCGTATTTCCTCGGCATGGGCGGTTGCAGCATCGGCGCGGGTCTTTCCGGCGGCACCACGTCATTGCTGCTGTGGCTCACCGGCATCGGCGTTTTCGCCGCCATTTACCACCCGGTCGGCATTCCCTGGCTGGTTCGCAACACGCCCGGCGCGCGCGGCAAGGCGCTGGCGATTAACGGCATCTTCGGCTCCTTCGGCGGCGCCGCGGCGGGCCTGGTCAGCGGCGTGTTGATCGACGCGATCAACTGGCGCGCCGCGTTCATCGTACCCGGGGTGCTGATCGTCGCCGCAGGTGTGGTCATGTTGGCGATGATGCGCCGGGGCAAGGTCCTGGACCGGGACGTGTCCGCCACCGCCGAGGCCGGCGACGGTTCGCCCGCCGCGCGCGTGTTCGCGTTGCTCATGGTGAGCATGTTCGTCGGCGGGTTGCTGTTCAACGGCACGCAGACGGCCTTGCCGAAGATGTTCGAGTTGCGCGGCGGTGACCTGGCCGGTGACGGGCTCGCCGGCATCGGCATGCTGGTGGCCGCGGTGTACGTGCTTGCCGGGTTCATGCAGCTCGTCGGCGGCCACCTCGCCGACCGCCTCCCGCTGAAGGTCGTCTATGCCGCGGCGGTGGGATTGCAGGTGCCCTTGTTGTGGATCGCGTCGTCGCTGGCGGGCGCGTCGTTGGTGGTCGTCGCCACCCTGATGGTGATGGCCAACACCAGCGCGCTGCCGGCCGAGAACATGATGCTCGCGCGCTATGCGCCCTCGCGGCGTCACGGGCTGGCGTTCGGCGCAAAGTTCGTCCTCGCGTTCGGCGCCGCGCCATTGGGCGTGCAGCTCGTGGCGGTGATCCAGGACCGCACCGGTGATCTAGGCGCGCTGTTCCAGTTGTTCGCGCTGTGCGGGGTGCTGGCCTTTGCCGCCATCCTGCTGCTGCCCTCGCTGCCGAGAATCGCGGCGGCAAAACCGGCGACGGCGCCCCAGGGGTGATGTAATGGCGGCCGCGCGAACCGGCGCACCCGAGTTCGTCGTGCCGGTCGACTGGTCGCGCGCCCGGGTCCGGCGTCAACTGGCCGAGCGGCTGAATATCCGCGACGAGGGCGTCGATCGCGCCCTTGTGTTCTACGATACCTTCGACTGGCTGCTGCATCGGGCCGGCTACGCGCTCGAGTTCGTGCCGGGCAACGATGCCTTGGCACGGCTGATTCGCCTGTCAGACGGCCTGGTCCAGGCGCAGAACCTCGACGGCGACCCCCCGGCCTTCATGCGCGACTGGCCGCGCGGCCCGGTGAAGACGGTGGCCGGCGAGCTCACCGACGTGCGCGCCCTGCTGCCGCTGGTGCGCTTGTCCGGCAGCGCGGACCGCTTCGCTGTGCTCAACCGTGAAGGCAAGACGGTATGCCGTTTGTCCGTGGACAAGTGGCAGGTCGACAATGCGAGTGCCGGCGCCGAATCAACGCTGAGTCGTGTCCGGGTCGTGCCCCTGCGAGGCTGGCGGGAAGAGGCCGACGCGGTGGTTGCCGCGCTGGCGGACGCCGGCTTTCCTTCGGCGGCCACGCCCACCCTGGATGCGGCGCTGGCGGCAATCGGTCGCCAGGTACGCGACTATTCGCAGAAGTTTCGCATGTCGCTGTCGCCGAATCGCGATGCCGCCGGCACCGCGCGCGATATTCTCCTGCGCTTGTTCGACGACATGCAGCGTAACGAGGAGGGTACGAAGCGCGACATTGACCCCGAGTTCCTGCACGACTATCGAGTGGCGGTGCGACGAACCCGCTCGGCGCTGGCGGCCTTTCGCGACGTGTTGGGCGACCAGGTGCTCGATCCCCACCGCAAGGCGTTTCGCAACCTGGGGCGCCTCACCGGCAACAAGCGTAACCTGGACGTGCACCTGCTCGACTTCGATCGACACCTCCTATTGCTGGACGACGAGCAGCGCGCCGCCGTGGCGGAATTGCGTCGGGTACTGGAAACCCAATGCCGCCACGCGGGAGAACAACTCGCCGCCCATTTGAAGAGCGCCGACTACCGCGCCTTCAAACGGCGCTACCGGACCTTTCTCGAGGGCGGGACGGCGTCCGGTCCTTCCGCGGCGGTGCCGGTGAGGGACTTCGCCGACCGCGTGCTGTGGAAATCCTATCGTCGCATCCTCAAGGACGGCCGGGCCATCGGCGCCAAGTCGCCGGACGAGGCCTTGCACGAACTTCGTAAGCGCGGCAAGCAGTTTCGCTACCTGATGGAGTTCTTCCAGTCGCTGTATCCGGTCAAGCCGATGAAGGCCGCCATCGCGGAGCTCAAGCGGCTCCAGGACCAGCTCGGCGTGTTCCAGGACCAGAGCGTGCAGATCGAAACGCTGGAGTCGCTGCGGGCCGGCGACGCCGGCGACGTGGCGTCGAAAGCCATCGACCGGCTGGTCGCCGGGATCGCGGCGCAACAGCGGGACACCCGCGCGCATTTCGCCGAGCACTTCGCGCGCTTCGACACCAAGGCCAACAGGACGCGTTACGCGAGCCTGTTCAAGCCCGGTAAGCATCACTGATGCGGGTCATCGCGCTTTACAGTATCAAGGGCGGCGTGGGCAAGACCGCCGCCGCGGTCAACCTGGCCTGGCAGAGCGCTCGCCACGGCTGCCGCACGCTGTTGTGGGACCTCGATCCCCAGGGCGCGGCGTCGTGGTATTTCCGCATCCGGCCGACGCTCGCGGGCGGCGTGCGCACGGTGCTCAAGAAGCGCCTCGTCGACGGTGTGCGCGCCACCGACTACCCGGGGCTCGACCTGCTCCCGGCGGATTTCACCTACCGCAACCTCGACCTGTTGCTCGATGCGCAGAAGAAGCGCCGCCGAACCCTGGCGAAAGCCACCGACCGTTTCGCGGGCGACTACGACTGCCTGTTGCTCGACTGCGCGCCGAGCATTTCGCTGGTGTCGGAAAACGTGTTCCGAAGCGCCGACCTGCTGCTGCATCCGCTGGTGCCGTCCACGCTGTCGGTGCGCACGCTGGAGCA
>JAUIDF010000009.1 GCA_030429125.1 Gammaproteobacteria bacterium | reverse complement strand
GCGAACGTCGACTGGGTGAGGAACGGACCGATGCGCATGCACACCTGGCCGCCGGCGCCCGCGTTCTCGGGGCGCTCGGACAGCAACATCATGCTGCGCGCATTCACCTGCCGCCTGGCGGCCTCCGCCGTGACCGGTGCGCTGTCCGGGTGGCCGGTCGCCCACAGGTACAGCGCGATATTGACCAGCACGAGGGAAAAGAACAGCCACTTCAATCGTAAAGCTCCATCAGCGAACTGAGTCCGTCGAGCACGAGGTTTTCGTGCACCGTCGACTCGCCGTTCCACAACGCGTCGAGCCACGGCCCGTCTCCGCCGGTCAGGCGCACCGCGGGAGCGCACCCGACCAGGGCCCGCGCATTGTCGACGAATCGGTCGAGGGAGGCAACGACGGCGGTCTGTATGCCAAGGGCGATGGCGTCGGCGGTGTTGTCCGCCGGAAATGCCGGCGCCCGCGCCGCCGCCGCGGCGAGGTAGGGTACGCGGGTTCGGAACGCGGATTCGAAGACGCTGCGGCCCGGCACGATCATCCCGCCGCGGAACACGCCGTCTTCGTCGAGGAGATCCATGGTGATGGCCGTACCGCAATCGACCACCACCACCGGTCCTTCCGCCAGGCGCCGGGCCGCGACCAGCGCCAGCCAACGGTCCACGCCGAGTTGTCCCGGATCGGCGTAGGCATTGCGCAGCCCCGGCACCGGCGTGACGCTGTCCGCAAAGGACGGTTCCTTGCCCCAGTGATCGACACACCATCGGCGCAGCCCCTCGCGCAGATCGCCGGTGCTGACCAGCGAGATCATCACCCAGTCCGGCTCAGGCAATGAATGCCAGGCCAGGGGTGCACCCTTCGACAGCGCGTCGATCGGGCACACGCCCTCGGCGTCGCCGCCGGCGACTCGCCATTTGACGCGGCTGTTGCCCACGTCCACCAGCAGCGCGCGTCGCGCCGAGCGATTCATGCTCACGACATCACCTCCCCGGTAGTGATCCGGCGCACGGCACCGGCGCCGGTCTCGATCAACAGGGCCCCGTCGTCGGCGACGCCGCGGGCCGTGCCGGTAATGGTTTCCTCGCCGAGCACCACGCGAACGGGCGCGTCCTGGCTGGCGTGAAGCGTGGTCCATTCCCTGACGAACGGCGCGAATCCGTCGCGGTTGAAATCACCGAGGACCTCCACCAGCGCCGACGCCAGTGCCGCGGCGAGCTGGTTGCGCGACACCGCGCCGACGGCATGGTCGGCCAGTGCGGCCACCGGCTGGCCCACGGATGCCGCGAGCGCGGACGGCATGGTGACATTGATGCCCACCCCCACGATGGCGTGACAGCGCTCGCCCAGTTCGCCCGCGATCTCGACCAGGATGCCGCCGCACTTGGCACCGCCAAGCATGAGATCGTTCGGCCATTTCAGCGCCACATCGGGGCAGCCACACCGACCCGCGGCGCGCGCGGCGGCGATGCCGGCCGCCAGGCTCAAGCCGGCGCTAGCGGCCGGCCCGCCGGGCAATTCGTGGGCAAGCGACATCAGGATACTGCCGTAGGCCGCGGCCACCCAGGTGCGTCCGCGTCGGCCGCGGCCCTCTCCCTGGTACTCGGCGAAGCAGGCGTCGATGGCGCGGCCGCCGGCACGCGCCTCGCGCAGGGTGCGATTGGTGCTGGGCACGGCGTCGAGCACCTCGATCATGGCCAGCTGCCTGGCCGCGCGCGCGCCGAGCCCGGCCCGGATCAGCGTTTCGTCCAGCAATTCGAGGGGACGCTCGAGCCGGTAACCTCGTCCACGCACGCTGTGAACGACCACGCCCCGATCGCGCAGCCGCGCCACGTGCTGGTTCACCGCGGCGCGCGACACGCCCAGGCTGGCCGCCATGTGCTCACCGGAAACGAAGCCGCCGGCGGCCAGTTGCTCGACCAGCTTGCGCGAAACGTCACTCACTTGCGACGCTCCGGCGACTTTTCGTCCAGCGCCCGCAGGTGCCCCAGTTTGTCCCGGATCTTCGACTCCATGCCCCGATCGACGGGCTCGTAGTAGCGGCGCGACATGCCTTGCGGGAAGTAGTGCTCGCCCGCCGCGTAGCCGCCCGGCTCGTCGTGGGCGTACCGGTAACCGCGACCATGCCCCAGGCTCTGCGACAACCGGGTTGGCGCGTTGCGCAGATGGTGAGGCACCGGCGCCGTGCCGAGGCGTCGCGCGTCCTCGCGCGCGGCGTTGAACGCGGTGTAGACCGCGTTGCTCTTGGCGGCCACCGCCAGGTAGACCGCCGCCTGTGCCAGTGCCAGTTCGCCCTCGGGGCTGCCCAGGCGCTGATAGGCGTCGGCTGCGGCTACCGCCAGTGGCAGCGCGCGCGGGTCGGCATTGCCCACGTCCTCGCTGGCGATCCTGACCAGGCGCCGGGCGATGTAGAGCGGATCACAGCCGCCGTCGAGCAACCTCGCGACCCAGTACAGGGCGGCGTCCGGATTCGAGCCGCGAATCGACTTGTGCAGCGCCGACGTCAGGTCGTGAAACACGTCACCGCCGCGGTCGAACCGTCGCACGGAGGCACTGGCGGCCTCCGCAACACAGGCGACGTCCACGACCGCCGGGTCCGCGCGCCGGCGCCCCAGCATCGCCGCGGTCTCCAGCAGGTTGAGCAGGCGGCGGGCGTCTCCGTCGGCGGCGCTCACCAGCGCGTCCATGGCCGACGCCTCGAGCGTGATCCCGTCGCCCGCGAGGCCGCGTTCGGCATCGTCGAGGGCGCCCTGGGCGATCGCGCGCAAGTCGTCCGCCGTCAACGGCTCGAGCACGTGCACGCTCGCCCGCGATAACAGGGCGTTGTTCAGGGCGAAGGCCGGATTCTCGGTGGTCGCACCGATCAACACCAGCAACCCGGACTCGAGATGCGGCAGGAAGGCATCCTGTTGCGACTTGTTGAAGCGATGCACCTCGTCGACGAACAGCAGTGTACCGGTATCCCGCTGGCGCGCCTCCTCCACCACGCGCCGCACCTCGCGCACGCCATCCGTCACCGCGGAAAGCGTGTCGAAGGCGAGTCCGGCGTGGCTTGCCAGGATCCGCGCCAGCGTCGTCTTGCCCGTGCCCGGCGGCCCCCACAGGATCATCGACGCGAGCCGTCCGCCCTCGGCGGCCGCGCGAAGCGCCCGGCCGGGTGCGAGCAATTGCGATTGTCCGACGAATTCCTCGAGGCTGCGCGGCCGCATTCGGTCGGCCAGCGGTCGGGTCGTCATCTCATTCATGCCACGCACCTGAAGGTGAGATTGATGCGGCCATCGTGAACACCGCGCGCCCGGGGCAGCGCGTGTCGCCAGTCGCGCTGCATCGGCGCGCGCATGATGAGCAGCGAACCGTGCCCCAGGTGCAAGTCCAGTCGCGAATTCTTCAGGCGTCTGTGCTTCAGGCTGAATCGTCGTTCGCAACCCAGGCTGAGCGAGGCGATCGGCGCCTCGGGATGCAGCGTCGGCTCGTCATCGCTGTGCCAACCCATGGCGTCGTCGCCGTCCCGGTAAAAGTTGAGCAGCACGGAGTTGAAACGCGCCCCGGCGGCGACTTCCACCCGGCGGCGCACCGCCACCAGGGGCTCCGTCCAGGGCAGCGGCTCGTTTCGCAGGCCCGAGTACGTGTATACCGCATCCGGATCTCCGTGCCAGGCCGCCAGCCGCGGCGATTTCACGTCCCGTCCGAAAAGCCTTATCCGGGGCTGTCGCCACACAACTTCACTCCGCAGCTGGTCAAACAGATCATCGGCTCCGGCCTCGTCGAACAGCGCCGGAAGGTAGGCGAGGAGCCCGTCGAGATACTCGCCGCCCGCGGACCGCGACTGCCCGAACAACGACCGCTGGACGGCGCGATGCGTCATCTCGGCGGCGCACCGGGTTTCAGCACCAGCCAAACGCCGCCGGCACACAGGACCATACCGGCCATGGCGGCGCCGTCGAGTGTCTCGCCGAACAGCAGCCATGCCTCCACCGCGACCAGCGGCGGCACGAGATAGAACAGGCTGGCGATACGCGAGGCGGCGCCACGGCGAATCAGCCACATGAGCAGCGTGACGGCGCCGATGGAGAGCACCAGGCACAACCACGCGAGCGCCATCCAGAACCGGGGGTGCCACTCGATGCGACCCGTCTCGAAGGCCAGTGCGAAGACGCCGATGAACACGGCGGCGGCGACGAACTGCACCAGCGAGCCGGACAGCAGGTCCATGTCGGCGCCGTAACGCTTCTGGTACACGGCGCCGATGCTGATGGCAACGAGCGAGGCAATACAAAGCGACAGCCCCGCGAGGTGCTGTCCGGTGACATCGAACCTGCCGAACACGACCAGGAACACGCCGGCCAGTCCGGCGGCAAAGCCGATCCACTGCCGGCGCGTGACGACTTCGCCGAGAAACGGACCGACCATGACCGCGGTCAGCAGCGGCTGGATGCCGACGATGAGCGCCGCGACGCCGGCGTTGATCCCCGACTCGATGGCCACGAACACGCCGCCCAGGTAGATGCCGTGCACCAGGATGCCGGTGACCGCGAGATGGCCGATATCGCGCGCACGGCGGGGCATCGGCGCGCGCCGCCAGCGCACCAGGATTGCCAGCAGCGCGGCGGCAACGACGAAGCGAAGGAACAGGAACGTGGCCGGCTCGGCATAGGGCAGTCCCCACTTGGCGGCGATGTAGCCGGTGCTCCATAACAACACGAACAGCGCGGGCGCGAGTCGCGCCACGATGTCGGGATGCACGGACGCGCCCTGGGTCAGGCGCCGGCGCGGCGGGCCCGCCGCGACTGGCGAGGTTCAGTAGCCACGGCCCCGGTCCACGAGCGGCTCCGCCGGCTCTCCGCTCTCGAGCCGTGCCAGGTTCCTGGCCAGCACCGGCGCCGCGGTGCGGGGATTGGTAATGCTGGCGAGGTGCGGCGTGACGGTCACGGACGGATGCGACCAGTAGGGATGATCATCGGCAAGCGGCTCGTCGCGAAACACGTCGAGAACGGCGCGTTCGACATGTCCGCTGTCCAGCGCGCCAAGCAGCGCCTCGTCGTCGATCAGCTCTCCGCGGCCGGCATTGATGATCGCGGCCCCCGGGGGCAGGCGCGACAGGGTATCGCGATTGAGGATGTCGCGCGTGCCGGACGTGTTCGGCAGCAGCAAGACCAGGACCTGCGAGGCGCCGAGAAACGCCCCAAGCTGCTCGGGCCCTGAAAATCCGCGCACCCCGGCGACGTCGGACGGTGTTCGGCTGTAGCCGTTCACGGGGAAGCCGAGACCGGCAAGCGCCCGGGCGCAGGCACTGCCAAGCACGCCCATGCCCATGATGCCCACTGGCCAGTCGGGTGCGAACCGAGGCGCGAGCCGTTGCGGGTGGTCCCAGCGATCCGTGTCGTAGCGGTCGGTACGCAACAGCGTGTTGAGCACGTGACAGCAGACGTATTCCACCATGCCCCGCGTCAGCGAAGGCTCCGCCATGCGGACGATGGGTAGATGATCGGGAACGGTTTCGTCGGCGAGCAGGTGCTCGACCCCGGCCCACATCGACAGGATCGCCTCGAGGTTGGGATAGTCACGCAGCTCGCCCGGGCGGGTGCGTCCAACGATGGCAAAACGCACTGACCCCGGGTCGTCGATCTGGGCGGGCCGCCTCAGGTCGATGCCGGGTGCCGCCGCGCGAATCTCGCGCATCCACACATCGATGTCTTCGTCGTTGCCGGTAAACAGAATGGACATGGCGCCATTGTAACTCGCCACGCGACCGGACTGCGTAAGAACCCGGCCCGCATGGACGCTTTCGTGACCTATAATGCAGCGCGTCTCCGACACCGGAGCCACCCCCTTCTCCAGCTGACCCCTTGCCCATGTCGATCGCCTACATCCGTCCCGACCTTTTCGCCTATCCGAGTCGACGCTCGGACGTTCACGCCCGCAATATCGTGGCGACATCGCAGCCACTGGCCACCCAGGCCGGTATCGATGCCATGCGCCGCGGCGGCAACGCCGTCGATGCCGCGCTGGCCGCCGCGATCTGCCTCACCGTGGTGGAACCCACCGGCAACGGCATCGGCAGCGACGCCTTTGCCATCGTCAGTCGCGACAACCAGCTGTACGGATATAACGGATCGGGGCGTGCGCCGGCCGCCTGGTCTCGCGATCGATTCTCGACCCTGTCGGCAATGCCGGCGGTGGGCTGGGAGGCAGTCACGGTTCCCGGCGCGGTGGACACGTGGGTCGCCCTGTCGCAACGGTTCGGCAAGCTGCCCTTCGAGTCACTGTTCGAGGCGGGCGTGCACTATGCGCGCGACGGCTACGCCGTCACGCCCGTGATCCAGCACCTGTGGTCGGCATCGATCGAACGGTACCAACACCTGGACGGCTTTCGCGATACGTTCATGCCGGGCGGCGGCGCCCCCGGGGTGGGGGCGCTGTTCACCAATGCCGCGGCCGCCGATTCACTCGAAGCGATCGCGCGAACCCGTGGCGAGGCCTTCTACCGGGGCGAGCTCGCCGCGGCGATCGCCGGCGACGCCGCCCGTCACGACGCCGCCATGACCCGCGAGGACCTGGCCAGCCACCGCGGGACATGGGTGGATCCGGTCGCGGTGCGCTACCGGTCGCTGGAAGTCCACGAACTGCCGCCGAACGGACAAGGCATGGCCGCCCTGATCGCACTGGGCATCCTGTCCCGTCTCGACGTGGGTCGCCACGATCCGGATTCGGCCGAGGCCATGCACCTCGGCATCGAAGCGATGAAACTCGGCTTCGCCGACGCCCTCGAACACGTCGCGGATCCCGACCACATGCGCGTGGCGGTGGCCGACCTGCTCGACACCGGGCGACTGCAACGCCTCGCGGACAGCATCGACCCCGCATCGGCCCGGGCACCCGACGCCCTGCCGCCAGCCGATCACGGCACCGTATACCTGTGCGCCGCGGACGCCGACGGCACCATGATCTCGATGATCCAGTCCAACTTCCAGGGCTTCGGCTCCGGGGTCGTGGTGCCCGGCACAGGCATCAGCCTGCACAATCGCGGGGCGGGGTTCGTCCTCGACCCGGCACACGCCAATTGCGTCGCCGGCGGCCGTCGGCCCTTTCATACCATCATCCCAGGATTTCTCACCCGCGGCGGCAAGTCGCTGAGCGCCATCGGCGTCATGGGCGGCCACATGCAGCCGCAGGGGCACCTGCAACTGGTCAGCCGGCTGGAGGATTTCGGCCAGAACCTGCAGGCGGCGCTCGACGCGCCGCGCTGGTTCGTGGGCGACGGCCTCGACGTGGCGCTCGAGGCCGGCGTCAGCGAAGAGGCGGCCGACGGACTCGCGGCACGCGGCCACCTCGTCGATCGGGCGCCGCCTCACGGCCTGTTCGGGGGTGCCCAGGCGATCGTCGCCACCGCGGCGGGCTACCAGGGCGCCAGCGATGCCCGCAAGGACGGCTGCGCGGCCGGATTCTGATGCCTCGCGGCCGGCACGACCCAGTTCACCCGCCCTTGCAAAAGTGAGATAATGGACGTTTATACTTATAACAAACAACAAGACGTATCCGGCGATTCCGGGCGTCAGGCCGGGGGCAGCGTACCGACGGCCGCAGGGCCGTTGTGGGGGCACGACCGGATTCGACCATCCATCGGCGAACACCAGACCCGCCGGTAGAATTCGAGAAGATCTTGATCAAGAACGAACCCAAGCTCCAGACGACGACACGCCAGGGTCTGCACTCGGTCGATGACGACGAGGCGGGCGGCGGCGAGACGCCCGAGTTTCAGATCGACGACGCCGGCCTGCAGCTCCCGACGCACCGCAACCTGCGGGTCATCGCCGACCTCGATACGGAACTCGAGCGAAACGGCCTCAAGCCCGAACTGATCGATCCCAACGTCGTCCTCCTGCCCAAGCGCTGGTTCATGTTCCCGCGCGTGCGGCCCGACGACGACGAACATCGCTACATGCGGCGCGTACGTACACGCTCCGGACTGATGACCCTGTGGGTCGGCACGCTCGCCATCATGATGATCGCGGCGGCGGCGTCGATGTTCTACACGGCCAACGAGCTCTACGTCGAGCCGCGCCGACAGCAGGTACACGACGCCCTGCTCGAGAACCAGTTCCGGAACATACTGAGCAACACGACGGTCGCCATCGATCCTGTCGACCCCACCCTGCCGACCTGGTTATGGACCAGCTTCTCGCCCGACTGGTACATCGAGGATGCCATCTACACCCGCAGTCTCGACGACGCCGATCGGGACATCGAGCTGCTGTCCTACCTGAGGGAAAAGAAGGCGATGGCCGTGCGTGAAATCGAACCGGCCTACTCCAACGACAAGATCCAGAACCGACTGCGCGACCCTACCATCATTTATTTCGGAAGCGACTACGAGAAGGCCTATCGGCGCTTCGTGAACATGGTGCTGGCCGTCGCCGCCATCGCCCGCGAGGACAATGCGACACCGGGCCTGGATACCATTTTCAATGCGACCCGGCGCGCCGACCTGGTCGAGCGGGTGACCCTGCCCAAGCCACCCGAACCCAATGCGTTCTACGATCACCGCGTCGACGCCATCGTGCAGTCGCTGTCCGCGCACACGCCCGTGGTCGGTGCGGGCAATGCCCTGATCGCCGCCGAGGACGCCGAGCAGGACAAGTTCGTCGACATGCTCGATACGATTTTTCGCGACGTCGGCGCCGAGCGCCTCGAGTCGCTGGCCGCCGGCGGGCTCGGTCCCCTGCTGCGCGAGCTGCCCTATGGCTGGAGCTCCACCAATCTCACCCGCGCCTTCTACGAGGAGAAGCGACAACGTTTCAGCACCTGGAACGTTCTGGAACTGCGCCTGCTGATGCTCGACCTGCTCTACGGGGCAGAGGAGCTCCCCCAGGAACTGCCGCTGGTTCACCTGTACCTGCTGCACATCGGCGGTGAGGGATACCAGCGCCTGTACAGCGACGTCGCCAATGACCGCCTGATGGGCGAAGCGGAATCGTGGGTAACGAACGACATCGAGCAGGAAAACAATCTCGCCACGCGCGAGGAGCGGTTCATCGAGGCGTTTTCCGACAACGAGCATCTCTCCGTGCCAAGTGAGGGCGATGCCAACGCCCGCCGCGTGGCGCTTTCCCTCGTCTACAAGGCGGCGCGCTTTCGCAATGCCTACGCCGCGGTCGAAGCCGCCGAAGGCGTTCTAGAGGCGCGACCGTTCCTCGGCCGCATGGGCCTGCCCGTGCACAGCCTGGAAGTCGACGACATCAAGCCGTGGGGACTGTTCAAGGCGCGCCGTAACGGCTATTCGCACGAGGGACTGGACATCGGCGGTGACCTGGGCGAGCCGGTTCTCGCGGTCATGGACGGGACCATCGTGCGAGCGGGCTACCAGCGTGGCGGCGCCGGCAACTACCTGGTGTTGACGCAGGACAACATCGAGGTCACTTACATGCACCTGCTGCGCGAACCGACACGATCGAATTACAAGCCGCTACTCACGCGCGAAGAGCTGAACGAATTCGGCAACGACTCCGAGCGCGGATACGACAGGGCATTGCGGCGATACGCATCGGTCATTCTCGGAAAGTCCATGGAAGCCCTGAGTCAATCCGACCTCGATCTCGACAACCTGCGCGCGGCCTCACTCTTCGATCGCGCCACCCGCGCCATTCGCCAGGGCAATCTACCCAAGGTTCGAAAGGGTGACGTCATCGCGAACGTGGGGCTCTCGGGCAACGTGACACAAAACAGTGCCCGGCCGGAGATGATCTATCCCCACATCCATCTCGAGATCAACGATGGCCGCATCGACCCCATGCAGGTGATCGAGGGTATCGGTTCGCGGTGGTTCGAGATCAGGGACCACCACCTCAACCACCCGTTCTACCGCAACTGGCTCACCCAGAGTCACAACTGGAGTTGGTACAGCAAGTTCTACCCGAGCGGCGCGATCGCCGACGACGATCGCGGTTGACCTCTCGCTTGACGATGGCGCGTCGTTCGATGACGATCGCCCTCACGGCTCCACCACCGCCCCGATAGCTCAGCTGGATAGAGCATCCGCCTCCTAAGCGGAAGGTCCCAGGTTCAAATCCTGGTCGGGGCACCAGTCGACCACGGCCCGATGTCGCAGGCGAAACCGACGCCTGCCGGCCAGGGTCTGTCCACCCAACCCGTTCGCGGCGACCGCCCGGTCTGTTCTGCGTGTTTGACGGCGTTGCTTGCGGTCGCCGTGGCTTCACCATGATGCCTCGAAGCGCCGGGCCGAACGGAAACGATGGCGCGAAATCCCGCTCGATCGGAACCGTGTGACCAGGCCCTCAGAGTTTCAGCGCCGGGCGATCAGAGTCGCGGTCCGACGGCCCGGGTAATTCGTCGCCGCCGGCCAGTCGCGGGTCGGCCAGTATGATATCGATGACGGTGGCCCCCGCATCGCGGAACAGACGCGCCTCGAGCACCTCGCCGGGCGTCGTCGCATCCGCGGGTGCGGTCCACAGGAGCGACTGGTAGTCGCCCGCCTCGTTCCAGTCGTCTGCCCGCGGCTCGCCGAAGTTCTCCACCAGCACGCGACGCACCGCCTCGATGCTGCCCTCGGCCGACTGCGTGTAGCGAAACCGATACAGACCCGCCTGCCTGCGATCGGTAAACCAGGCCGTCACACAATTCGCTTCGGGCCTGTCGTAACGATCGCCGGCGCCCGGCGCCAGCGGTGCCTCGGGGCATCCGGGACGATGGAGTCGCATGATGCCGTCGGCGGGTTCGTAAACCGGTTCGACGCCGAATACCTCGTCGATTCGTTGGCGCACCGTGTCGACACCCATGTCCAGTCTTACCGACGCCACGCTGATGACCCGTTCGTCCGTCGCCGGCGGCGCTGGAGCCGGCACCGTCCCGCCGGCCTCGCTCGCACTCACGGCGCGGCGGGCGGTGACCATCCAGTCGTCGACGGCGTTGGCTACGCCATCGTAAACGCTCGCCTCGACACCGGCCAGGCGGCCGGTAACGTGTAGAGAGTCCAGCGACGGGCATTCGTAACGCAGGATCGCCTGGGTGACGTCGACCAGCCGTTGCATTCTCGCCGAGCCGGCCTGGAACACGTCGGGCGAATCGGCATACACGGTGATTCCGGCCGACGGCTCGCAGGAGAACGCGTCGTCGACGCTGACGGACGCGCCGGCGTCGATCACCAGTTCCCGCGCAACCGACGTCGTCGGTTGCGCCATCGCCACGACCAGAACGATGCCGACCCCGAGGCGCCTTTGCATGGCCCATTGCGCGCGCATCATGCCTGCACCCAACTGCCGTCGGGCTGCTGACAGACACGAAACGCATGGGAATCACTGGAACCGTCGTTCAGCGTCACTTCCTGGGTCACGTCGCGGCAAGTCACTTCCGCCACCTCGTGGCGTTCGGACTGCACCTTGCCAGCGATGGCATCGCGAACGGCACCCGAAGCGGGCAGATCCGGACCCGCCGGCGCGGTCATCGGTGCGTAGATGAAACCAGCCGCCTCGCCACCCTCGGCGATGGCGAACCAGTCGCTGCCGCTGACCCGACCGATGACCGGCACCGCCGTGCCTTCCTTGAGCGTGTAGAGCACCCGGTAGTCGGTGCCCGGACCGCCGCGCACGTTGAGATTGACCGTCGGCACGTAGTAGGCATCGATGACTTCAAGGGGTGGCATCCGCTCCATCGGCGCGACGCCGTCCATTGTCGCGGACGTGCGCTCGGCCTCGCCGACCGATACACGCGTGCTGACCCCCGTATCGGGATTCGTCCACGTCGTCGTCTCGCCCGTCTCGATGGCACGTTCGGTGGCGCTGGCGATTCCCGCGCGATCGCTTTGGCGCAATTTCGCGCTGAACTTGCCGCCGAGCCAGTAACCGGCGACCGCACCCGCGGCGATGGCCGCGACCTGCCCGCGACCGTCGCCGATCTGCGAACCGAGCAAGGCGCCGGCAACCGTGCCCAGCGTGCGCGATACGTTGTCGTTCTTGAGTTGCTGCTTGAGCTTGTCCTGCCAGGATTCCCCGGCGAACGACAGGGCCGGCGCGGAAGCCAGCGATGCGGCGAGGACAAGACAGACTGTGCGATGTGCCATCGAACTCCCTCGTTGACGATGAATGGCGCGACCGCAAGCGGCCGCCGCAGGATCGAAATTCGGCGCTCCGATCAGCGCAATGGCGGCACGATAACGTGCACAAGCTGTCCGCAGAATGAATCGGCGCCGGTTCAACAGCGCCTCGCGCCACGGGCGCCGGTTACGCCGCCCCCGTTCGCGGTTACAATCGGCAGATCCCGCCGATCCGGTTTACGGTGAAACGCCGCGCTGCCAGGGCGTGCAACGTGCCCGTCAGCCTGTGGATAACTCTGTGAATAAGTTGTCCGCGACGAGGGAGTCAAGTACCGTTCGTCGCAAGCGAATTAACGCGAGGCATATAAGCCGCCGCTTTTTTACTAATAAATTCAACAAAATACAAACCCTATCTTTTGAGCTTTCAAAACAATGATGCGCAAGTACCACAATAAATTTTTGTTAATGTCCTGTGTAAAACTCTTCGCCCGCGGCCATTGACATCGCCATGTCGGCGTCCCCCCCACGACCGGGCCCGGCATCGCTGCCGCGTCGTCTCGGCGCCATGTTATACGATGGATTGCTGCTGTTCGCCGTGCTCATGCTGGCCGCGGTCCCGCTGGTCTTCATCGACGAGGCCGTTCGTGAGTGGACTCCGGTGGAGTGGTGTATCCGCGCCTACCTGCTGACGGTCTGCTTCGCGTATTTCGCCGGCTTCTGGCGCTTCGGCGGACAGACCCTCGGCATGCGAGCCTGGCGACTGCGATTGCAGGCGCGCGACGGCGGTGCTCCGGGTACGCGGGCCCTGACCGTGCGTTTCGCCGCCGCAATCCTGTCCTGGCTGCCGGTCGGCGCGGGATACCTCTGGATCCTTTTCAATGCGCGCCGCGAGGCGCTGCACGACCGCCTTTCCGGTACGGTGATCCTCCATGAAGCACGCTGACGCGGCGAGCCGGGCCGGCGTCGCTCGCGGCCATGACTGCACCGGGAGCGCCGCCGCGTGATCGAGGCCTGGATTCCGATTACCATCGCCGCCGCGTTCTTCCAGAACCTGCGTTCGGCGATACAGAAACACCTGACCGGGCGACTCTCCAACGCGGGCGCCGCCTATGCCCGCTTCTTCTACGCGCTGCCGCTCGCGGTCCTTTACGTGACCGCGCTCAAGCTCGTCGGCGGCTTCGACTACCCGGTGGCGAATCCGGTATTCCTAGTCTATTGCCTGCTCGGCGGCGTTTCCCAGATCCTGTTCACCGTGTTCCTGCTGTGGCTGTTCTCGTTTCGCAGCTTCGCCGTCGGCACCACGTTCTCAAAGCTCGAGGTGGTGATGGTCGCCATTCTCGGCGCCCTCGTGCTGGGCGATGAGCTCGGGCCCTATGCCATCGTCGCCATCGTCATCAGCGCCCTCGGCGTGATCGCCCTGACCATGGGCGCCACCGGACTGTCTTTTCGCGCCTTGGCCAGCGCCATCCTGTCCCGGCCGACGCTCATCGGTCTCGCCTGCGCCGCCTGGCTGGGCGCCTCGGTGGTGTGTTTCCGCGGTGCCTCGCTGTCCCTGGAACACGACAACTTCGTCATGGCCGCCGGCTTCACGCTCGCGGTGAGTCTCGCAATCCAGACCGTGCTGATGGGCGCCTACCTGTTATGGCGCGAACGCGGCGAGTTCACGCGCGTGCTGAAGAACTGGCGATGGGCCGGGCTGGTGGGGATCACGGGCATGCTGGCGTCGATCGGCTGGTTCACGGCTTTCACCATCGTCAACGCGAGTTTCGTGCGCGCCCTGGGGCAGATCGAACTGGTGTTCACCTACCTCGCCACGGTATTCGTATTCCGCGAACGCATCAGCGCGCTGGAGACGCTGGGCATCGCGATGGTGGCCGCGGCCATCGTGCTGATCGTCATGGTGGGCTGAGCACATGGCCGGCCTGCGAGTACGCCCCGCCCTGCTGGTGCTCGTCATCGGCTTCGTGGTGCTGCTCTACAACGGCGGCTCCCGTTTCACCATGGGACTCATGCTGCGGCCCATGGCCGATGATCTCGACTGGGGGCGATCCACGCTGTCATTGACGGTCACGCTGTTCATGATCGTCTCCGCCCTCGCGCTGCCGTTCACCGGCCGCCTGGTCGATCGCTTCAACGCGTGGACGGTGCTCGCCTTCGCGATGTTCGTGTCGGGTGTCTCCATCGCGTTGATGCGGGGCATCGATGCGCCCGCCGAAGCCATCGTGCTCTACGGCATCGTGTTCGCGCTGGCATCGGCCGGTACCTCCATCACGCCCATCGGCGTCGTCGTGAGCCGCTACTTTCCCGACCGCGCCGGTCTCGCCAACAGCATCGCGATATCCGGCATGGGCGTGGGTCAGCTGATGATCATCCTGGTGTTGACGCAACAACTCGCGGCCATCGGCTGGCGCGGTTCCTTCACGGTGCTTGGCCTCGCCGGCGTGGCGCTCGTGGTTCCGCTGGCGCTGCTGGCCGCACTGCCCGTCACCCGCGCACACGGGCGGCGGGCCGGCGCCGCGATGCCGGTCGTCACCGCCACCGGCCGGCCCTTTGCCGACCCGTACTTCATTGGCCTGCTGGCGCTGTACGCCGTGTGCGGGTTCCAGGACTTCTTCGTCGCCACCCATGTCGTCGCCTATGCCCGCGACCAGGGCATGGACCCGCTGCTCGCGGGCAACCTGTATGCCTTCATGGGACTGATGGGCCTCGGCGGCGTGCTCCTTGCCGGATACCTGGCCGACCGGGTGGGCCCGCTCCTGCCGACCGCCTTGTGCTTCGCCGTGCGGATCGTGATCTTCATGCTCGTGCTGGCCAGTGATCATCCCGTCGCCATCGGCGCGTTTGCGCTGCTCTACGGCATGACCTTCTGGATAACCGCACCCCTGACGGTGGTGTTCACGCGCAATCACTTCGGCGACGCGAAACTCGGCACTCTCACGGGCATCGTGACCATGGTCCACCACGGTGCCGGCGGCCTAGGCGCCTACGCCGGTGGCGCCGCCTTCGACGTGGGGGGAGATTACGTGCTGATGTTCCAGGTGATGGCGGCGCTCTCGGTGCTGGCGCTGGCGTTGACGTGGGCGCTGCCGCGCCTGGTCGTCAATCGATGACGCGCATGGAGAAATCGACCGCGCGCACGTCCTTGGTCAGCTTGCCGCTGGAGATTCGATCGACGCCCGTCTTCGCAATGGCGCGCACGCTGTCGATATCGACGCCGCCCGAGACTTCCAGCATGGCACGACCGCCGTTGACCTCGCAGGCACGACGCATGTCCTCGAGCGAGAAATTGTCGAGCAGCACGTAAGGCGCGCCGGCGTCCAGCGCCTGGTCGAGTTGGGCGAGATTCTCCACCTCGATCTGGATATCGACACCGGCATCGAGCGCGCGCGCCGCGTCCAGTGCGGCGGCGACGCCACCGGCGGCGGCAATGTGGTTTTCCTTGATCAGGATGCCGTCCCACAATGCCATTCGATGGTTGGTGCCACCCCCGGTGCGCACGGCGTACTTCTGCGCCTGGCGCAGTCCGGGCAGCGTTTTACGCGTATCGAGCATGAGGCAGCCGCGCGGATTGGGCGACAGGCCCTCGATGGCGCGCGCATAGCGGCGCGTCTCGGTGGCGACGGCAGAGAGCATCTGCAGAAAATTGAGCGCCGAGCGCTCCGCGCTCAACGCCGCGCGGGCATCGGCGCGCAGTTCGCACAGCGTATCGCCGGAAGCGACATCGTCGCCGTCGGCATGATGCCAGTCGATCCCGGCACCGGGGTCCAGCGCGCGAAAGCAGTCTTCGAACCAGGCACTGCCGCACAGCACCGCGGCTTCCTTTGCCACGACCCGCGCCGCGATCGCGCGCCCGGGCGGCACCAGCCGCGCGGTCCAGTCGCAACGACCGACATCCTCGTACAATGCATCGTTTACATTGCGGCGGCGCGCGGCTTCCAGGGTCTCGTTGTGTTCGAACATGGCGGGTACGGAACGGTCGTCTGGGCGGTCCGCGATTATGCCCGACGGCCCTGCTGGCGAACAATGTACACGCCGCTCGCACTGATGATGAGTGCACCGGCAACCGCCGCCAGGGTCGGCACCTCGTCCCAGAACAGCCACCCCACCACGGCGGCAAACACCAGCAGCAGGTACTGCAGCGGCGCCAGGAAGCTGGCCTCGGCATAGCGAAACGCGCTCGTCATCAGGTACTGTTGTGCACCGCCCAGCAATCCGGCGACGCCCATGTACATGGTATCCATGTCGAATCCCGGAGATCCGACCGACGTCACCAGCCAGGCGGCGGCCACGATCATGCCGAACGTATTGTAGAAAACCGCGATGGTCACCGGGGCGTCGCTGGCGCTCAGGCGACGGATCCATACCGACACCAGGGCGCCGAACACCGCCGAACCGATCGCCGCCGCCGTACCCACGCCAATGCCGTGACCGCGCGGATTCGCCACCAGCAGCATGCCGACGAATCCCGCGCCGACCGCCAGCCACGCGGCCGCGTGGACTCGCTCGCCGAGGAGAACCACGGCGAACACGGCCAGGAACAACGGCGCGGAGTATGTCAACGCGGTCGCGTCCGCCATGGGAATGACGCCCAGTGCATAGAAGTACAGCGCGATGCCGAGCACGCCGAACAGCGACCGCACCAGGTGTTGCGCCGGTTGTGTCGTGCGCAGCAGTCCGAGGCCGCCGTGGCGGTACAGGATCCACAACAGGGGCGGCAACGACCCCGCGAACCGATAGAACACCACCTCCGCCAGCGGCTGCCGTGGCGACACCAGTTTCACGAGCGCGCTCATCAACGCCATCAGGACGAGGCTCGAAACCAGGAAGCCGACGCCCCGAAGTGGCTGGTCGCCCGTGCGCATGAACGCGTTCCCGACGTGCCGGTTACGGTGACTAGATGCTGTAGGACTCCAGCGTGGAGGGATGGAACAGCTCTTCGACGGTGATGCGCCGACTCGACAGGCCCTGCCGGTGGTGATGGTCGAGAAACGTATCGAGTACCTGGCGGTTGGCCGGCACGCCGTAGGACCAGAAATCGTCGCCGAGCAGATGCCGGGCGGCGGCCAGTCGTTCCTCGACGAAGGGCAGCGTGACCTTCGTTGCCGACGTATCCGACAGGCTGGCCAGGCACTGCTTTTTCGACGCGTCGAAGGCCTTGAACAGCGCCGTCGGCAGCCAGGGATGCTGTTCGGCGAGCCGACGCCGGACGCCGAGCAGGTGCATGATCGGAAAGATGCCGGTGCGCCGGTAGTACTCGGCACCCGCGGCAGCCGAATCGACGAACAGGCGACCCACGTGCGGATGACCGCGATCGAAGCACGACAGCGTGCGCGGCCCGATGAAGCCGTCGATGTCGCCGGCGGACAGCAGGTCGTTGAGGGATCTGCCGTCGGGCGCATCCTCGATCGAGACGTCGGCCGGCAACTCGAGCTTGAGCTTCTCCGGGCGGCCGCTCGCCTCCATGCCGCCGCGCACCCAGCGAATGTCGGATGGCTTCACGCCGTGATCGTCCTCGAGCAATGCCCGCGCCCAGACGTTGGCGCTCAGCTGGTACTCGGCGATGCCGATGCGGCGCCCCTTCAGATCCTCCGGCCGCTCGATCCCGGTGTCGGTGCGCACCAGGATCGACGAGTGCCTGAAGGCGCGCGAGAGAAACGCCGGCACCGCCACGTAGTGCGGATTGCCCTGGTCGACGGTCACGACATAAGAACCGAACGACACCTCGCACACGTCGAATGCCTGCTGCCGGAAGGCGCGAAAGAAGATCTCCTCCGGCGACAGGGTCATGAACACCGGATCGACGCCGTCGATCTTCACGCGACCGTCGATCAGGGGCCGGTTACGGTCGTAGTCGCCGATGGCGACGGAGAGTTGAAGGTTGGACACGTTCGCTCCTCGTTAGTGGGATTCGTTGACGGCGACCTGCCTCGACAACCTGACCGGACCGCGGTCCCTGGCCGAGTTCAGGATCGCGACGGCCGCTTCGAGGCTGGCGAGCCCCGACGCGGCCGAGTGTACGGGTGGCGCGGTGCCTGTCACCGCGTCATACAGCTCGTTCATGACCTCGATACGAGGCACCTTGGGCGCCGCCAGGGCGACGAATTCACGCCTGTCGTCGCCGAACACTTCCACGCCGTCGGGCTTCAGCCGCAGATCCGCTCGCTCGCACGACACCGTGACAACGCCGAAGTGCTCGTGGGCGTGCGGCAACGGCGCCTCGAGGAACCGTGACGAATCGACGTGCCCGTAGTTCCGTGCGCGCTTGCGCGCCGTTTCCCCGGCAGCGTCGAGACCGCGCCCCAGGGCTCGGCGGGCGCCGCCGTAGTCCGCGGGGTCCTTGCGTCGACCCAGCTCGCCATGCCAGTCCATGAACTCGTCGCTGTCGAAGCGACCGTAACCACTGTAGGTGAGCGAGGCGAAGGCGCCGTCTTCGAACTCCATCAAGGCGCTGTATGCGCCCTCTGTCGGTCGCGCCGGGTCCCAGTTGCCGGTCAGGGCGGTGACGCGTGTCGCCCGTGTCCCGGCCAGTGCACGCGCCACGTCGACCTGGTGCACCGCCTGGCTGTAGACCACGCCGCCGCCGCGCGCCGTGTCGAGTTCTTCCGGGCGTCGCGGCCGGTAGAGAAAGTCGGTGTAATTGAACGCGTGGATCATGCGCGGACTGCCGACCGCGCCCGAGGCAATGATCTCGCACGCCTTCAACACCGGCGCGTCGAAGCTGTGGCTGGGGCCGACGACGACGTGCACCGGCGCCGAACACGCCGCCGCCACCATGCGCTCGCCCTCTTCCAGGCTGACCGCCAACGGCTTGTCGACGAGCACGTGACGGCCGGCAGCCACCGCTGCGCAGACGTGCTCGCAATGAAACTGGTGGGGGCTGGCGACGTAAACCGCATCCACCGCCGGATCGGCAAGCAGTTCGTCGACCGACAAGTGGGAACGGGCGCCGAAATCGCGCTCGAAGGCGGCGCGTGCCTCTGCGCCCGGCGTGGTCGCGGCCACCAGGCGAAAGCGCGGATCGCGCACGAACGTCGGTAGCATCAACGTGAAACCGCGGCCGAGGCCGATCACGCCCAGGCCGATGGTGCGACCGCCGCTCACTGCCCGGTCACCAGCGCAGGACGAGTTCGTCGCCACGTGCGCGCGAAACGCAGATCATGATGTGCGTTTCGCGCTGGTGCGCCTCCAGTACCATGTCGCGATGGTCGACCTCGCCCTCGACCAGCTCCGTGCGGCAGGTACCGCAGGTACCGCTCTCGCAGGAACTCGGCAAATCGTGGCCGGCGTGGCGTAGCGTATCGAGGATGGTGGCATCGGCCGGCACCTCGATCGTCTCGCCCGTATCGGCATGTCTCACGGTGAAGGCGCGGTCGTCCTCGCGGACCGCCTGCACGTCGGAGGCGAAGTCCTCGAAGTGGATGCGCGACTGCGGCCAGTGCCCGGACACGCCGCGAATCTCTTCCATCAGCGCGCGAGGCCCGCAGCAGTACACGTGGGCCTTGCCGGGCTTTTCGAACAACGGCCAGAAGTCGTACACGTTGTCGGGGTCGCCGCCATCGTGATGCACGGTCACCCGATCGGCCAGCGCGCCGTCGGCCAGTTCTTCACCGAACGCCGTCAACTCGGGGCTGCGGGTCACGTAGTACAAGTGAAACCCGGCGTGCCCGCGCGCCATCAGCGAGCGGACCATGCACATGATCGGCGTGATGCCGATGCCTCCCGCGATAAAAATGTACTCCTCGGCGTCGACCAGTTCGAAGGAGTTCTCGGGATCAGCGACCGGCAACACGTCCCCGACCTCGGTCTGCTCGACCATGCTGAGCGAAGCGCCGCGACCGTTTCGCTCCGCCTTGATACCGAGCTGGTAGCGCTGGTTCTCGGCAGGATCGTTGCACAGCGAATAGTTCCGACGCGCGCCCGACGGTGTGATCACGGTCACGTGCGCCCCCGCCTCGAAGGCAGGCAGGGCGCCGCCCTGTGGCCGCACGAACTCGAACAGCCAGATGTCCTCGGCCAGCGGGATCTTTCGGTCAAGCTTGAGGGACATGAAATCCCTGGCATTCGCAGGTGTAGTCATGTTCGTGTTTCCCGGGTCGGGCGCCGACGGTGGTGATGACATGAATGACCAAATAGTTTAGATTTCTAAGTTTATTTGTGCAAGTCGGTACCCGTGCCGTGTTTCGCGGGCTTGTCGGACCGACTTGATTCGAATGACTTAGATATCTAATATTTTACCTTCCACCCACAGATGCCACCGGCCACGGGACGACGACTATGATGACCGCCGAAGAAAACGACCTGCTCACCCGCGTCACCGGCGATGCCCCCATGGGCCAGCTCATGCGCCGCCACTGGATTCCGGCGCTGCTCTCGGAAGAAGTCGCCGTGCCCGATGGCAAGCCGGTGCGGTCGAGACTGCTGGGCGATAACCTCGTCATCTTCCGGGACTCGGAAGGTCGGCTCGGCGCCCTCGACGAACTCTGCCCCCACCGGCGCGCCTCGCTGGTTTACGGACGCAACGAGGAATGCGGCCTGCGCTGTCTGTACCATGGCTGGAAGTTCGACGTCGAGGGCAACTGCGTCGACATGCTGTCGGAGCCGCCCGAGAGCAAGCTCAAGGAGAAAGTACGCCACCGCGCCTACCCGGTGACGGAGTGCGGCGGGCTGGTGTGGGTGTACATGGGCCCGGCCGACGACGTGCCGGCATTCCAGCGGCCGTCGTTCTCGCCCGACGACGACACGCCGGTATCGATCCTCAAGATCAAGGTACCGGCCAACTGGGCACAGATCATGGAGGGACAGATCGACTCCGCCCACTCCTCGAGCCTGCACTCCAGCGACATGGTGCCGGCGCGCATCGACAGCGCCGCCGCCAACGAATCGCACTGGCTTCGCCCGTCAACCGACAAGTCGCCGCGACTGGTGACCCAGCCGACCTCGTTCGGCTTTCGCTACGCGGCGCTGCGTCGCCCGATCAAGAACGCGGCGACCCACGACTACGTGCGCGTCACCGTGTACATCGCGCCCTTTGTCGCACTCATCCCGCCGAACACCTCGTACAACGTCGCCAGCGTGATCGTGCCCGAGGACGATGAAAACTCGGTGTTTCATTTCATCGCCTGGGGCGGTACCGATTGCCCCGACACGCAGACGTGGCGCGAGTTCGGTCGCGCCGTGCCCGGCGTCGACCTCAATGCCGATTTCACCAGCACACGCCATCTCGGTAACGACTTCCTGCAGGACCGCGAGGCCATGAAGGGCGACGACTTCACGGGTATTCCCGGCATTCCCAACCAGGATATCGCCATGTGGACGTCCATGGGCCCCATCATCGACCGTACCCGGGAGGTCCTCGGCGCCAGCGACATTGCCGTGGTGGAATTCCGGCGACTGATGGTCGCCGCCGCCCGCGAGGTGGCCGCCGGCGGCCAGGCGCTCGGCACCACCGAACCGCGCATCCCCCACACCGGCATCGCCTCCTACCAGGGCGTGGTCAGCAAGCAGACGAACTGGCGCGAACTGGGCGCCGCCCGCGAGGAATCGGCGCACCACGAACAGGCCGGCTGAGACAACGCACAATCGCGGTTCGGCGGGATCAGTTATCGGGTTCCGGGGACTTGTCCGACCGTCCGCGGCGCCGGCCGTGACGCGCCAGTTCGCGGGTGGAGACGATCCGCTGGCCCCGGCCGGCGGCCTCCACCTCGTCCACGGCCAGGTTGGTGATGATGGTGAAAAGCGCGCTGCGAACGGCTTCGACCTGGGCCGATGTCAGACCCGCCACCGCCACCTGGTTCACCTCTTCCGCCAGTGGAACCAGCACCGACTCCAGCTCGCGGCCATGCGCGGTCAGGAACACGTGGAGCTTTCGACGGTTGCCGGGTTTGTGACGGCGTTCGATCAAGCCGAGTTCCTGCATGCGGTTGAGCGCGGTATGGGTGGTGGACTCCATCAGACCCGCCTGGATACTGAGCTCACGCTGGCTGAGACCGTCGAAGGTCCACAGCACGCGCAGGAAGACCCAGTGGCCGAAGGAGATGCCGTGCTCGGACAGGCGCAGCTGCAGCGAACGCATGAGACCGCGGGAGGCGTCGCGAAGCAGGTGTGCGAGGCGATCGTCCGGCGCGATCTTCATCCAGTGCTCGAGTATCGAGCGCGTGGTCTCGTCGACTTCCTCGAGTCGATTCGCGATCAGTCCTGCTCGTGCCTTGTTGTCCACGCAGTGGCTCCCTCGTGTTCTACCCGATCAATTCGCAAGCCGTGTCGCTGCCTGCCATCCTCGCCGGGCAGCAGGTCGCCGTTTCGCCGTCGCCCGGCGGTGTCGCGCTCTGCGCCTCGCCGCCAGGCACCCCCGGCGCCGCCGACAACATGCCGTTCACGCCCCGCCGTCCTCGCCGTCGTGGTCGGCCTCGACCTCGCGCTTCCACAGGTTCCAGGCGCGGTCCACCTGGCTGCCCACCGACGCCGTGGTAGTGTGCGTTTCGCCCTCGGTCAGGTAGTTGACGTCGCCGAGTTGCAGGGCGTTGAGCTGAAGCTCGGCATTGAGCTGAGTGTACACCGCCCGGAAAACCGCCTCGCGAATCGACGCGCCGACCACGGTGGCGCCGTGGCCTCGCATCAGCACCACGCAGGCATCGCCGAGCGAACCGGCGAGTGACTCTCCCAGCGCGTTGTCGCGAATCAGCAAATCGCTGGCATCGCCTGCCGTTTCGCGAATCTCGAACACGGGTGTCTCGAGGCCGAGGAACCCGCTCATGTGCCAGACCGGCATCAGCGTCGCACTGCGCGACACGCCGAACGGTACCACCGCGGGCGCGTGACTGTGCACGACGGCCATGACATCTTCGCGCGCCCGGTAAATCTCACCATGGATGAACCGCTCCAGGTACACGGATCGGCCATGGGCATCCACCGGCGTGCCGTCGAGGTGAAACTCGACCAGGTCCAGTTCGGTCACCAGCGCCGGCGCCATGTTGCGCGCCAGCAGGAAACGGGAGGAGTCCTTGTCGTGGCGCACACTCACGTGTCCGAATGCATCGACGACCCGATGCCGGAAGAGGATGCGATTGGCGGCGACCAGTTCCTCGACCAGGGTCCGCGAGGGTGTCTCGGCCGGTTCGCCGCGGTCCGCCTGGATGCTCACCGGCAGGCCGTCGCGGCCGGCATGGGCTGTGTTTTCATTCATATCGGCTGGCTCCGTCGTACACTGGCTCTGGCCCGCGCTGGCCTCCGCGACCATCCACCCGGGTCGGTTGACACGCGATTTCCAGAGACGCTATTGTAACCACAAGTTAGATTTCTAAGTTAATCGGCAAGCCGGCAACTGACCGGCGCTCGGGAGCGGAAATCCGACTTGACCCATAATGACCGGACGATAACCCGAACGCCCAGCGGTTCACGCAGTCGAACGCTGGCCGAGGATCACACCAGGAGAGAGACCGCCATGAAACGATCGCTGAAACTGCTCGCCCTTTGCGCCACGTTTTCCACCGGCATCGCCTTCAGCGGCGCCGCGTCCGCGCAATATTCGCTGACGCTGTGCGGCGCCAGTCCCGGCGGGCTGTGGTCGCTGATCGGCGCCGGCGTGGACAACGCCGTGAAAGCCGCGCACCCCGGTTCCACGGTCACCTACCAGACCTCCGGCGGCGGCTTCGCCAACGTCATGCAGATCGAGCAGAAGAAGTGCGACCTGGCGCTGATCCATGACGCCGAGGCCAAGGCGGCGCTGAACGGCGAGGAGCCGTTCTCCGGGCCCATCGACTCCATGAAGACCGTGGCGGTGATCTACACCTGGGCGCCGATGCAGCTCATCGTCAACCGCGACTTCGCCGAGGAGCACGGCATTTCCACCCTCGAGGACATCGCCGCCAAGCAGGTGCCGGCGCGCATTCTGCTCAACCGCCGCGGCAACGTGGCGAGCGGCGTCGGCGAGTCCATGCTCAATGCGGTGGGTGCGAGCATCGAGAATCTCGAGGCCTGGGGCGGCTCGGTGACCTTCGCCGCCTCCAAGGAACAGGGTGAGATGATGCGCGACCGTCGCGCCGACGCCATCCTCAATTCCCTGTTCGTCAACCACAGCTCCATCCGCCAGCTCGCCGAGGCCATCGAGCTCTCGCTGGTGCCCATCACCGAGGCGACCGCCGACACCGTCGCCGCCGAGTGGAGCATCGGCAAGTACACGATTCCCGCCGACGCCTACGACTGGGCCGACAACGACACCCTGACGGTGACCCTGTCCGCGCAGCTGTTCGCCCACGAGGATGCCGATCCCGAGATGGTGAAGGACGTGACCGCGGCGCTGATCGACCACGTCGACCAGATGCAGGGCGTGCACAAGGCCATGTCGCCCCTAGATGCGAAGTTGATGGCGGGCGCCTCGACGGTGCCGTACCACCCGGCCGCCGAGGCAGTCTATAAAGACAAGGGCCTGATGTAACTCCACATGCTCAGGGCGATCACCCGGTTCGCCTTCGACACAGGCGTTCGAAGGCGGCCCGGTGGCCGCCTGGGCGGCGGCATCAAGGTGTTCGCCGCCCTCACCGCCGTGTGGACGGTATACGCGGCGGCATTCTCCACCGAGGACGTGTTGTCCCTGACCATCACGTTCCTCGCGCTGATGCTGGTCCTCACCTTCCTGATGATCGGCCACGGTCCGCACGCCGACGCCGAGCGCGTGGACTGGTTCGACTGGCCGCTCTCGGCGCTGTCCGCCGCCTGCGGCATCTACTTTCTCACCCAGGCCGACACCATCGCCCAGCGCATCACGCTGCTCGATCCGCTGTCGACCTTCGACGTGTTTTTCGCCAGTCTCGTCATCCTGCTCACCATCGAGGCCATGCGCCGCACGGTGGGCCCGGGGCTGACGCTGATCGTCATCGGCTTCATCGTCTATAACCTGTTCGGTGATCGCCTCAGCGGCCCGCTGACCCACGGCGAGATCACCGTCCCGCATTTTCTCGACATCATGGTGTTCACCACGGACGGCCTGTTCGGCGTACCGCTGCGCGTGGCGGCCACCTATGCCTTCCTGTTCGTACTGTTCGGCACCGCGCTCGCCAAGACCGGCGGCGGCGACTTCTTTTTCAACCTCGCCGCCTCGCTGACCGGACGCGCGCAGGGCGGACCGGCCAAGATCGCGGTAATTTCCTCGGGGCTGTACGGCACCATTTCCGGCAGCCCGACCTCGGACGTGGTCACCACCGGCGCGGTCACCATTCCCATGATGCGACGACTCGGCTACAGCGGCGCCTTCGCCGGCGCGGTGGAAGTCGCGGCCTCCACCGGCGGCAGCCTGCTACCCCCGGTCATGGGGGCAGCGGCGTTCATCATGGCCGAATACACCGGCATCGCCTACGTCGACATCGCGCTGGCCGGCCTCATCCCCGCCCTGCTCTACTACGTGCCGATCTATTTCCAGGTGCACTTGCGCGCCAAGCGCATCGGCCTGTCCGGACTCGCCGAAAGCCAGGTGCCGACCCTGCTGGCGACACTCAGGGACGGTGGCCTGTTCATCGTGCCGCTGGTGGTCATCACCTGGGCGCTGCTGGAAGGCTACACGCCGACCTATGCGGCCGTGTATGGCACCGCGGCCGTAATCGTGGTCTCGTCGCTGAAGCGCGCCACGCGCCTGACCCCGCGGGCGGTCCTCGACATTCTCGCCGAGTCCAGCCTGCGCATGGTGGCCGTGGCCGGCGCCTGCGCGGCCGCGGGCCTGGTGATCGGCGGCATTACCATGACCGGCCTGGCGTCCAAGTTCTCCCACCTCGTGTTTCTCATCTCGGGCGCCGACCTGTTCCTTTCCCTGCTCGTGGCCGCCGGGCTCACCATCCTGCTGGGCCTGGGCATGCCGACGCCGAGCGCCTTCATTCTCGCCGCCGTGCTGATCGCACCGGTGATGGCCGATCTCGGCATCTCGCCCATGGCGGGGCACATGTTCCTGCTCTATTTCGCGGTGATGTCGGCGTTGACGCCGCCCGTGGCGGTCGCCGCCTATGCCGCCAGCGCCATCGCCGACGAGAACCCGCTCACCATTGCCGCCAACGCGGTGAAGATCGCCATTGCCGCCTTCCTGGTGCCGTTCAGCTTTGTCTACAACGAGGCGCTGCTGCTCAACGGCACCACGTTCGAGATTGCCTTTGCCACGATCAACGTCGCCATCAGCATGATCGTCGTCGGCATGGCGGTGGAGGGCTACCTGCGCAAGCCGATCAGCGCCCTGCCACGCATCGTCCTGCTCGCCGCCGGCATCCTGTTCCTGTTCGTCGAACCCTGGTATTTCGCCGTCGGCCTGGCATTGACCGCCGTCGGCGTCGCGCCGCAATGGATGGGGGAGGCGCGCACGGAGAGTGGCTAGCGACGAGCAGCGCGGCGTCAGTCGCCGGTCGCGTTCACTGTGCCGGGCGCCCGATGGCGCCGTCGCAAACTGGGGTCGGCACGCCGAAACAGGTAGACTCGTGTCCTCCCTGCCCGAAAAACCTCCATGGCGCGTCCCGATTCCCTGCAGCGGTTCATCGACGCGACTCGCGGTGCCTTCTTCGCCGCGCGTCCGCACGACGATGCCTGCGCCGCGGGCGAACGGATTTTCGCCGCGCTTCGCGCACCGGGGCCGATCGAAACGCGCCGGCCGGCATCGACCCTCCCGGTCTGCCAATTCCTGTCTGCGGCCATCGCCAACGCACGCGCGGCGGGCGGCACGGCGGGCGAAGTCGCCGCATCGCTCGAGGCACTGCTGCCGCTGCTGGCGTGGCATCGACGCGCGGGATCGGACTCGCACGGCGCCGCCTTTCACGACGGACATGCCAATGCCTGGGCCATCGCGCCGAACGGTATCGAACGACGCTCCGACGTCATCGTTGGGGTGACGCTGACCGCGCCCCGCATCCGTTATCCTGACCACAGCCATCCGCCGGAAGAGATCTACGTGGTGCTGAGCGACGGCGAATGGCGGCGCGACGGCCTCGACTGGCATGCGCCGGGAATGGGCGGCGCGGTCCACAATCCGCCCGGCGTCAGGCACGCCATGCGCTCGGGGCCATCGCCGCTGCTCGCCGTGTGGTGCCTGCTGGCGCAGCACTGAAGCGGCCGAATCCGTCCAACCCGAAGACACGCGCGTGCACGCGGTTCGCACCGCCGTGGAAACCCTGCTCGAGGAGGCGACCGGATTCGATGCCCGGGGACGAATCGAACAGCCGCGCGATCGGTCCGCCCCGGCTTGCAGCAGACACCGCGCGCTCAGTCGCCGCCCGACCCCCCCAGCCGATCGAGAAATCCGCCGAGCTTGCGGCCGGCCTTGTCCGCCCAGTCCTGGATCTTCTCGCCCGCGCGCTCGATCTTCCCGTCGACGCCGGACGGCTGCCGGGACGCGGGATCGACGGCGCCCGTGGCGTCGCCCGCCGCAGGCGTCGCGACCGCCCTGGCGGGCGGTGCCGGTCCGATGACGGGAGCACCCGGGCCGGCGATGTCCGCGGCCGGTGGCTGTCCGGCAGCCGGCGCCGGGAGATGCCCGGTCGACGCCTCCCTCGTCCAGCGGATCGTCGCCAGGTCGTGTCCCCGCATGTCCATGGCATCGCGAGACACGCGTCGCTCCTCCACCACCATGGCGCCATAGAACCCGCGCAGGCCATTCTTTTGCGCGGCCGACACGAGGGTCGGCGACGGATCGAAAATGATCCTCGCGCGGCGATCCTGGTGGCGAATCGATCCGCTGCCGAGCGTCGTCGCGCCATCGTCCGCAACCAGCGTAAAGGCGTCGAATTCGTCGACCGTGAGGGCAAGCCGGTCGCCGCCGACCGTGGTCCGCCACCGGCCCCGCAGTACGTGAAGGGGACTCGCCGTCACGGTCACGCCAATGCCCGCGTTAAAGCGCTCGGTGACCGCACGACCGAGATCGCGGATCGCCGGGTCGCGTCCCGCCTCTTCGCGCCCCAGCGTCAATTGCAGGAGAGTTTCACCGACAAGTATGTCGAGAAACGCCGCGCCGGCGGGCGAGTCGAACAGCACCGCGCGATCGCCCAGTCCCTCGACCGGCGTTCGCCCGCCCCGCGCCTGGCGATCCAGGTAGGCACCGGCATCGCGATGCGGGTCCTGGTCGACGACGAGCGACACGCGGCGGCCGGCATCGCCGGACGCCTGCCAGGTGCATCCCCAGGTACCCGCGACGAGGTAGCCGGGATCAATCGATTGCACGGCGCCGATCAAACCGGCGGCGTCCTCGGCGGTCAGCAACGCACAGGCATCGACTTGTCGCGCCGCGGCACCGGTTCGGCTTGTCACGGGAATCTCGTACACCGGGTCGTTGCTGTAACGGGGTGGATGAATGCGCCACATCCAGCCGCTCGGTTCCTCGCCCTCGACGCCGGTAACGTAGCCGAGGCTGGCGGACCGCGGATCGCCGTCCACCAGTCCGCGACCGCGCGCCCGACGGACGGCTTCCGGCAGGTCCATGAAATCCGGCGGCGGCGTGCGCGCGCCGTCGCAACGCGGCGACTCGGCCTCGAACGTTTCGCCGAAGGCCATGCCGGGCGAGATGACCAGGCGACGCCGGTCCGCTGGCGAGCAATAGATGAACTTCAGCGTGGCGCGGCCCGCGGCGGTATCGAGGTTGGAGACCACGGCGCTGCCGCTGCCGAGGAGATCGGTCTCGATGCCCTCGAGCACGGCATCGGTGCGCCATTCGCGTGCACGATCGAGCAGCGCCGCGGCCTGGGCCGGTAAATCGCCCGGCGGCCAGTCGCCCGGGGGGGCGCCTGCCGCCGGCGGCAGGCCGGGTGGCGAGGGAGGCACCGGACCGGCGCCCGGAATGGCCGCGGCCGGGGCGCCCGGCACCGGTGGCAGGGAGGATTCGCGCTGCCAGACCACCGTTCCGTCGCGCCCGGTGAAGGTCACGACGTCGTCGGTGGCAAAGACGTAGGTGCCGCCGTCGGTGCGGCCGTCATCCTTGAGCACCGACCAGCGGCCGTCGATGGCCTCGAGCAGGCCGGTTTCGTCGGGCACCGGGGCCGGACCGGAGAAACGGGTGCGGTATCGACCGTCGAACTCCGGCCTGAACTGGAGAATCCACGTACCGGTCGCGTTGCTGATGGTGGCGCGCCAGGCGCTGAGCAGACGGGGCTCGACCGCTGCCGTGGCGGCATGCACCACCCCCAGCAGCATGAACGCGCCCAGCAGGCGACACATCGAAACTCGAGGAACCATCGGACACCCCCGGGCAACGCCGCGCGGTGCTGATCTCGTGCCGTATTATAGCGACTTGGCCTCGACAGGCAGCCGTGCCGCCGCGCGCCCTCAGCCGGTTTTGACCTCGATCTCGATGAACACGAACTCGTGCTCGTTGTCGTTGACCACGTTGTGCTCCACCCCCTTGTTGCGAAAGTAGGAGCGGCCCGCGGCCAACTCGGCGATGACTTCCTGGTCGCGGGTCTCCATCAGCAGGTTACCGTCGGTCTGGGGCACGACGACGTAGTCCCGGGTGTGGCGGTGCCAGCCGGTTTCGGCGCCCGGCGGGAACCGCCACTCGGTGACGACGACCGCCTCGTTGTTGATCTGCACGGTCGATACGGCCTCGGGTCTGGACTCGGTCACTCGGCGCTCCTTGGTGTGGTTGCGGCGCGCACGGTGGACGCCGTGCGCGGGCGGGCGACCGGCAGATCGGCGCCCGGAAAATCGAAGGGGCGCGAGTTCAGCGCAATGCGCCGTCCGAGTCAACCCGCAATGTCCCGCCGACCGCGCGCTCGAAGCGGGCGCGATCGAGCCGATGCACCGCGCAATGATCATGCCCGAAATACCGTTTCTCGACGAACTCGAAGCCGAGACGCCGATAGAACCGGTGGGCGCGGATATTGCCTGCCAGCGGATCGATGAGCACGGCGTCGACGGCCGGATCGGCGAAGCATCGTGCCAGCACCTGGTTCATGATGCGCGTGCCATGGCCGCGGCCGAGCTGGTCGGCTTCGCCGATCCAGATATCCACCGCGCGCAGGTTCGGCGGCACGTCGCCCCAGTAGTGGCTGTCCTCGCGGGCCGGATCGATAACCTGCACGAAGCCGATCGGCGCGCGGTCGAGCTCGGCGATCAGTTGATCGCGCCACGGCGGATTCCTGGGCAGTTCCGAGGCCCACTGCCAGTCGCTATCGGGGTCGGACGCAATGACGTGAGGCTGCTCGTCCCAGCGACGCAGAAGGTCCAGGTCGTCCCCGCTCGCCGGTCGCAGCCGGATGATGCCGTCCGGCGGCACGGTATCGAATGCCTCGTGAAAGGATACGACCCCCGCGGGCGGAGAGTCGGAAATCGCCAGAGCGAGGAAGTAGTCGGGCGGCACCTCCGGGAGCGAGAGGCGGAGGTCGGCCCGAAACCCGAAGCGGCCGTAGTAGGCCGGCTCGCCGAGCACCACGCAGCCCGCGGCGCCGCGGCGACGAAGGCGATCCAGCGCCGCCTCGATCAGCGCCGTTCCAATGCCCCGCCCGTGGCGGCCGGGCATCACCGAGACCGGCCCGAGTCCGAGCCAGCCGCACGCGACACCATCGACAGCGACCGGCGAGACGGCGACGTGACCGACGATCAGGCCGTCGGCCTCGGCGACCAGGGATACCGCGAGGGCGCCGGCATCGCGCAGTGCGGCGACGATGAACTGCTCCGTCCCGTCGGCGTGTTCCGCGACCGCGAATGCCGCTTGCGTCACCCGGGCAATCGCCGCGGCGTCTTCGGGAATCTCGGCGCGTACCCGCACGGTCACGATGTCGGCCCCGGGTCAGGCGAGCGTCTTGTACATGACGTAGGCGTCCACGAAGCCCTGCCCGGGATGCCGGAACGCGCCGGGCAAGGTGCCGACGATCTCGAAACCATGCCGCTGCCACAGGCGAACCGCGCCGGCGTTGGTCGACACCACCATGTTGTACTGCATGGCACGGAACCCGTGTTCGACGGCCTGGCGTTGGGAATGCTCGCACAGGGCCGATGCCACCCCCCGACCCCGCGCGCGGTCACCGGTCACGTAGCCGCAGTTGCAAACGTGCGCCCCCGGGCCCGCCTGGTTCGCCTTGAGATAGTAGGTGCCGAGCACGCACCCTGCCGGATCGACGGCGACGAAGGTCGCAACGGGCAGCTCGATCCACACCCGGTAGGCCTCGGCCTCGTCGATATCGGCGGGGAAGCTGTACGTGTCGCCGGCGCGAAATACCGGCTCGAGAATGGCCCACACCTCGGGCCAGTCCGCGGACGCAAAGGGTCGAATATCAACCATCGTGCGTACTCAGGGCAGGTTCAATTGCCACGACACGCCGAATCGATCCCTGACCCAGCCGAAGCGCGTACTGAACCCGTAGTCGTCGAGCGGCATCAGCACCGAACCGTCGCCCACCAGCGTATCGAAAATCCGCGCCTGCTCGTCGGCCGACTCGCAGTCGACGAACAGCGAGATCGCCGGCGTGAAACCGAATTCGTGCTTTGCCGGCGAGTCGATGCAGATGAACTCCGTGCCGGCAAGCACAAAACGGGCGAAGTGAAGCCGCCCTTCGAGGTCGCCGTCGGCATAGTGCACGCGTTCGAGAATCGTCGCGTTCGTAAACAAGTCGACGTAAAACTCCATCGCCTCCTCGGCGTTGCCGTCGAACATCAAGTGCGTTCTGATCTGCGAAACCATGTCGGCGGACTATGGGAAAGACGTGGAAGGCCGCACCGCGACACGGGTGGCGACGGCCCGGAACGCTGCGGGACAACGTACGGCGGGTGTCACGCACTGCGCAGCACGACGATCCAGTACACCGTCGCCACGATCGCGCCATGCATCGCAAACAGCGTGAGAAGGTGCCGCGCCAACACACTGGAAACGGACTCACCCTGGGCCATGGTAATGTAAATAAACAGGAACACCGCTGCAACGACGCCCGCGCAAACTCCCGCAAGCGCGACCCGCCAGGCGCTCACGCGACCGAAACGCGAGAGCAGGGCAACTGACGGCAACCCCAGGCACAGGCAACCGGCGGCGGCGATGAACAGCGCCGGGAAGGCGGCAGCGATGTCCTGCACGTACACTCCGTGCACCAGGGCCGAGGCGAGGGGCGCCGCGATGAGACCAAGAATCGGACGCGGTACACTGGTCGTCATCGTCGACCTCGGATCGGCAATGTCATCAGGCTGCAACGAAGACCTGCGAGTCTTCGGCGCTTTTCAGGACGGGATCATGATACGAGTCGGCATCAATGGCTTCGGACGAATGGGACGGCTGGCGCTTCGGGCCGCCGGGTCGGATGCCGCTATTTCCTTTTGCCGGATTAACGATATCTCCATGGATGGCGCAGGCGCCGCACACCTTCTTGCGTTTGACTCGGTTCACGGCCGCTGGG
>JAUIDF010000277.1 GCA_030429125.1 Gammaproteobacteria bacterium | reverse complement strand
GGCTGCGCGCCGAAACGGCGTTCCATGCGTAAAGGGCGCCCCGAAGTAGGTATCCCAGGTGTCAAGATGCGCGTCGAAATGCACCAGTGCCACCGGTCCGTGGCGGGCATGCATTGCCCGAAGCAGAGGAACGGCGATGGTATGATCTCCGCCCAGTGACACGATTGAATCGACCTGGTCGAGCAGTTCCTTCGCCGCGCGTTCGATTTGATCGATTGCCTCGGCAATGCTGAACGGATTGCAGCCGACATCGCCGGCATCGGCGACCTGCACGGTCCTGAACGGCTCGCAGTCGTAGTCGGGGTGATACTGGGTGCGAAGATGCCTCGAGGCCTGCCTGATCGCCTGCGGGCCGAATCGAGCCCCCGGCCGGTAGCTGGTGCCGGCGTCGAATGGCACACCGAGCACGGCGATGTCGCAGTGTTCGACATCCCTCATTTCCGGTAGCCGGGCGAACGTGGATGGACCGGCGAATCGAGGCATCACGGTTCCATCGATCGGGGCGATCGGTTTGTTCTGGTCTTGGTCTTTGTCTTTCATCGTTTTCGGTGGTTCCGAGCAGACGCGTAGTTTTCGGACGGTTCACGGGGAAATCATTCTACGGTGGGGGAATTTTTCGTTGCATCACGAGAATCCAACGTTTACTACGAGGAAACTCGAACTATGTGCCCTGGCGTCGGGAGACCCGGCACGATGGCCCTGGACGCGGACCGCTGCCGATAAAAGCCCGTGGTTGTTCGTTTTTCTGCACCGGACACGACGGCGCCGTATCCCGCCGATGCGGTCGACGTGGTTCGCCGCCCGCCAGGTTCCGTGTTCCTGTCGGGCAGCCGAAGCGCATGCCAATGCCGGGGGAAGCTTGAGTTCGAGGACACAGACTGACTGGCGATGCCGTCGTATCCATGGCGCTACCGGGCCACGGAACCTGGTGGGCGGCAAGCAGTTGCCTACGGCATCGACCGGCGGACAGATCGGTGGCGCCGGAACCAGCCGACGTGAGGGCGACTTTCGCTTACACCGGGAAAGGCAGTGGATAACGCCGGGAGGACCCGACCATGCGCCGTCGCGCCGCTACACCGCCTGGACTTTCGCAACAGCCGATGACATAGCCAACGCCCCGGCGCGCGGATGACTCAGAACGCGTCGCGGGTTACATCCCGAGTCGTCCCCTCGGCGTCGACCGCGGCATCATCCGTGTCCAGCAACGGCAGAATACCGGGGCTCTCCAGGTCATCGAACTGATCGTGGTTGGCTGCCCAGAAGAACGCCATGGCGGCACCGAGGAGCAGCAGGATCGACAGCGGAATCATCATCAGGAGCACGTTCATACGGCAACCGCTTCCGACCGGGTGCCGGCACCTTGCCGCTGCCGGCGCCCGATGCGCAGCGCGTTCATCACGACCATCAGAGAACTGGTCGACATGCCGATGGCAGCGAGCCACGGCGGAACCAGCCCGCACGCCGCCAGGGGGATGGCCAGCGCATTGTAGAGCAGCGCCCACCGTTGATTCTGTCGCACCACGGCGAGGGTCTCGATGGCCAGCGATCGCGCTTCGGCAAGCCATTCCAGCCGGTCGCTGGTGAGGACGATATCGCTGGTCGCCCGCGCAAGATCGGTGCCCTCGGCAATGGCCACGGCGATATCGGCGCCCGCCAGTATCGGGGCATCGTTGACACCATCGCCTACGGCGACGACACGGGCCCCGGCGGCACGCAGCGCGCGAAGTCGTTCCAGCTTGTCAGCCGGCATCATGCCGCCCTGCCAATGTCGAACGCCGAGCCGGGCGGCGACGTCGGCGACACGCCCCGGCTTGTCGCCGCTCGCGATCTCCACACCCAGACCCTGGCGTTCGAGTGCGGCAATCGCGACCGGAGCCGACGGCTTGAGTCGCTCATCCAGCATGAACACGGCGATGGCCTCGTTTCCATCGGACAGGACGACGTCGCCGTCGGCAAGGTCGCGCTCGTCGTTGCCGAGAGCAAAGCGCTCGCGTCCGAGCCGGAATCGACGATCACCCAGCCGACCCTCGACACCAAGACCTGGGTGGGAACGGACTTCTGTCGCCCGCGGTAGCGGTGCGTTGCCCGCCGCCGACACGATCGCTCTCGACACCGGGTGACGGCTTTCGCGAGCGAGTGCTGCCGCGATGCCAAGTGCCCGCTCTCTCGCATGGGCGGGATCCCGGCGATCGCCCGGCATCGCAGGCGGATCGGCCGCGATGACCTGGCTGACGACGAGGCCGTCGGTCAGCGTGCCGGTCTTGTCGAGGACGACGTGGCTGGCCGCCGCCAGGGACTCGATGGCGTCGGGCTTGACGACCAATACCCCCTGCCTGGCCAGCACCGCCAGGCTTCGCGTAATCGCCGCGGGTACCGCCAAGGCGAATGCGCATGGACAGGAAACGACCAGCACGGCGACGACGGCGTCGAACCGGCTGGCGGGATCGACGACGCTCCAGGCCAGTGCCGTCAGCGCCGCCAGCGACAGGACCATGATCACGAAATGGGCGACGATTCGTTCGCCGGCACGAGCCAGTCGGGGACGTTCCGCACGTGCCCGCTCGACCAGGGAAACGATGCCGGCGAGGGCGGTCCCGGCACCGGTTCGCTCGACGTCGACGTCGACCGGGCCGTCGATCACCAGGCTGCCCGCCAGCACCACGTCGCCGGGAACGCGCAGACGGGAATCGGATTCTCCGGTCAGCATCGATTCGTCCACCCGGCAGGCGTTGTCCCTGACCGTCCCGTCAACCGGCATGATGGCGCCGCTGTCGACGTGAACGACATCGCCCGCGACGAGATCGTCCACCGATACGGACTCGAGGCGATCGCCGGCAATACGACGTTGCGCGAACTCGGGCATGAGGCGTGCGAGCGCGTCGCCGAGATCCAGTGCCCGGTGACGGGCGCGCATCTCCAGGTAGCGCCCGGTCAGAAGGAAGAAAACGAACATGCTGACCGAATCGAAGTAGACTTCGCCGCCTCTGCCCAGTGCGGCCGCGAGACTGGCGCCATAGACGAGGCTGATGGCGAGAACCACGGGCACGTCCATGCCGAGGCGGCGCTCCCGCAGTGAACGCCGCGCACCGGCAAAGAATGGTGCGGCCGAATAGAAAACCACCGGCGTGGCGATGAGGAAACCAAGCCAGCGAAACAGTTCGCGCGTGGCATCGTTCATGGGATCGACTGCACCGACATACAGGACCATCGCGAACATCATCGCCTGCATGGCGCCGAATCCCGCCACCAACAGTCGCTTGCGATAGCTGCGCGCCTCGTCCCGCCGACTGTCGTCGAGAGTCCGGGCGTTCAACGGCTTCGGCTCGAAACCGGCCCGGCCAAGGGCCGAGAGAATGTCGTCCAGGTCGCCCCGCCGGTCGTCGAAGACGACGCGGGCGCGTTGCGACGCGGCGTTGATGGCGACGTGAGAAACGCCGGGTTGCGCCTTGAGTACCCGTTCGGCCGACAGTACACAGGCGGCGCAGCGCAGGCCACCGATGAAGAGCATGGCATCGGATCGTCCGTCCGACCGACGATTCACGACCTGACGCCACCTGCCATCAGACCGATGACCCGGGCGCCCGGTTCGAATGCGCTCGCAGGTTGAGGATGTCGCCGTCGCCATCGGGGCAGCCCCCGGACCGCTCGTCGCGCTCAACCTTGCCGCGCCGGAAGCTGAAACCGGGAAGCGGGGGCGACTTCACCGAGGGCGCCGTCGGCGTGGCGCATGGCGATCATGATGTTGAATGCACTGCCAGCCGGCGACGCGAGCAGCACGGCGGCCGCCAGCCATAACACGGGAATCCGGTACCACGAAACGTCCGTCGATCGGCCGTATCTCATTGCCCGCTACCGGATACCGAGCGGGTCGCCCCCGCCGGGCCCGATGCCTGGATCCAGGCCATGAGCATACTGATCTGCTCGGTACCCAGGCGGTCCTGCCAGGCGGGCATCTTCCCCTGCCTGCCCAGGCGCACGCTGGTCTCGATATCGGCAAGGCCACCCCCGTACAACCAGCTCGAATCGGTCAGGTCCGGCGCGCCGAGTTGGGTGTTGCCGGTACCGTCCGGTCCGTGGCAGGCAATGCAAAGCTGACCATAGCGCTGTTTTCCGGCCGCCGATAGCGCCGCATCCGCGTCTTGTCGTCCGCTCAGCCCGTAGACGTAGGCTGCCACCTCCCTGACACCGTCCTCGCCGAGGACTTGACCCAGGGCCGGCATGACTCCGCTGCGGCCTTGGGCAATACTGGCGCGCACGGCCTCACCGTCACCGTACAGCCAGGCGTCGTCGGTCAGGTTTGGCGCACCGAGTGCCAGGCTTCCGCCGCCGTCGGCGCCGTGACAGGCGGCGCAGTAGTCCTCGTACAGCACCGAAGCGGCGCGCACCACGTCCGGGTCATCGGCCAGTGCATCGATGGTCGAAGAACGCACCCGCTCGAACAGGGGCGCCTGCTGCGCGCCATGACGTTCGAGCTCGGCCTCGAGCTGCCCGGTCGCGCTCCATCCCAGCGTCCCGCCGAAGCGACCGAGTCCAGGATACAGGACGAGATAGACGACGCCAGACACCAGCATCGCCGCCGACAGCAGAATCCACCACAGCGGCAGGCGCTTGACGCCCTCGCGCAGCGCGCCGTGGGCCCAGACATGACCGGTGGTGCCGTCGGCCTCGGTCGGAATAGGCACCCGCACGGAGTACACGAGCAGAAACGTCACCAGTACCCAGTTGAATACCACGAAGAAAACGACCCATGCGCTCCAGAAACTACTCATCCTCGTTCATCCTCTTCTCGCCAGTTGTTCCCGGGCTC
>JAUIDF010000276.1 GCA_030429125.1 Gammaproteobacteria bacterium | reverse complement strand
AATGTGGACTCGTCCCGTCTCCATCGGTTCGCGCAGCTGGTCCAGCACCCGGGGACCGAACTCGGGCAGCTCGTCGAGGAACAGCACGCCGTTGTGGGCGAGTGACACTTCACCCGGCCGCGGCGGGTTGCCGCCGCCGACCAGCGCCGCCGCGGAGATGCTGTGGTGGGGACTCCTGAAGGGTCGACGGCGCCACCGCGCGGAGTCGAAGCCACCCTGCGCCAACGACCATACCGATGCCGTCTCCAGCGCCTCGGACTCGTCCAGCGGGGCCAACAAGCCCGCCAGTCGTTGGGCCAGCATGGTCTTTCCGGTGCCGGGAGGGCCGGCAAGGAGCAGGTTGTGGCCACCGGCGGCCGCCACCACCAGCGCGCGCTTGGCCTGGTGCTGACCGCGCACGTCGGCGAGGTCCGGCACGTGCTCCGAGGCCAAGGCGGTCTGCGCCGCGATTCGCGGCAGGGTCGCGGTACCGCCCAGGTGCGCCGTGACCTCGAGAAGGTGCGAGGCGGCGTGGACGCGGGCCGATGGCGCGAGCGCGGCCTCGGTCGCGACGTCGAGGGGGACGACCAGCGAGCGATCGGTTGCCGCCGCGGCGACCGCGGAGGGCAGCACGCCCGCGATTCCCCGCAGCGCACCGCCGAGCGCGAGCTCGCCCAGGAATTCCACGGCGTCGAGGGCCGCCGCCCGCACCTGGCCCGACGCGACGAGAATACCGATGGCGATGGGCAGATCGAATCGGCCGCCTTCCTTGGGCAGGTCCGCGGGGGCGAGATTCACGGTGATACGTTTGGCGGGAAACTCGAACCCGGCGTTCTGTATCGCGCTTCGCACCCGGTCCTTGCTTTCCTTTACCGCGGTTTCCGCCAGGCCGACGATGGAGAGCGACGGCAGGCCCGGCGCGAGATCCACCTCGACGGCGACCGCATGCGCGTCCATCCCTGTCTGGGCCCGACTGTTGATCGTGGCGAGCGGCATAGAAACCTTCCCTGGCAATGGCGGGTTCGCACCGGCTGCGGATCCTGCCGGCGTGTATCGAATCGGCGAACGCGCCGCATGATAACCCCAAGTCCGCCGATTCTCCACCTGCGAAACCCGCCAGCGGTCGCAATCCTGTGCGCGTGGCTCACGGTGACCGCTGTTGCGTGCTGCTCAATCGACCGGCGCGATCCGGTCTCGCCGACGTTACCGTGCATCGAGACGGCGCAATCTCGGCCGGTAGACCTCGTCCCCGCCCGAGCGCTTCGCATACCACTCGATGAGATAGGGGATGCGACCGGTGAAGTAACGGTCGTAGACAGTCTGCCAGTCCTCGCCCGGTAGTCCGAATGCCCGCCACGGGCCGAGCCGGTAATACACCACCGGCGCCTCGTCGATGCCGACGAGCGGGTAGTCGCCGAGCGGCGCATTGCGACCGCCCGGGACGAAGACCACGGCGTTCTGCAGGCCAGCCGCATCGACCACGGACGGCAGGTGCTGATAGACCGGATGCCATTCGCGATACAGGGGCATGAACCGTGCGTACGCGTATACCGTGTTGGCGAGCAGCACGCCACCGAGCGCGATCATCACGATACGACCCGCGCGAACACGGCGCGAGACAGCGGCGTACAGCAGCGTCGCGCCACAGGCGATCAGCGGGACCAGGGCGATCGTCACCATCTCCGCGTAGTACAGCACGCCGACCGGCGTGAATCCCCAGGTCGAATGATCGGCCCAGTAAAAGAACTGGCCGGCGTGGTGCGCCGCGATGAGCGTCAGGCAGAGCAGCGCCGCCCTTCGATACCGGGCATTCGCCAGTGGGAGCAGGGCCAGCAGCGCCGCGAAGACCATCGGCACGACCCAAGCCCACGCCGCGAGGCGCTCGGGCCACGGCGTACGCCATCGAAGCGAAATCGACGTTTGCAGAGAAACGTCCTCGCGCGCGAGTTCGCGGTACAGGCCGGCGCTGGTATCGTCATCGGCCAGGCGGCTGTTCGCCGCCGGGCTGATTCTCACCCGCCCCGCACCGACGTCGAAGGCATTCATCGACCCGGCGCGCGACCAGGCCGCCAGTGACTCGGCCGGATCGTCTCCGGCTGGACCACGGGTCGGCCCGAAGCTCGCCGAAGACCGACCGATCCCGCCGTGAACGGCGAACAGGCCGGCGCGAAGCGGCGGCTCGAGCCCCCGCACGATGGTGCCGACCGACGCGAACCCGCCACCACCCGGCAAGGCAAACTCTCCCTCGAACGAATCCCCGGAGCGGCGCAGCCGCAGCACGACGTCGGCGTGGCCCGGGCCCGCGCGAAGCGGCAGTACGCGCGACAACGGCAAGCCGTCGGCCTGCCCGCGGCCGCCCAGTCGCACCACGGCCGTGCCATCGCCGCGACCCTCGACACGCAGGTCGACCCAGTCCCCGCTAGACGCACTCTTGATCATCAGCCCGGCGCCTGCCGAGTCGGCGTAAGGCGACAACTGCGCGGCCATCGTCGGCGAGTACCGGCCCCATCCGAGCGCGTTGTAAAGGGTGTTCGGAATCGTGTGCCGCAGGAGGCGTTGAAGCGCCCAGTCGGGACGAAAGTCGTGCAGACCTTCGACATTGCCGGGATAGCCTTCGCCCCGCAAACCGAACCCGAGACGGTCGTTGGGTTGCATGACATTGAACGTCATCTGCAGCGAATGACCGGTCAAGGTGAGGTTCCAGGCCAGCGTGGCACCGACCAGCAGCACGACGGGTGCCAGAAAACCCGGAAGCAATCGGACAAGAGACACTCGATGATCGCTGACGACCAGGACAACCAGGGCGTAAAGCGCACCGGCGACGCCGAACGTCACCGCGGACAACGGCCTGATGTTGAATGCGAGACCGAGCGCCGTGCCCGTCAGCAGCGCGAACCACCAGCTTCGAGCACGCATTGCGCGCAGCAAGGCCCACAGGAATATCACCAGGAAAAGCCGCGAGCCGGACTGGCTGAACAACGTCGACCCGACGCCGAGCGTCGCCGGCGACAGGAGTGCGAAGATCGTGGCCACCATGGCAACGCGCGTCGAGGCGAACAGTTCGCGCACGAAGAGGAAAACGAATATCATGGTTGCCGCCGTGAGAATCGCCGGCACGACGTGGGGGTGACCGATCCAGACACCCGGCACCAGCAACGCACTCGCGAGCAGCGGATAGCGCGAATACCACTTGCCGTCGTGCACGTTGATGTGCGGCGATGCGCTGAAGCCGAAATCGGCAGGAGCGTCGGCAAACAGCAACCCCTCGGCGAACAAGCGCGCCTGGAACAGGTACGACGCCGTATCCGGCTCGAACGGCATGGCCGTCAGGTTGACGTGCGCGAGGAAGAGGCATGCCGCGAATGCCGTGACGGCGATGAGTGCCAGCCACGGCACGATGGATCGACGGGAAATCGAGATGGCGGTGCTTCCGGTTCAGGTTCGGGACCGTGCCCCGCCCGTCGCATTCGAATTCCGGATCCGGCGGCGAGGCGAAACGAGCATACCGGTTTTACGAACGGAACGGATAGCGAACACAGACACACGGCGCCGACAATGAGAATCCCCGAACACGTCGTGGTGCTGGGCGCGGGTCCCGGCGGCCTCGCCTGCGCACGCGAACTGGCGCGGCACGGAATCCGCAGCACGGTGCTCGAACGCAACGACGCCGTCGGCGGGCTGTGCAGGACGATAGCGCATGACGGCTATCGATTCGACCAGGGCTGCCATCGCTGGTTTACCAAGAACGAGGACCTGCATCGGTGGTTCCTCGAGTTGATGGGCGGCGAACTGGTCGAAGTCGACCGCGTCAGCCGGATCGTGCATTCCAGCCGCCTGTTCGACTACCCGATCTCTGCCGGCGACCTGTTTCGCAAGAGCCGGCCAACCGAAATCGCGGGAATTCTCGCCGGGTTCGGGCGTGCCAAGGCGGCGCGACTTTTGCGTCGCGACGCCCCCGTCAACATGGAAGACGCCTTCGTCAGCCAGTTCGGACGACCGCTGTACGAGATGTTCTTCGAGACCTACAGCGAGAAAGTCTGGGGTCGACCCTGCCGCGAGCTGTCGGCGGACTGGGTCGCCCAGCGCAGTGCCGGCCTGTCGGTGGTCGACATCGTGCGCGGGGCGCTGGCGAAGTCGACACGCCGTCACGGGTCGCTGGTCGAACGCTTCGTGTACCCGAGGCTGGGCTACGGCCGCATCCCCGAACGTCTCGCCGAGGAGGTCGAGGCCGCTGGCAGCGAAGTACGGGTCGCGACGCCCGTATCGAAGATCCGACACCCCGCCGATGACGTGTTCGAGGTCGATTGCGGCGACAACGCGAACCCGGCGACGGTCAGCGGCGACGCGGTGGTTTCGACCATACCGCTGGGGGCCCTCGTCCGCATGCTCGAACCGTGCGTCGACGAGCAGGCACTGGCCTGCGCCGACGCGCTCGTCTTTCGGGACCTCGTCATCGTCACCTTGCTGCTGAACACGCCAAGGGTGAGCCGCGACTCCTGGGTCTACGTGCAGGACCGCGAAATCCTGTTCGGACGGTTTCACGAGCCGGCCAACTGGAGTGACGCCATGGTGCCGGACGCGCACCACACGTCGCTGGTGCTGGAATGCTTCTGCTCGCGAGGCGATGACACCTGGCAGATGAGCGACGCCGGGATCACCGAACGCTGTATCGGCGACCTGGCCGACAAGCTCGACTTCATCGACCGGCAACAGGTTGTCGGCTCGGTCGTCAGGCGCATTCCCAACGCTTATCCCGTTTACGATCTCGACTACGCCCGGAAGCTGGCCGTCATCAACGACGCCCTGGTCGCCTACCCCGGACTTCATACCGTGGGTCGCG
>JAUIDF010000008.1 GCA_030429125.1 Gammaproteobacteria bacterium | reverse complement strand
CAGGATCATTCGTCGCCGTTCGTCCGGCGGGTGTCGGCGCCGCTTGGTGGTCTTCCCGGGTGCTTTCTTTGCGCTTCCTGGCACGGCTGAATCAGTCTGCGATTACTGGAACGTCTTGGTGCGAAGTGTCGCCTGTTCAGTTCAGATTGAAGAGGTAATGACGTTGTCCTTTGGCGAGAATAACATACACGCCTGTAGTCACCACTGGTCGTGGGATCGACTGCTGGAACCGGTGATTCATGTCGCGCCGGGTGAGACCGTTCGGATCGAGACCAACGACCCGGGCGGTGGCCAGATACATGCGGCGAGTACGTCAGCGGAGCTGCTGCAGCTGGACTTCAGTCGGGTGAATCCCGTGACCGGGCCGATTTTCGTCGAGGGAGCGGAACCCGGCGACATGCTGGTGATCGACATACTGGATATCGAGCCCTGTGGATGGGGATGGTCGGCAATCATACCGGGATTCGGTCTGCTGGCCGATGAGTTTCGTGAGCCACACCTCGTACTTTGGCGGTACGACGCAACGGGCACGTCGCCCGTTGCCAGGCATAGCGCGGGGCGAGTCCCCCTGAATCCGATGGTCGGCTCTATCGGTCTGGCGCCGGCGGCACCCGGTCCGCACGACATCCTGCCACCACGACGAGTGGGTGGTACCATGGACATTCGTGACATGACACGTGGCGCCACCTTGTATCTTCCCGTCGAGGTGACCGGGGCGCTTCTGTCCTGCGGCGACGGTCACGCGGCCCAGGGCGATGGAGAGGTGTGCGGTACCGGTCTCGAGACGGCTCTCGCCGTGACCATTCGCATCGGGCTCGAGAAAGGCGTACCGCTGGCCGGACCCCGTTTATCCCTGCCGGGACCCGTGACCCGGCACCTGGATAGCGCCGGCTATGACGTATGCACCGGCATTGGTCCCGATCTCATGACGGGGGCGCGTGACGCCGTCCGCCACTCCATCGATCTGCTGTGCGCGCGGGAGAAGATGGCGCCGGAGGATGCCTACATCCTTTGCAGCCTTGCTGCCGACCTGCGGATCAGCGAGATAGTCGATGAGCCGAACTGGATCGTATCGCTGTACTTTCCGCGCGTGGTTCTCGAGTAGCCCGAAGGAGAAATCATGTCCATTACCCACGAAGAATTCTCTGCCCGTCAACACATCGTACATCTCGACGGCCTCGCACCGTCGGTACTCAGGGTCGCTTACACCGACCGTGGCGACGGTGAGCCGGTCGTCTTGCTGCACGGTATCCCGACGTGGTCGTACCTGTACGCCGACGTGATCGGGCATCTCGAGAATGAGTGCCGGGTCATCGCGCCCGATTTTCTCGGGCACGGCCATTCCGATCAGCGTGATTGTTTCGATCGCTCGCTCACGGCGCAAACGGCCATGCTGCTGCGATTTCTGGACGAGTTGGGCCTCGAGCGCGTGACGCTGGTGGGTCACGACACCGGCGGCGGCGTAGCGCTGATCATGGCGATCGAGCATCCAGATCGATTGAACCGGGTGGTTCTGAGTAACATCGTGGCCTACGATTCCTGGCCCATTGACGACATGCACGAGCTGGGCAATCCGTCCATGGCGCGTCGTGGCGTGGACGAGATCGTCGAGTTCGTGGCGAGTGGATTGAGCGACGGGCTGCACAATACCGATCGTCTGACAGCCGCATTCCGCGCGGGCATTCTTGCGCCTTACCATAGTGAGCAGGGCAAGGTGAGCCTGGTACGCAACGCGAGCGCCCTGAATACCAATCACACCATGGCACTCGTGGACCGGCACGGGGACATCGATGTGCCGACCAAGTTGATCTGGGGCGTTCATGATCCGTGGCAGACCATTGCCGATGGTGAGCGCCTGGCGGCGGAGATTCCCAATGCCGTCCTGCACAAGGTCGACGACGCCTCGCACTGGATTCCACAGGATACGCCGAGGGTCTTCGCCGACAGTATTCTCGCTTTTCTGCGGAACTGAGCGCACGCAGGCCATCGTGCACGGTGGGTGTGCGAATGGTGTGCCGGTTGGTTGGCGCAGGGGTGCAGAGGGTGGCTCCGCCCTGAAGGCAAGGGCGATCCGGGTCATCGGATCCATCGGGAATCCCGTGTTCAGGCGTCCCGTGTATCCGGGCGGCGTCGATGCGAGTAGTGGATGATGTCGTGCAGCACGGCGTTTTTGGCCGTTCGATTGCGGTATCCATGTGGACGATCGGCGGCGAAGCGCACGCTCTGGCCCTTGCCGACCGGCTCCCAGGCATCGTCGATGAGCAGTTCCATCTCGCCCTCGATGACGGTGACGTGCTCGACGACGCCTGCCTCGTGCGGATCGGACAGGCTTTGATAGCCCGGCATCAGCGTGAGTTCGTATAGCTCGAAGCCGTAGCGGTCGTCGTATGGGAACAGTATGGCGTGCTGCATTCCTTCGTTCTTTGCCGTTACCCGTAACGCGGCTGCATCCCGTCGTGCCAGCACGTCTCCAGATGGGGACGGCGCCACGAGGAGTGCGGTCATCGGTACTTCGAGCCCGGTCGCGATTTTCCACAGGGTGGATACCGTCGGACTCGATTCGCCGCGCTCGATCTGCCCCAGCATGGCCTTGCTGACGCCGGTGGCAGCGGCGGTTCGGTCGAGACTCCAGCCGCGAGCGACGCGGTGCGTCTTGATGGCGCGGGCGACCTGTTCGTGTGGCTCGTTCATGTCGTCCGTTCTGTCGGCGATCGGCGTGTTGACGCCATGGTCGGGTGCTTGTGCGTTATAGCGCACATCTGTTAGGCTGCGTCAGATTGTACGTTATAACGCACGCCCATGAACGCCCGCAGCCAGTCTTCCGTTCCGAACGAGGCCGAATCGACCCGCGTCTCCTTTCCCGCGCTGTTCTTGCCGGCTTACGTCATCGCGGGCCTGCTGCCCGTCCTGGTCGGTTACTCCAGCGCGGCCGCCATCGTCTTCCAGGCCGCGGAGGCGGCCGGCGCGACGCATGCCGGGATCGCGTCGTGGATGTGGGCGCTGGGCATCGGCATGGGGGTCGGCACGTTTGCGCTGAGCCTGCGCTATCGGGCGCCGGTCATCGTCGCCTGGTCGACGCCGGGCGCGGCGTTGCTCGCCACGTCGCTACCCGGCGCCACCATGGCCGAGGCCATCGGCGCCTTCCTGTTCTCGTCGGCGTTACTGACGCTGTGTGGCATCACCGGGCTGTTCGACCGGATCATGCGATTCGTCCCCGGTTCACTGGCGGCGGCCATGCTGGCGGGCGTGCTCGTTCCGTTCGTGCTCGGTGTTTTCCCGGCACTGACGAGCGAGATGCCGATCGTCGGCATCATGTTCGTGGTTTACCTCGCCGGGCGACGCTGGCTGTCGTCCAGCGCCATCCCGCTGACATTCGTCGCCGGCATCGCGGTGGCTGCGCTGTCCGGGCAGATCCGCATTGCCGGGGAGGATCTGACCTGGGCCGGTAGCATCGCCGTACCGCTGGCGACCATGCCATCGTTCGAAGTCGCCACGCTGATTGGTATTGGCGTTCCGTTGTTCATCGTCACCATGGCTTCGCAAAACCTGCCGGGTGTCGCCGTGCTTCGCGCCCACGGCTACCGGGTGCCGGCATCCCCGCTGGTCGGCTGGACCGGTGCGCTCGGCCTCGCGCTCGGCCCGTTCGGTGGCTACGCCTTCAACCTGTCGGCCGTCACCGCCTCGATTGCCATGGGCGACGACGTGCACCCGGATACCGCACGCCGATACCCGGCCGGATACTGGTGCGGGATTTTCTACGTCCTGGCGGGGATTTTCGGCGGCGCGGTCGCCGTCGCGTTCGCGGCGTTTCCTCGCGAGCTGGTTGCTGCCATCGCCGGCCTTGCCCTGCTCGGCACCGTTGCCGCGAGCCTGAAGTCCATGGTCGAAGACGACGCCGATCGCGAAGCGGCGATGATTACCTTTGCCGTGACGGCGTCGGGCATTAGCCTGTTCACCATCGGCTCGGCCTTCTGGGGTATCGTCATCGGCCTGGCCGTTCATCGGATGATGCGCGGTAGGCGCCGAACCGCGGTCGCCGGCTGAGACGTCCGTCGGCGTTCTCTGTGGGCAGGACGCCCGGGTCCGTCGCGTTGCGTGAGCGACACGGGGAGCGTGCGGTAAAAAAACGCTTGCTATTCTCCCGGCAGAACTCTATATTCGCGCCCGCAATCTTCGATACTGGCCTGCCTTCATCTACCCGTCCGATTCCTGGGCGGCGCTACCTAAAGACAACCACTACTGCTCGATTGTTCGACACGCGCCCGATTTGCGCGCGTAACTCATATCCTATGGAGGCCATCATGGCTATCGGTACTGTAAAGTGGTTCAACCCGACGAAGGGTTTTGGTTTCATTCAGCCGGAAAACGGTTCGAAGGACGTCTTCGTGCACGTCTCCGCGGTGGAGCGCGCCGGTCTCAGCACGCTGAACGAGGGTCAGCGCGTGAGCTACAACGTGGTCAGCGAGCGCGGCAAGCAGGCCGCCGGCGATCTCAAGATCGCCTGATTCACGTTTGCCCGCAGGACGGGCCGCCAGCTAGCGGTCCGTTCGGCCGAGAGCACGTTGAAAAGCCCCGCCTTCGCGGGGCTTTTTCGTCTTGTTCCCGGTTCGAGCACGCCCCGTCAACTGACGAAGTCCCCGTTCGCCTCCGGCTGGAACAGGATGGACTCGAGCGTCGCCGAGCGTTGGGCGCCATCGGGCGTGCGCCAGGAAAAGTCGCTGCCGACGCGCAAGCCGAGCAGGCTGGAACCGAGCGGGGACAACACCGACACCAGGCCGCGTTCGATCGCGCCGCGATTCGGGTAGCCGAGCGTGAACGACGTCTCCTGCCCGGTGGCGTGGTCGCGAATCAAGACCCGCGAGTTCATGGTGACGACATCGCCCGGTATCTGCCGCGACGGCACCGCCTCGCAGTCGTCCAGGCGATCGGAGAGCGTTTCGGGTACGAGCGTTTCAACCAGCTTGCGAATGCGTACCACGTCGAGATCGGTGAATAGCCGATCGGTTTCTTCGAACACAGTCATGACAGTTCCTCGATGGAGATTCCGGAATGTTCCGGACCAGGGGTGCGCGAGTGTCACGCCCGGCGATCGAGGTTTGCGCTATACGTGGTGGGGGGATCGCCGGGCTTGCAGATGTGTGATCGTGCGACCGAGATCCCTGGATCTTTTCAGGCCGGACACGCAGGCGCGCGCCGCGACGACAAGGCGTCGTGCGTCGAGCAGACCGGTGCGTGTGCAGGAGGTGGAAGGCATGGCGCGGAGCATAGCCCGCGTCGCCGAAAGAATCAATCGACCCACGTGCACAAGCACGTGAGCAGACCCCACACGGTCTGCGTCGATCCAGTCCGGCGCGAGTTCATATTCAACCGATGTCACCGGTGGCGAGCCAGCGCGCGCAGTCCTCGCCGAGTTCCGCTTTGGCGCGCGCCTCGTAGCGGGCGACGTCTGCCGCCGACAGCATGTCGCGCCAGCGGCCGTTGATACCCTTGTTGATGAAGACTTGCGCGCCACCGTCCCAGAAGGCGCCGCCGAGCGGCACGCTCTTCGTGGCGTTGGCCTTCATGTAATCGAAACTGCAGTGCAGCAGGATCTTCTCCCAGTTCGACTCGTCGATGGGCGTGCCGATGAACTCCGCAATCCGCCGAATCTCGCCGGGCATGTCGGCCTTCAACTTCGCGAAGTGAACGAGCAGCACGTTCGGCAGATCGCGAACCGCCCACCAGGTGCGCACGTTCTCCCACAGCGACCAGAACGGATAGCCGTCCCCTTCGAGCCAATCGTCGAAATACTGTACGACGGAGTCCGGCGGCGGCTCGATTGGCGGCCCCACCCGGCCCGGCGTGTCGTTCAGCGCCTCGTACCAGGCGGCATTGGCGTTGGCGTGGTGGTTGTAAAAGCTCCACACGACGTCGCGCCCGTCGCGGCCGATGTAGATGTACTTCGCGCGCTCGGAAAACACCAATGCATCCACCGGCAGGTGCGTCTTGATGAAGCGCCGGTGCGTCTGCGCCTCCACCACCGGCAGCTTGATCTCCTTCGGCGGCACCCTGAGATCGAGCCAGGGCGACATCTCCGCCACCTCCATGTCCTCGGCGCCATTGAACAGCAACTGCGCCACGATCTGCTGCATCCATGTCGTGCCGGACTTGGCATAGGTTGCGATGACGATGTCGTCGTCGCGAAACCGGAAGTCATTCCAGATGGTCGAATCGAAATGATGGTTGTGCAATTCCCGGGTCTTCACCGGGTAGGGGATGTCGCTCATCGCCGATCTCCCGCGATCACCGCATGACAAAAACCAAACCCCAATCCGCCCGCCCACAATTTCGGGGACAGTATAGTTAACTACACTGGAGTTTCGGGGACAGTATACTTAACTCAGCATCGAGCCCTTTGATAGCCACCGCCAAATATCTTGGCCGTCCTCGTTAACGGTGCGAGTCTTGTATACTGTCCCCGAAATATCCCGTCCAGCGCGCCGCGAAAGGCACTTCGATCTTACAAGGGCATCCGCCTGCCCCGGCATGATGTGGGTCATGTCTTCCACGTAGTCCGCCACCAAGGCATCGAAATCGCCAGCCGTCACGGCCTCCCAGCTTCGTTAAACGATACTTGTCCGGCTCATGACACCCACCCCTCTGTGGTGTCGGGATCGTCTTTCGTATCGCGTGCCCAAGGGATCAAGGCGAACGTCTCCTGTCCTGGGGTTTAACGCGCTTGTCGACACGTCAGTGTAGCGTTAATACCTTGCCTTCGCATCGTGAAACTGCCGGGTCAGTGGATTGGGAGCGTTTACGAAAACGAAATAGCGAGCTTCCTGATAGCCGTCACGCAACGCCGCGTCCTGCCTCACTGCCGGCGCGAGTTTCGTATACTGTCCCCGAAATTCCGTGCGTACTATTTCTGGATTCGAGCCAGGCCGACTGTTCAGAAATTTTTCGGTATTCGGACGCCGCAAGACTCCGCCAGGCAAACCATGAACCACCCGCCAAAAGAATGAGAAAGACGGAGCCGAATATCGACAAGCGGGTACGGTCAATCTCAAATACAGGCGAATGATCACTCCAAGTAAAAATATTCAGCGCGATTGCACTCATCAAGGCGTTCAGAGTCCAGCCTCTGCAGATTCTGAGTCGACTCCGGCCATACTCAAGCAGCTCCGATAGCGCACCGGATTGTGTAAGAAGCGTTCGACGGGCATTGTAATACTCTCCCAGGCTGTCGAAATGTCTGCTTCGGAGGTCGTCTGTCCAGAACTTTTGAAAGATCCAATCTGAAATCCTGTCCCAGATAATTCCGAGGGCGTATACGACAGCCAGGGAAGGAATCGCGGCGACGAGAATCACTCCGTCATTGTCAGGCAACCAAGAACTACCGAACACCGAACAAGCGACAAGCAGGAGCCAGAACGAAACTCCGACGCCGATTACAATGAGCTCGACAAAAAGATTCGTGGTGTTCATCTTTCCGAGAATGCGTAAACAAAGTTGTCAATTGGCCTCGAAGCTGGAACGAGGGAGTCAATCAGGCAATCCAACGACTCGTCGAGAAGCGCAATCGTCAAGCTGTTCATCGACGTCAATCGAGGAAATCCCGAACACGAGCGCAGGCCATGCGTTGGTACCCTCGATTCAACGAGGTATTCTCGGTGCGAATAACTTTCGTCCAATAGTCACAAGTTCTTCGCAGTTGCGCCATGGTGGCTGACCTGTCTCGCTGGCTTTGAACGCGGGCTGCGTTCTCCTTCGCGAGCTGTTCCATGGCTTCGCGCGAACTCTCCGCCTGTTCCGTGAATGCCTGCCCGAAAGCGATTACGAACCTCCGGAATTCCCACTCCAGGTACAACTGATAGGCCGCGAAGGCGATGAGATTACCCAAGAAGACGCCAGTCGCAACGACGGATACGCACCACCACCATGACCGCGGTCGCCGATGGCCAGTGTCAAAGCCCGTTGAGCGAACCGTGTCAATATAATTATCCATTGAGGATCACGTGGTATTCACGCGTGGTAACCAGATAGAAGTTTCCCCGCGGGTTGGTCAGCCGAGATCCAGGCATCTCGTCCATCACGGCGTGGGGGCTCGAGCTGACTCATCGGTTGTGTGAGTTTCGTATACTGTCCCCGAAATACCTGCATCGTTAGGCCTTGGCGACAAGGTAGGCTCCCGCGCCAACCATGAAGCCGCCAGCCGTAACCTTGACGGCTCGTCCTGCCTTTAGGTTCCTGGCATAGGAAACAGCCACTCGTGCGAAATATGCATAGCCCAACTTGACGCCGCCGACCGCGACCACGGTCAACAGGGAAATGATCGCGATATCCGAGGCCTGGAGGGTTGCCAGATCGACGAAAGCCGGGAACAGGCTCGCGTAGAAGAAAATCGCCTTGACGTCGCCGAGGGTAAGGAGCAGCCCGGAGAGGAAGCTCGCCGACAACTTCGAAGCTGACTGGCCATGCTCCTCTACCCGCAATGTAGGCCTGGATGTCATGAGGCCTATGCCGAACCAGATCAGGTACGCACCCGCCAAGTACCTCAAAACCAGGAACAGGCTGCCCATCGCCTCGGCCAGTGCCGCCATTCCAAACACGGCCAGGAAGACAAAGACAAGGTCGCCTACCACGATCCCGGCCGCGACCGCGCTGCCGTTGGCGAACCCGGCGGTGGAAGAGCGAGCAACCACCAGTGCGACGCTGGTGCTGGGTACCAGCGCCAAGGTTGCCATCGCGGTAAACAGAATCAGTATCTCGATTGGACTCACATCTAACTCCAGGGCGAATAACGAACTTGTGATGCGGAACGTTGCGGGGACGATATACTCAATGAAATGCAGCGTTTGTTAACGGCCGTTGCTCAACGACTTGCTCTGCCGTGGCGCGCCGCGCGAATTTTGTATACTGTCCCAAAAAAGCTTGGTCCATTTTGGGACGGGACTGCCAATGCAGTTCCGGCTTATTGGCCGGCGAACAGTCATATGCAGCCTTTTGTACAAGGTCACAGCTCAACGTAGTTTCCGCGCAATTTCTGCGTTAGTATACTCATTCGAGAACCAAATTCTCTAGCATACAAACCTGCCGTTACACTTTCTCTTTGACAGTGCGGGTTTCATATACTGTCCCCGAAACCCGAAGCACCGCTTTCCGAGCGCTCGTGTTAAATATTGATCAAACCGGTACGAGGCTCGGCGTGGGAGTGTTGGCCCGTACTCGGCGTTGGAGCCGTCGAGGTATTGGTATCAACCTTCAGATCATCAGTTTGCATTCAAGCCAAACGCCCCCCTCGTGTAGAGAGCCTCCTTCCAGAAGGATTCCCGCATGATCACGTATTGCTCATTTGCTCGACTAGAAATGTGTTCCAGTAAGCAAAGCTGCAAATTCCTTCTGGCATACCCGATAGGGTCTTTGTGGGTGCTGATCAGTTCCTTGAGAAGTTTATTGTTTCCGTGCCCGCCGGTATCAAAATAGTCTCCCCATCTAGACCAAATGCCATTCTCGCCGTAGGCAGATCCAACGTATCGCCGACCAGTCTTGGTGTCAGTGATCAAGTAGATGCCTTGGCAGTTGGCGAGAGCGGAATACCAGTCGGGCTTTACATCGCGCCACAATTGTTCAAGGGTAGAGAAAGGCAGGTTGATGTTATCGTAGCCAGGAAAATCAATTCCAGTATAGAGCTCCGGAAGCAGCTCGGCGACGGACATATTTGGGAGAACTGTATCTGGTATGCGGCCCTTGGCTCTCGCATCCTTTCTCCAGCTGATGATCAACCGGCCGATCAACGTCTCTCCGGCCGAATGAAGGTCGACCTTGTAGAATGACATTCGTTTTCCGTTTCGCATTACTTTTCGGTGAGAAAGTACGCGAAATACTCCACCAAAAAGCCATTTGTTCGGCTGAGTTGGTAATTCGATGATCGAGAAAACAAATGGTCTGTTCCAGCAATGATTCGAATGGTAGGCTCCGTTCCATTCATTCTGCCAGACACTAAAGCTCTCGGTGAATGCATCGATCGGCTGCATCTCACCAGATCTCTGGGCAATGTGAAACTTGGCAGATTGCCACTCGAATTCTGGAAACACCGATTCCACTTTAATTCTTGAGTGCATATTCCTCGTGTTCGCTTTCCAGAAGGTTTTTGGACGTCCGGATTATGTGCCGCCTCCTGGGGTGTCCTCGTTTCGGCGGCCGTATATTCAATTGACTTTCGAGCACGCAAACGGCCGTTCTCCTGCACCGCGCTCTGTCTCTCTAGACGTGTGGGTCTTGTATACGATCCCCGAAATACCCACACCAATTCCCCTTTCTGGCGCTGATCTTCAGCCCACCAACTTCTAATCAGATCTTGTTTGTAAGGGTTTCCGTTTGACACAGCGGACTGGAAGTGCCCATTGTTCATTTCGAATCTCAACAACGTGGAACGACCAATCTCAGCGTTAAAATCGGGCTGATGTGACGTTTGGGTACGCCAAAAAGCATGACAGCTTGCCTTTGTCCGTCTGTAGCGCCGTGTTAGGCGTCATATGGCAGCTTATCTGGATCACAATCCGAAAAATCCGGTTTCGGATCTACTTCAAACTGCAACGCCGGGACAGTTGATTTCCCGATCAAGATCGCCTTACAGATGCGATGCATACCGTCCATCACCCTTCCCGCTGCGTCGAGGATAACCGGAAACGACAAATCAGCCTCGTTTATCAGTCTAACGTGTTCAATGATACTTTGAGGTGTGGGAACACCGTTGTCGTGAGAGTACCAGTGATTCTCCTGAAGTTCCGCGATCGTGGTCGGATCAATGTGTCGAAGAGGAAGGTTCTTGCCGAGTTGAATAAGCCGCTCAACGTACCATGCATCAATCCCATTTTCAGTTTGCCTGAAATGATATTGCGGCCGAATTTTCGACATCGTCGAGATGACGCCTAACGCTCAGCTAATGTGCGTCGCTTGCGGCGTCACCATTGAGCGGCTTTTGAGCAGCTTCGGCTTTCAGGCGCTCAACCAGCCAGACCTTGATAATCGACTGCCGAGTTACACCTATACGCGCTGCCTCGCGATCCAGGGATTCTACTACCCAGGCAGGGAAATCCACATTGATGCGTTTCTGTTGCTGATTAGCTCGACGTGCAGTGGATAGATCAAGATCGTCGATAATATCTTTGTTGTCCTTATCGACTTTATCGTCAAAATTACTAGCCTTCATAAAGCTAAACCTCTTGCTTCCGGGAACGTGTCACGGAAATGAGACGAACTCCTTTAAATCGGTAAGTGACAACGGCAGACCAATGCTTGTGCCCGATCCGACCGATGAACAAAAATCGAGGTTCATCATCGGACTTGGCCTAGGTCTTCAGAAGACCTGGGTCATGCCAGAGTTCCTGAGCGGCCAGGAAGTCGATTCCATGCTTTTCTAGATTGGCTACGCTCTTACCATCGCCGTACTCGAAAACTATCGTGAGTATAAATTATCCCTTTTATACTCATTTTGCAAGATGGCCGGAGGTCGAAGGGTTGCTGCTAAGGCAGAGTTAGGCGGACGTGCGAACACGGTTCGGTTGCCTCGATGGTACGTTGTAATTATCGATGAAGCGAACCGCTCTTGGAATCGGATCGTGAAGATATTGATCTGGTCCGCGCATCCGGCGCTCATTCAACGCATGGGTACTCAATAAGTCGAAATCGACGGTAGTTATTTTTGCGCTCCAGTTCTCGAAGCGAGTCAGCCATTTCTTTCTATGGTGGGATAGAAGCGCTTCACGCGTCGAAAATCCATGGTAATCGAAAGCCTTGCTACCGTCGGTGAGGTAGATGTGCGAGCCAGACAGACCTCCGCTAGGTTGGATCCATTCGGCCCAGAAATCTTCGGGTTCGAAGGTCGCAAGATACACTCCGGCCAAGATGTGGCATGCGCCGTGGCCGAAGAAGATCCGATCAGGTAGATTCCACCGCTTAACAGGATCTTGCTTAACGCCTGGTTTCAGGAAGTACATCTCAGTCCGCCTAATTAATATTCGGCGACGAAATCGTCGCGTTGTAACACGACGAAAGTGACGCATAAAACCCTAATGCATGGATAAGTATCTGAATTCAAGAGGTCGTCCTGTGGTCAGTCTGCAATTTCCGCGTTGAAAAATCTTGCACCTGTTGTTAGTCGTCTGCTCACCGTTCCCGCGGCATTGGCAACGCGGGTTCGGGTTGGTGGTCATCTGGAGTTCCGATCGATTCCGTGCCCTCCAGGTCGCGTTTTCGCGGTCTTGGCGAGTGGCTCGCCTGGGCATTATCGATACTGAGATCGGAATCTTCGTGCGATCCATCAATCGTCCTACGCTTCTCTAACATTCGTTCTGTCTATCGGCCGGAATCCCATCCCGGCGGTTATTATTCATTCGGCGGTATACTATTCCACTTTTTGGGAGAAGCAAAAGTCGTGCGATATAAATTGCTAGGCCGGACCGGCGTCTCGGTCTCCGAACTCTGCTTCGGCACCATGTCCTTCGGCGGCGATGCCGACGAGGCGGAGTCCGGGCGGTTGTATGCGGCGGCGCGGGAGGCGGGGATCAATTTCTTTGATTGCGCGAACCGGTATGCGAAAGGGGAGTCGGAGAAGATTCTCGGCAGACTGATGGCGAAGGAGCGCGATCAGCTGGTGATTACGTCGAAGTGCGCGAATCCGACCGGCGATGACGTGAACGATCGCGGTACCAACCGTCGGCACATGAAGATGGCGGTGGAGGACAGCCTTCGGCGGCTGGGCACGGATCGGCTGGACATCCTGATCCTGCATCGTTGGGACGCCAACACGCCGCTTGAGGAGACGCTGCGCGGGCTCGAGGATCTCGTGCGCGAGGGCAAGGTGGTCTACACGGGGGCGAGCAACTTCGCGGCGTGGCAGGTAATGAAGGGGCTCGGGATCTCGGCACGGGAGCAGTGGACGCGCTTCGAGGTGATCCAGCCGATGTACAGCCTGGTGAAGCGGCAGGTGGAGGTGGAGATCCTGCCCATGGCGGCGTCGGAGTCGCTGGGGGTGATGACCTACGGACCGGTGGGCGGCGGGTTGTTGAGCGGCAAGTACGGACCGGACAAGCGCCCGGCGAGCGGGCGGCTGATTGACAATACCGAGTACAACGCGCGTTACGACGAGGCCTGGGCGTATGAAACCGCCGGCAAGTTCACCGAGATCGCCGCCGCGCGCGGGGTGCACCCGGTGACGCTGGCGGTGGCGTGGGCGAAGGCGAACCCGGCGGTGACGTGTCCGATTATCGGCGCGCGCAGCGCGGAGCAGCTGCGGCCCTCGCTGGACGCGGCGGAATTCGACATGGACGCGGCGTTGCGCGACGAGATCTCGGCGCTGTCGCGTGAGCCCGTGCCGGCGACGGATCGGCTGGAGGAGCGGCGACCGACGAAATAGGTCGGCTGCAAGGGGGCGAGGCACATCGTTCGCGCCGTTGTTCGTGCTTCAGTCGTCGCTTCGCGGTGCGAGGCGCGCGCAGGCGACGATGAGTTTCGACACGTACTCGGAGGCGCCGCGCGGCTGCAGGGCATTCCCGGCGCGAAGTACGGCGTCGAGCCGCGCCTTCACGTTGTCGCGATGCGAGTTCGTGGGATAGGCGCCGATGCCGGTGATCTCGCGCACGTCGTCGGACACGTCGGGATCCGGCGTGAAGGCCAGGTCGTTTTCGTTCACCTGTTCCACGAGGTGGAGGGCCCGTTCAAGATCGGCCACGAGGGAGGATTGCGCCATCTCGTTCTCCTGCGGTAGACCCCCGCATCATAGACCATCCGGCTGCCCGACGGGTACCGCTCGGGGGGGCGTGATGGGACGGTTGTCGAGTCAGCGATCGCAGAGTTCGACGAGAACCTGCCGGTAGGTTTCGAGGTCTGCGGCGCCGAAGAGCACGAAACGAATCCGTTTCACGCGCGACAGGGAGGACAGCCGGTCGAGAACGGTCCGCAGGGCGATCCGCGTGGCGGGTTCCAGCGGATAGCCGAAGGCGCCGGTGGACAGCGCCGGAAAGGCGATGGACCGTATGCCGTGGGCCTCGGCCAGTTGCAGCGCGTTGGCGTAGCAGTCGGCCAGCAGGCGGTCGGACGGCTCGTCGATGCCGTAGACCGGGCCGAGGCAGTGGATGACGTGGCGGTTGGGAAGTGTGCCGGCGCCGGTGATCACCGCATCGCCCGGCCGAATGGGAGCGAGCGGGCGACCTTCCGTTTCCAGCGCCGGTCCGGCGGCGCGGTGGATCGCGCCGGCGACGCCGCCGCCCGTGCGCAGCCAGGCATTGGCGGCGTTGACGATGGCCTCCATGTCCGGCTGATCGGCGATGTTGCCCTGCAGGCATTCGATCCGTATGCCACTGATCTCTCTAGCTGCCATGTTGGTTGGTTTCCGTGGTTGCCCCGGCGTGAGATCGTCGTGATGCCGAATCGGGACTTGCATCCACGCGGCGCCTGCCGGTCAGTCCGGGTGCTTTGCCGCCGACCGCATTCATGGTGTGGTCAGTGCCGCATCGCGCAGCGGGCACTCGTCGCCCGCGTAGCACCGGCCCGACGCGGTGTAGCCGCGCATCACCAGGCGGCCCTGGCGGTCGTTGACCTCGATATCGAAGGAGCCGTCCGGGTTGTGCCGCACCCAGACACGGTTGCCGAGATGGTCGCGAGTGACGTGGGCATTGGCCTCGCCGTATTCCACCGCCAGCAGGTGCGCAATGCGTTCCAGCAGGGCTTCGATATTGCCGTGGGCATCGGTGATCTCCGCGTTCTCGTCGAACTCGATGTGTGCGTCCAGTTGCATGCCGCCTTCGGCGCTCACGTGCCGCGTGGCGCGCCGCAACCTGCCGTCCCGGTCGTAGTCGAAATCGACCGATTCGGCGATACCGCCCGAATCGGTCCGCTGCGCACGCACCAGCCGACCGGCCCGGTCGTAGTGGTATTCCCACGTGGTGCCGGTGAAGTCTTCGATGGTCGTGCGTCGCGCGAGTCGGCCGTTCTCGTCGAACGCCTCGCGCAGGGCCTCGCTGCCGTCGGCGTCGTGGACGGTGCGTTCCGTTTTCCTGCCTTCTTCGTACGTGGTGGTCGTGGTGCTGCCGTCGTGCGGGTCGCGTTCCACGACCTGTTCGACGACATCGTCCTCGCCGTAATGCACTTCGCGAATCTCAACGCCGTGTCGGTTGGTGGTTACCTCGCGGTAGCCGTGCCCGGATGGATTGTAGATGCGCACGGTGGTGGCCATGAAGTTTCCCTCGCGCTGTCGTCGGTCGCACCTAGACGTCGACCCGGTAGTCCAGGTCGCGCACCTCGTCGCCGGTCATACCGCGAAAGCCCCAGCAATGCGGTGGCTGCTCCTTGATGGTGATCTCGATATCGACCGGGGAGATGCGCAGCACGGACTCGATCTCGGCGAACAGGGTCTTGATCAGTCGCTTCTGCGTATCGCGGGAGCGTCCCTGCATCATGTTGATTTCGATGACGGTGTAGGCCGGGCTGCGCCCGGCCGGGTAGAAGAAATCCCCGGCTTCGATGGCGATGAAGCGGTGAGCCCGCTTGTCTTCCGGCAGACCGAGCACGGTTTGCATGCAGCCGTGGATGACATCGGACAACCGCGACTTGATCGGATCGAGCGATTCCCGGATTCCGTATACGACGATCATGTTGCCTCCTGCGGCGTCGGGACCTTGTCCGCTCGAAGTCTACGACAAGTCGAACCCGGCCGCCGAGCCGACTGAGACGCGCGTGCGGCGCAGGGCCGAGCGGGGCTAGAATGCGACAACCCCGTGTCGAGCGACTCGCCTTTCCCGTGACAGAACACCTTGCCGACGATACCTTTGACCGCCTGATCGCGGTGCTCGATGCACGCTCGGCCGATGTGGCGCCGGCCTGGCTGCACGGCCTGTTGACCGCCTCGGCCACCGCGCCCGTGTGCGATCTCACGCCTCTTGGCGAGGCGGTGTCCCCGGATCGCGCGCCGGCGGCGGAGCTCGTCGGCTTGCTGAAGCCGGTCGCCGACGACGTGGCGCAAGCGCTCGAGTCGTTCGGATTCGGCGCGCGCATGGCGCACGGGGACCCGGCCGACGGCGAGCGATGGCTGCGCGGCTACCTGCACGGTATCGATCTGTACACCGCCGAGTGGGGCGCATTGCTCGACGGATCCGACGTTGCCCGTGATGCGGTCGCCCTGTGCCGGACGCTGCTCGGCGACGCCGGCGCCGGTCCCGCACTGCCGCGCCACGTGGATGCGCAGGCGCTGCTCGGCAGCACCGGTTTTCTTTCCGACATGGCGGCACGGATGTATGGCGCCGTGCGCGATGGGCGAGGTTACGACCGTGCCGGCGTGGCGTCGCGCGGCGAAACCATCGGACTTCCATCGTATGACGAGGAGACGCTTCGCGCCATGAGCGTGGACGATCTCGCGGCGTGCCTGCTGGACGATGGCGACCGGGTACCCCGAGACCTCGTCGACGAGTGCATCCGTCGCGGCGACGCGATGGTGTCGGTGCTGCGCGCGATGATCGATTACTGGGACGAGGACGATGAGTCGGACGCCTGGTGGTGCGTGCTTCATGCGGTGAAAATCCTTGGCGGCATTCCCGGCGCGGCGGCGGCCGATGCCTTGCTGCAGGGCTTCCTCGTGGTACACGAGCGTGCCGAGGACATGGCCGACTGGCTCGGCACGGACTGGCCACTTCTGTTTCTCGACAAGGACGGCCAACACGTCGAGGCGATGCGAGCGCTGGTCGAGGATCGCACGGTGGGCTGGTACCTGCGGGCGAGCGCGGCGGAGTGCGTGGTGGCCGATGCCTTCGAGCGCACGCCGGCGATGCTGGAGTCGACGCTGGACTGGGTGGCGGCGCTGACCCGCGACGAGTCGGACGACGTGGCATTCAGGCTCCTCGCCGCCATGAACCTGTTGGAATTGCCTCGCGAGCGTCATCGCGAGGGACTCGCCGCCCTGGCCGCGGCGCAGGCCGAATTGCCGCCAGCCGAGCGGTTGTTCCTGCCGCGGGAAGTGGACGAAACGTTCGCGCAAGGCGATCGCCCCGGCTGGCGCGAAGCGCCCGACCCCCTCGGTTTCTACGATCTCGAGTCCATCGTCGAGCGCCAGGCACGATGGTCGCAAGACGTCGACGACGATGTATTCGTGGACGAAGCCCGGGGCGAATCCGGTGCGCATGTCGCGCCGGGCCTTCCCTATGCGCGTACACACCCGAAGGTCGGTCGTAACGATCCCTGTCCCTGCGGCAGTGGCCGCAAGTACAAGAAATGTTGCGGAGCGAATTCCTGAACCGCACGACACCCGATTGCCGCCCCCGCATGGCGTGCAATTTCTATCCTCTCTTGCACCGGGGGCCGGTCGCGTGCGGGCGCCGGTGACCCGGTCGTGCGCGCCGTTGCACCTTTTCACCGGCTGCATAAAGCGGCGCTATCGACAACCCATCTGACGGGCCGGACATCTGGGGCCGTCCAAACGACGCTCGGCGAGTGGGATATCGCGCGCGTTGTCGCATCTGACAAGGTGCATCGGGGCCTCATGGTGGCTCACTGGCGACGGGGCGCCACGCCGCGGGCGCGAAGAAGGCCGAGAGATTGCCGCGAACGCGTCGTGTGAACAGGCCCTGGATCATCATGTGGGCTGCCTGTTCCGCGAGGTAGTCCCAGCCGAAATTCAGTGTCAGGTCCCGGCTGGCGGTGTCCAGGTCGAGATATTCGCAGGAGATCGGATGGATGGGGCGGGCCGTCCCGGCCGGGTCCGTTTGCCCGGCGCGATCGTCGCGCGGATCGTTACCTGAACCTGTCAATACGCCGTCGACGAACGTGCCGGATCAGCCGCTGTAGCGCGCGTTGACAGCCAGTGGAGCAGCTTGTCGAACAACGTGTCGGGATCGACGGGCTTGGGCACGAAGTCGTTCATGCCGGCGTCCAGGCACACCTGCCGATCCTCCTCGAAGGCATTGGCGGTGAGCGCGAGAATGGGCGTGTCGGCATAGCCCGGCAGGGTGCGAATCTTGCGCGTCGCGGCGAGTCCGTCCATGCCGGGCATCTGCAGGTCCATGAGGATGAGATCGAACGAAGCCGACGTGGCCATGGCAACGGCTTCGCGTCCGTTGCGCGCGGCCTCGGCGTTCAGGCCGGCGCTTTGCAACAGTTCCAGGGCCACCTCGCGGCTGATATCGTCGTCCTCCACCAGCAGCAAGCGGGCATCGGCATGGTGGCTCGCCAGAACGGTCTCGGCATCGCCCGAGCCCAGCGGGGCGGTGCCCGCCGGTGCGTCGACACCGCGGGCGAGGCGGGCCGTGAATCGAAACACGCTACCCTTGCCGGGTTCGCTGTCCACACTCACGTCGCCGCCCATGAGGCGGGCCAGGCGCGCGGTGATGACCAGGCCGAGGCCGGTACCACCATAGCGCCGCGTCGTCGTGGCGTCGGCCTGCTGGAATGCCTGGAACAGCGTCGGCAGTGTTTCCTTGCTGATGCCGATGCCGGTGTCCTCGACCTCGAAGGTTACCAGCACGGTGTCGTCGTCCTGATCGGCCACGCTGGCGCGCAGGGACACGGAGCCGGTATCGGTGAACTTCACTGCGTTGCCGGCGAGATTGAGCATGGCCTGGCGCAACCGCGTCGGATCACCGCGCACCAGGCCCTCCATGCCGGTGAGGCTCACCGCCAGCATCAGTCCCTTCTCGTGCGCGCGGTCCTTGATCAGTTCGCTCACCTGGGCAACCACGTCCTCGAGGCGGAAGTCCACTTCGTCCAGGGTGAGTTTTCCCGCTTCGATCTTGGACACGTCGAGGATGTCGTCGATGATGTGAAGCAGGTGATCGGCGGCGGTATCGATCTGCTGCAGCCTCAGGAGGTGATCGGGTTTGGTGGTGTCGCGCTGCAGCAGGTGCGACGCACCGACGATGGCGTTCATCGGTGTGCGAATCTCGTGGCTCATGTTGGCCAGGAACTCGCTCTTGGCGCGATTCGCCGCCTCGGCGCGTCGGCTTGCCTCTGCCAGTTGGCGGGTGCGTTCCACCACCAGGTCCTCGAGGTGGTTGCGGTGTCGGTCGAGTTCCTCGCCCACGCGCTTCTTTTCAGTGATGTCCTCCTTGGCGGCCACGTAATGCGTAATGCGACCGTCGCGCTGGCGCATGGGCGAGACCACGGCGAACTCGATGTACTCCGTGCCATCCTTGCGGCGATTGCGGAACTCTCCCTTCCAGGGCTGGCCATTCGACAGCGACTGCCACATGGCGTCGAATGTTTCGCGAGGTGTCTTTCCGGAGTGGAGAAAGCGAGGATTGCGACCGATGGCCTCGCTGCGCGAATAACCGGTTACCCGTTCGAACGCCTCGTTGACGTACTCGATCTCGGCATCGAGGTTGGTAATGACGATGCTTTCCGAGCTTTGCTCCACCGCCTGCGATAGCTTGTGCAGTTCGGTTTCGGAGCGGCGCCTCTGGATCGTGCGCCAGATCTCATTCGCCACCAGTTGCAGCGTCTCGATATCGATGGCCTCGTAACGCCCGGTCTTGCCGGCGATCGCGGCGAGCATGACCACCTGGTGGTTCTCGACCACCGGAATAACCGCCAGGTTCTCTGCCACGGCGCGGGCGACGACGATACTGGAGGCGTCGTAGCGGTCGCGGACCACGGGTTTGCGCTGCCTGACCGCCTCGCCCCAGGGGCCCGCCTCCTCCAGCGTGCAACTCGCACCCTGCCGGCAGTCGACTTCGCCGCCGGCGCAGCAGGCCATGAGCTCGATGCGGCAGGCATTCTCGTTCACCTTGTGCAGGAAGGACTCGCTGCTGCCGGTCATCGTCTCGACCAGGTTCAGCGCGCGCCGCAGGAACGTGTTCTCGTCGACGTTCTCGGCGGTGCGGGGCAGGGCCAGCAGTCCTTCGGCGCGCCGCGTCTGCAGGGCACGGATTTTCTCGGCGGCGACACGATCGGTGACGTCGGAAAGGTATCCCTCGATGCGGGCCGCGCCCTCGGCGCCCTCGGCGACCAGCGCGCCTTTCTCCAGGATCCAGCGAGTCGAGCCGTCGGCGCCGACAAGGCGGTAGGTCACCGCGAAGGACTCGCCACGCGCGAGGGTGTCGCGAATCTCCCGCTCCACCCGATCGCGGTCCTCGTCGTGAATCATGTGGATGAAGTCGAGTGGACCGTCGAGGAACGAGCTGGCCGGGAAGCCGGTGAGCTTCTCGATACCGTCGGAGAGAAACTCCAGCGTATAGCGATCGTCTGTCCGGCAGCGATAGACGGCGCCGGGCAGGTTGCTGATGAGGGTGGACAGCTGCCGTTCGGAGTCGGCGAGCGCCTGTTCGGCAAGGCGCCGCTCGGTGATGTCGCGGGCCATGGCGACGAAGCGCTGCGGGTCGCTACCCGGCGATCCCTTGCGCGCCACGGACAGCTCGAACCAGTGGTCGCCGGACGGCAGCGTCAACCGGTACTGGCGTCCGTGCGATTCACCCTGCTGGCCAGCTTCGTCCAGGGTCGAGCGGATGATGGCGGCGACATCCGTCGGCACGAGGTCGACGATACGGCTGCCGACGATCTCTTCGGGCGACGCGACCAGCAATTCCTCGTGGCGTGCGTGGTAGCCGTGAACCACGCCATCGGCGTCGACATCGAACATGAGATCTGGAATGGCGCTGATGGTCGCGCGCAGTTCGTCCCGCGAGGTGCGAAGCGCCCGCTCGGCGTTGATGCGCTCGGTCACGTCGAAGAAGGCGCCGAGGAGGTTCTCGCCGTCGTCCACCACCGAGACGATGGCGTCGATGGTCGTGTCGCGGCAGGCGATACGGGTCTGCGCACCGTTGATCACGCGCCCGCTGTGGCGCACGCGCCTGACGGCGGCATGCCAGGCGGATTTCACCGTCTCGCGGGTTTCGTCGTCGGGATAGGCAAGGGCCCACCAGTGCTCGATCGTCGGTATCTCGTGATGCGAATAGCCGAACGTGCGTTCGAAGCTCTCGTTGACGTCCAGGATCCTGCCGGCGCGATTCAGATAAAACAGCGGCACCGGCGCCACGTTGAACAACTTGCGGAAGCGGGCGTCGCTTTCGTGCAAGTCCTCGCTCAGGCTGAGCAGGACCCGCCTTGCCTTGTTGGAGGACTGCAGCAGGCGATCCGCTTCGCGGCGCGAAGACTCGGCGGCCTCTTCGGCCCGCTTGGAGCGGGTGATGTCGGTGTTGGTGCCGGTCATGCGCAAGGGTCGGCCGCGCTCGTCGCGCTCGACCACGCTGCCGGCCGACAGCACCCAGGTCCAGCCGCCGCCCGGGCGTGCCTGCCGGTACTCGATGTCGAAGACGGGAGATTCTCCGGACAGGTAGGCCCGATAGGCCGTCAACACGCGTTCGCGATCGTCCGGATGCAGGCGATCGGACCAGCGATCGAATGTCTCTTCAAAGGCCGGATCCGGTTCGCCGATCATGCGCCTGTATTGTTCGTTGACCGTGATGCGCCCGGTGGGAATGTCTAGATCGTAGAGCCCCTGTCCGGCGGCATCGGTGGCCAGGCGCAGACGTTCTTCGTTCGCTTCCAGCGCCTCGTGATCACGCTCGCCGCGCAGCCGGTTGCGCAGCAGGGCGGCGATCAGGGCGACGGCGATCGGGTAGACCGCCATCACCGGTACCGCGATGTTGTCGAGCACTGCCAGGGCGACGTTCAGCGGCAGGGTAAACATCGCCAGCAGCATGACGGCATGCACGGCGACGCCGAAGGCATAGCATTCGCCGAGTCCGATGTCGGCGAGGCGGCGCCCGCGCCAGGCGCGCCAGGCGACGCCGACGGTGGCGCAGGCAAAGATCACGACGATGCCGGTGATCATGCCGCCGCCACCGATGTAGATGCGCGTTGCCGACATCATCGTCGCGGCGACGAGCGCCGGCACCGCGCCGAAGAAGAGCCCCGCGATGGAAATCACCACCGAGCGGGTGTCGAAGACGATGCCCGGCTGGTACTCCCAGGCGTTGAACATGGTCACGCTGCCGATCAGTCCGATGATCAAGCCGATACCGGTGAGTACCGCGAACCGCTTTTCGTAGGTGCGTCGATAGGCGAGCAGGTCCAGCACGACCACCATGAACAGCAGCAGACCCGCGTTCTGCAGCAGGGCATTGGGCATGTTCGGTACGATCACGCGGACGGCTCCATCGCCGGGTAGCGCGGCTCGTCGCCGAGCCTGCCGAGAAGCGCGTTCACCTCCTCCTTGAGATCCATGATCCGTTCCTCGCGGTCGAGCGTGATGTCGTACCAGCGGCGCAGTTCGTCAAGCTGGTCCTGCATGCGGGCCTCGGTGGCGCGCCAATCGGTGACGTCCTGCACGGTGCCGGCCAGGTGGATTGCCGACCCCGTCCCGCCATCGGCGACGCCGCGGGCATTCACCTGCCGTTCGCCGTGCTTGGTGCGGTACTCGAGATCGCCGGGTCGACGGCCCGCGCACAGTGCATCAAGCCAGCCACCGACGGCATCGCGGTCGTCGTCGTGAACCAGCGCCAGGAGCCCGGCCCGCGTGCCGTCGAATTCGCCGCCGTCGCCGCCGTGAATCCTGAGCGCGGTTGTCGAGGCGCAGAAGGTGTCCGACGCCGGGTCGTACTGCCACGAGCCAACGAGGGCGATGGCCTGCGACTCCTCGAGAACCCTGGCCTGGTTACGCAGCTCTTCCTCGACCCTTTTTCGCGCCGTGATGTCGGCGTGGGTGCCGATCATGCGTAGTGGCCGGCCCGCATCGTCCCAGGCAATGACTTTTCCCCGATCGAGGATCCAGGCGTAATCGCCGTTCCTGTTGCGCATACGGTATTCGCAGGTGTAGTACTCGGATTCGCCGCGCAGGTGTGCGTCGACCACGGCCTCGACGTCGGCGATGTCGTCCGGGTGCACGCGCTCGCGCCACTCGCTTCGCCGTGTGCCGACATCGCCGTCGCCATAGCCCAGCATGTGTTTCCAGTGGCTGGAAAAGAATACCTCGTCGGTATCGATGTGACGATCCCAGACGCCCTCGGCGCTGCTTTCCAGTGCGAATCCCCATCGCTGTTCGCTTTCGCGAAGGCCACGCAACGTGGCCAGGTAGTCCAGCGCGTGGGAGAGGTCGCAGGCCAGTTGTTCGAGGATTCTTCGCTCGCTGTCGATGAAGCCGTCGGGGTGACTCGCATAGAGGTTCACGGCGGCGGCCACCTTGCCGCGTTCGCGCACCGGCAGCGCCGCGCGGGCGGGCCAGCGCGAGATGGCCTGCGCCTCGCCAGGTTCGGACCACACGGCGCGGTCCTCGCGCATGCAGGCGGCGGTGAACTCGCGTTCCTGCGGTTCGGCGGTGTCGAGCGAGATATTCAGCCGTCCGATATAGGTCGCGCCGTTGTCGCCGTGCACGGCAACCGGAATGACCCGGCTTCCGCGTCGCTCGACGACGCCCACCCAGGCCATGTCCAGGCCGCCCGTCTCGACCAGGTGCCGGCAGACGTCGGCAAACAGCGTGTCGCGACTGCGGCCCCGAACGATGGCCTGGTTGCAGTCGCTCACCGCGCGATGCAGGCGCGTGAGCCGCTCCATGCGCGCCTGGTCGTGGTGACGGCGCGAGACGTCCCTTACCAGTGCCTGCCGGTATCGGCGTCCTTCGATGACCAGGCTGCGCGCGCTCACCTCGACCGGCAGGATGCGACCGTCGCGACATCGGTGACGGGACTCGTAGAGCGCGCCACCCGGTGCGCCGGCGAGGTCGCGTCGCAAGGCGACTTTCGGGCGCTCGTCGGGTGCGACCAGGTCGTGAATGGTCATGCGTTGCATCGCCTCGAGGTCGTAGCCATACAACTCGCGTGCGGATTCGTTGGCGTCGACGATGCGATCTTCGTCGTCGATCAGCAGGATGATGTCGCGAGCCTTCTGGACCAGCGTGTCGTAGTGGCTGGCCAGCGCCAGCCGTTCGTCCCGCTGGCGGTCGACGAACTCGAACCGCTTCAGGCGACCACGCTGGGTCAGCAGCGCACCGGCGGCGAGCGGCAGGACCAGGGCGAGGGACATGGCGCCGACGATCCACGTCACGTCGCGACCGGGTGCCGAGGTGAGCCATTCCCGGTCGACTTCGACCAGCAGTTGCCAACCGTCGGTGTCGGCGACCGGTTGGGCCACGGATACCACCGGCCGGCCATCGGCGCCAACCGCCTCGATGGGCATGCCGGCGGCGTCGAGCGCGCGGGGAAGCGCCGCGACTTGCTCGAGTTCCCGCGTGCCGGCGAGGGTGATCGCGCGCGCGCCATCGGCCGCGGCGAGGAACACGCGCGCTGCCTCGCCATACGCGGCCACGGTATCTCCGGCGCCGTGCCTCAGTTCGTCGAATCCGAAGCGCAGGATGAGCGACTCGCCCGTCCCGACCGGCACGACCACATCGAGGTGGCGGGTCGTCGACATCGAGAACCTCACGCCGCGATCGCCTGCCCGCTCGAGCGCGGCGCGGTCGAAGGCGGTGGCATCGCCGCTTGCCGACCACGCGACACGTCCCGCCGGCGTGGTCAGGAAAACGTCGCGGGCGGTGGACTCTGCAGTCAGCGCCTGCAGCCGTGTCGTCGTCTGGCCACGTCCACCGGCTTCGTTGTCCAGCAGGCCGGCCAGCAGCGTCGCCTCGCGCGCCTTCGCGTCGAGCCAGCTTTCGACGCCACGCCGCTCCCGCCCGGCCACGGCCGCGAGGCGGTCGGTGGCCTTGGCGAAATCGGTCTGCATGGCATCGCGAACGCGGGCGAAGCCGGCCGCCACGATGGCGATGATGGCCACGGCCATGACAACCCGGACGCCGCGCTCGAATCGCTTGTCGTGTGGCGCCAGCGGTGTGCCGCCTGCCTGCAGGCGACGCAGCAGCAGGTAGAGCAGCAACGACGTCACGGCGACGAAGCCGAGGCCCTTGAACACGCTCACCAGCGCAGCCGACGCAGCGTCCTCGGAAAACAGCAGCAGGGCGTCCGACAACAGGATCCACAGCGCGCCGGCGGCGGCGTAGATCACCACGATCATGGCGATATCTCCGCCCGCAAGGCGTCCAGACCGCACTGCGGCGGTATCGGTCGATACGTCGTCTGTCGGTCTCACGACAATTCGGGTACTGCCAGGTTGTCGGTCGTGCCTGTGCCGGGGTGCCCGTCGCGCAGGCTGACGGGTCGGGCCGGGATGTCGATCGGTCGCAGACGGCCACCCGCCGCCGTTGGATCAACGATTCACATCAGATTATCGACGCCGAATCGTAAAACATTAGGGTGCCGGGATATCGGGCGTCGTCTGGTCCCGTTCCCGATCCGGTTCTGGCCCGCTCGGTCGGCGGACATCGACACGCCCGGCTTGGGCCGCCGTGCCGGCATGCGGCCGACGAATCAGGCCAGGCCGAGCGGTGCGCCGATGGCGACGGCACCCGCGGCGACCAGCAGGGCGCGACGCGGATAGCCCAGGGGCCGCACCACGCCCGCAGAGATCAGGCCGAGTCCCAGGGCCACCTTGGCGAAGGCGACGAGGGCCGCCCAGGGCGCCGATTCGAGGGCGATGAGGTCCGGATTGGCGACCATGGCGATGGGAATGAGATACAGGCCGAGACCGAGGCTCATCGCTCTCAACGACACCTTCAGCCAGTTCTCGTCCACCATGCCGGCGGCGATGAAGACCGCGCCGCAGACCGGCGGCGTGATGGTCGAGAGCAGGGCGTACCAGAAGATGAACAGGTGGGCGTCGAGCTTGGGCAGGCCCAGCGCCTGAAGCGCCGGGCCGGCGACCGCGACGCAGATCACGTAGGCGGCCGTGGTCGGCACCTCCATGCCGAGCACCAGGCAGGCCAGCGCCGTCAGGACCAGCGCGGGCCACAGCATGTTGCCGGACGCGGACACGATCAGCGAGGTGATCTTCACGCCGAGGCCGGTCAGCCCGAGCACGCCGATGACGATGCCGGCGCAGAGAATGATCGATGCAATCACCGCGATCTGTTTGCCGCTGGTGACGCAGGCATCGGCCAGGCGCGCGCCCGTGCGCGGCCAGGAAACCTCGAGGTCCGCGTCCAGGCACAGCAGCACGAAGGCGACGAGAATGGCGATGCAGGCGGCGTACTGCGGCGTGTAGCCGCCGAGCAGCATGCGCTCCAGCAGCACCGCGAACGGCACGGCGAAGAATGCCGCGGTGATCAGCACGGTGCGCGGCGCGGGGCGGTCGGCCTCGCTCATGCCTCGCAGCGCGTGGCGGCTGGCGAAGCCGTTGATGCCGAACCACACGGTGACGAAGTAGAGCACGGCGGGCAGTAGCGCAGCTGCCATGATGCCGGTGTATGGCACGCCGGTGAGCTCCACCATGACGAAGGCGCCGGCGCCCATCAGCGGCGGCATGATCTGCCCGCCGGAAGAGGCCACCGCCTCGACCGCGCCGGCGAGACTGCGCGGGTAGCCGAGGCGCGTCATCGCCGGCAGCGTGATGGCGCCGGTGGAGGCGACGTTCGCGGAGGCAGAACCCGAAATGGACCCGAACAGGGCCGAGGCAATGACCGAGACCTTGGCGGCGCCGCCCTTGAGCCGGCCCGCCGCGGCCATGGCGAGATTCATGAACCCCTGGCCGGCCTCGCCGGCGTTGAGCACCGCGCCGAAGATGACGAAGATGGCGACGATGTTCACCGACACGCCGGTGAGCTTGCCCCACAGTCCGCCCTCGGCGATGGTCAGGGTGCCCAGAAAGCTGCCGAGCGGCAGCCCGGGGTGGCCGAACTCGCCCGGCAGGTACTGGCCGAACAGGCCGTAGAGGAGCGCGATCAGCGCCACCAGCGGCAGCGGCCAGCTGATCGCGCGTCGCGCCATTTCCAGCGTCACCAGCAACAGCGTGGCGGCGATCGCCATCTGCATGGGTCCGTCGAGAAAGCCGTACTGGTCGAGCAGCGCGTCGTGATTCAGCGCGATGTAGGCGCAGGCGGCGAGACCGAGCGCGGTCAGCACGATACCGGCACGGCGCGAGGCTGTGCCCGGGGCGGTGAACACGAATATCCAGGGCAGGGCCAGCGCCATGTGCAGCGGGCGCGTCACCAGGTTGGGCACCAGCCCGGAGAAGATCAGGCCGAGATGAAAGGCGATGGACAGCGCGCCGAGCGCGATCCACGCGGGGTGGGGCGACACCAAGACTCTCGCCGGGTCGGAGGGTTCGTGGCCGGTGGGCCGGCCGGCGCTGCCTGGACGCCGGCCGGTTCGCCGGATCAGTTGGCCGTGGGCACGTCCATGCCGGCTTCTTCGTAGTAACGAAGCGCGCCGGGGTGGATTTCACCCTCGATGTTGGCGAGCAGGTCCGCCGATACGCCGTTCCACCAGGCCGCGTCGGCGCCCATGGCGTCCTTCTGCGCCCAGTAGGTCTTCGTCAGCAGGTAGGCGGTGTCGTCGTCCATGTCGGTGGTGGTAAAGACGACCACCGGCAGCGACGTCGTGACGACGTCCTCGTCGACGCCGCTGTAGGTGCCGGCCGGGATCACCAGCCGCGTGCGCTTGGTCTCGGCCACCTGCTCGTCGGTCAGGGAGATGAGCGACACGCCGGTACCGGCGGCGGCCTCGATGACGTTGGGCGCGGGCCACGAGCCGGCCGTGACGAAGCCGTCGATCTGCTTGTTCTTCATCGCCGGCACGGCATTGTCGAGCTCGACGTCGGCCAGCTCCACCTTGCCCTCGAGGCCGAACAGCTGCAGGTACTTCTCACCCTCGCGGGCGCCGAACGAGCCCTTGCCGAGCAGGATCGTCTTGCCCTCGAGGTCGGCGAAGGTCTCGACGCCGGCGTCGTCGCGCATCACGAAGTGCATGGTCAGCGACGGAATCGGAAACAGGGCGCGAATTTCGTCGAACTTCGGATTGCCCTTGCCTTCGAACATGGCCTTGCCCTGCTGTGCCAGCCGCACCAGCGCGGGCGGGGTCGTAAAGACGTAGTTGCCGCTGCGGGCCGCGGCTTCCATGACGTTCTGCACCGAACCCTGGCTTTCCTCCACGGTGACGATGATGTCGCCGTCGGTGCCGCGCTTCATCGCCTCGGCCACCTGCACGCCCATCTGGTAGTAGGACGATGCCGACGAGGCGCTCTTGTAGGTGACGCGGGTTTCTGCGTGGGCCGTGGCGGCCAGGGACACCAGGGCGAGGGCGAGGGCGAGCCGTTTGAAAAGGGTCATGAAATACCTCCGATCGTATGCGTGGTCATCGCGCGCCGCGTTACGGCGCTGCTGAAGTTCGTGTCGTTCGGCCGCGTCGGGTCCGGCGTTCCGGGCGTGTCGCGGCGGGGCGTCGATTCTACCGTAGACGCCCGCGGCCGCGCGCGGGCACGCGACCACCGTGGCGCGAGGCCCCGTCTCTACTCGAACAGCGCCTTCAGGTCCACGTCCGCGGTCTCGGACTCGTCGAATTCGAGCAGCTGTGCCTTGCCGAAGCCGAATTGCCGCGCCACGACGAGGTCCGGAAACTGGTCCACCCGCACGTTGTTGCGGTTTACGCTCTCGTTGTAGAGCGAGCGTCGGTCGGCGATGGCGTCCTCGAGGCCGCTGATGCGCGACTGCAGGTTGCGAAAGGTGCCGTCGGCCTTGAGATCCGGGTAGGCCTCCGCCACCGCGAACAGGCCGCCAAGTCCGGCGCGCAGCGCGCCCTCGGCGATGCCGAGCGCCGCCACGTCGCCGGCGTCACGGGCCTGCGATACCGCGGCGCGGGCGCGCATCACCTTTTCCAGGGTTTCCTGCTCGTAGTTCATGTACTGCTTGCAGGTCTCGACCAGCTTGGGCAATTCGTCGTGTCGCTGCTTGAGCAGCACGTCGATGTTGGACCAGGCCTTGTCCACCGCGTGCTTGAGGTTGACCAGCGCGTTGTAAATGGCGATGCCATACAGCACCACGAGCACGGCGAGGACGGCAATGACGATGAGGGCGATTTCCATGGGCGCGTTCCGTTGGCGGCGCGGACGAAGGCTCCGGCGGTTGGGTTGCGGGGCATTGTAAGTCTTTTTCACCGCCGGGGCGGTTCTCGCGCGGCAATGCCGGGCGCGCGTCGCGGGAACCTCGGGCCCGGTACGTGCTACCGGCCGCCCTCGTCCATCGACCGGAGAATCCTCGGGTAATACGCCATCAATGTCGCCGCCCGCAGCACCATGAATACCATCAAGCCGAGCCACAGGCCGTGGTTGCCGAAGGCCGTCATCGTCCATTGCACCACGACCAGGTAGCCGAGCGTCGAGGCGAGCATGGCGTTGCGCATCTCGGCGGTGCGGCTGGTGCCGATGAAGATGCCGTCGAGCTGGAAGCTCCACACCGAGATCAACGGCGAGACGGCGAGCCACGGCAGGTAGGCGGCGGCGTCGGCGCGCACCCCGGGCAGGTCGGAGAAGAGCGCGATCAGCGCATCGCCGAAGACGAAGAAGACGAGGCCGGTGGCGATGCTGGTGGCGATCGCCCACGCGGAGGTGCGTCGAACGGCGAGCCTGAACCGGTCGCGGTCGCGGGCGCCGTAGGCGCTGCCGCCGAGGGCCTCGGCGGCGTGGGCGAAGCCGTCCAGGCCGTGGGAAGTGAGATTCTGGAAGTTCATCAATACCGCGTTCGCCGCCAGCACCGCCTCGCCCAGGCGGGCGCCCATGGCGGTGAACCAGGCGAACGAGAACACCAGGCACAGGGTGCGCACGAAGATATCGGCATTGGCCCGCATCAGCACCAGCAGCGCCGCCGGATCGAGCAGCCGCGTCCGCTGTACCGGGTAGGCGCCGATCAGCCGCCGCAGCAGGAACAGGCCAAAGCCGGCGGCCGCGTACTCGGCGATCAGCGAAGCCGCCGCCGCGCCGGCGATGCCGAAGCCGAGCACCGGCACGAACAATAGGTCCAGGGCCACGTTGGTGAGATTGAGCGCGAGCTGCAGGTAGAGCGCCGAGCGGGTGTCGTGCAGGCCGATCAGCACGCCGGTCAGCGCATACACCATGAGCGTCGCCGGTGCGCTCCAGATGCGGATCAGCACGTACTGCGAGGCCAGCGACTCGACCTCGGGGCCGGCCTCGAGCAGGCTGAAGGCGAGCTGGTTCAGCGGGCGCTGAAGCAGCACCACGGCGCAGCCGAATACCAGCGACAGGAACAGCGCACGCGTCAACGTATCGTGCACGCCGCGCGTGTCGTTGCGACCGAAGTCGCGCGCGACGAATCCCGTCGTGCCCATGCGCAGGAAGCCGAAACCCCAGTAGAGGAAGCTGAAGACCAGGGCGCCCAGCGCGATGGCTGCGAGAAAGTGCGGACCATCCAGGTGCCCCATGACGGCCGTGTCCACCGCGCCCACCAGCGGCACGGAGATGTTGGAGAGGATGATCGGGCCGGCAAGCCGCCACACGCCCGCGTGGGACGTGTCGGGTCGGGGCCGTTGCAGCTCGGGCATGGTCCTTCGGTCCGGTGAAATCAAGGCCGGCCCATGCGGGTGGGCCGGCGGGGCGGGTATAATAGCGGCCGGACGCCGCGCCGTGGGATTTGTCTGCGCGCGCCCGCAACCCGCCGGCCGTCCTCGCCGCGATCATCGTCACTTCCGCCCGGTATCCGCGTGCTCAACCGATTCTTTCTCTGGCTCGAAGGGCTGTGCGAGCCATTCCCCGCCGAGTTGCCCGGCAAGCCGCCGACCACGTTGATGGGTTTCATCGTTCACTACGCGTGGCCGTTCTGGCCGCTGCTGCTGGCGGCGTCGCTGCTCTCCACCGGCGTCGCCCTGCTCGAGGTGTGGTTGTTCTCCTTCGTCGGCAGCCTGGTGGACTGGCTCGCCGAAGCCGACCGGGAGACGTTCTGGGCCGATCACCGATACCAGCTCATCGGCATGTCCGTGCTGGTGCTGGTGGCGCTGCCGCTGCTCAAGCTTGTCTACGAGTCGATCCACCACCAGGGGCTGCTCGGCAACTTCGCCATGCGTACGCGCTGGCAGGCCCACCGTTACCTGCTTCGCCAGAGCGTCGGCTTCTACCAGGACGACTTCGCCGGCCGCGTCGCGACCAAGGTCATGCAGACCGCGCTCGGCATCCGCGATACCGTGATGCGTGCCACCGAGGTATTGCTGTACGTGGGCGTGTACTTTACCGCCGCGGTGTTCATGTTCGCCGCCAGCGACCTGCGACTGACCGCGCCCATGGTGGCGTGGCTGGTCGGCTACCTGCTCGCGCTGCGCTATTTCGTGCCGCGTCTTCAGGACATCTCGCGCGAACAGGCCGAGGCGCGTTCGGTGGTGACCGGGCGCGTGGTGGACAGCTACACCAACATTGCCACGGTGAAGATGTTCGCCCACACCGAGTACGAGGATGCCTATGCGCGCGAGGGCATGGACGGCTTCCTGGACAACGTCTACCGCCAGATGCGCATGGTGACGCGGCTTACCGTGACGCTGAACGTGATGAACAGCCTGCTGTTGTTCTCGGTGGCGGCCACCGCGGTCTGGCTGTGGCAGCAGGGCGCGGTAACCGCGGGCGCCATTGCCTTTTCGCTGGGCCTGGTGCTTCGCCTCCAGGGCATGTCGCAGTGGATCCTGTGGGAGGTGGCCGGGTTGTTCGAAAACATCGGCGTGGTGCAGGATGGCATCGACACCATCGCCCGCGACCGCGCGGTGGTGGATGAGCCGGGGGCGAAGACACTGGACGTGAAACGCGGCGCCATCGAGTTCGACGATATACATTTCAACTACGGCAGGCACCGCGACGATATCGGCCGCGGCGTCATCGACGGCCTGTCGCTGTCGGTTCGGCCGGGCGAGAAGGTCGGCATCGTCGGCCGCTCGGGCGCCGGCAAGTCGACCATCGTCAGCCTGTTGCTGCGCTTCTACGACCTGGAACAGGGACGCATACTCATCGACGGCCAGGACATCGCCGGTGTCACCCAGGAAAGCCTGCGGTCGAACATCGGCATGGTCACCCAGGATACGTCGCTGTTGCACCGCTCGGTGTTCGAGAACATCCGCTACGGCCGCGGCGGCTGCGGCCGCGAGGCGGTCGAGTCCGCGGCACGGCGCGCCCATGCCCACGAGTTCATTCTCGGACTCGAAGACCCGAAGGGTCGGCGCGGCTACGATGCCCACGTCGGCGAACGCGGCGTGAAACTGTCCGGCGGCCAGCGCCAGCGCATCGCCATCGCCCGCGTGCTGCTCAAGGACGCCCCCATCCTGGTACTGGACGAGGCCACCAGCGCGCTCGATTCCGAGGTGGAGGCGGCCATCCAGGAAAGTCTCTACAGTCTCATGTCGGGCAAGACGGTGATCGCCATCGCCCATCGCCTGTCGACCATCGCCGCCATGGATCGCCTCATCGTCATGGACCGCGGCGCCATCGTCGAGGAGGGCACGCACCGGTCCCTGCTGGCTGCCGGCGGGCTGTACGCGAGCCTGTGGGCGCGGCAGTCGGGCGGATTCATCGCCCACGACGCGGCGGTCAACCAGTAGCGGGCCAGGACGGCAGTGCGCGGCGACACGGTGGACGCGGCCCGGTTATAATCGGGCGCTGACCCACCGCGACCGCCTCGCCCGCCGAGCCCCGGAACCCCGCATGCGAATCACACTTCCTGTTCTTGCCCTACTGGCCGCCGTCTCGTACGGTGGCGTGGTCAGCGCCGACGGTGCGCTAAACGAGGGGTTCAACGTCGTCAACCGCAATCCGTTTCTCGGCTTGTACGGCATGTCGTCCCAGCAGCCGCTGGTGCTGCCGGCGGCGGGCGAGTACCAGGGGGACGTCCAGTTCGAGATACACAACAGCTTCACCGGCTCCGATGGCGACGGCGATTCCATCTTCATCGACGGCGAGAGCACCTACGCCACGTTCAATCTTCGCCGCGGTTTCGGCAATGGCTGGGCCGGCGGTGTCGAGGTGCCCGTGGTCAAGCACGACGGCGGCTTCCTCGACAGCATCATCGACAGCTGGCACGACCTGTGGGGTCTCGACGAGTTCAATCGTGACGGCTTTCCGGAGGATCAGCTCGCCTACCGCTATGTCCGCGGCGGCGTGACCCGGGCCGAAGTCGACGACGCCGTCACCGGTATCGGCGACATCCGGCTGAATCTCGGCCGGCAACTGCTGGACACCGACGCACGCACCGCCTCGGCCTGGCTGCAGCTGAAGCTGCCCACCGGCGACGCCGGCGACCTCACCGGCAGCGGCGCCGTGGACCTCGCCGCCCGCATCCAGGGGAGCACGCGTGTGGGCCAGTACACCACCCTGTACGGCGGCGCCGGCCTCGCCTATCTCGGCGAGGGCGATCTCCTGCCCGAGATGCAGGAGGACTGGGCGGCCAGCCTGACCGCCGGCCTGTCCTGGCAG
>JAUIDF010000275.1 GCA_030429125.1 Gammaproteobacteria bacterium | reverse complement strand
CCATGCCGGACATGCCGCCGCTTCCGCCGGTTCCGGCCGTGCCGCCGGTTCCGCCGCTTCCACCCGTGCCGCCGGTGCCACCCGTGCCGCCGGTGCCGCTACTGCCACCCGTGCCGCCGGTTCCACCGCCACCCGGGTCGGAACGGGAGTGACGCCGGGGCGCGGCCCGGGCGCATCGGGATCAGTCCTCGACCGTGACCTGCACGGCCTGGGGACCCTTCGGCGTGTCCTCGACCGAGAAGCTCACCGACTGGCCCTCGATCAGCGTCTGCGCGCCGCCATTGATGCTGGAGACGTGGACGAACAGGTCCTTGCCGCCGCCGGACGGGGCAATGAAGCCGAAGCCCTTGGAATCGTTGAACCATTTAACAGTGCCTGTCGCCATGCGGTGCCTCTGGGAAATCTCAAATTGGTAGAAAAGCCGGAACGGTGACCCAACAGGGCAAAGACAGGAACTTCGGGCAGGGGAAGAACTACTGGCGAGGCGCTGCGGGGGATTCGCGTCCGGACGCGGATCATACACGACGCGGCCCGCTCGCGCCATGGCAATCGGGCGTCCGCGCTTCGATTAAAATCCCTGGCGAACGAGCTGGGTGTGAGATTGAAACAAGTCGCGACATCGCCGCCGGCAGGCAGGCAGTTGATTTTCGGCCTCGGCACCGGCCGGTGCGGCACCATGTCGCTCGCACGCGTGCTGTCGACCCTCGAGGGGTTCAGCATGCTGCACGAGGGTCGGTCCGAATGCGGCGGGGTCGTCGTCTGCCCCGAGGGCGAGCGGGCGAGCCATCGGGTCGACGGCAACCTGCCCTGGAACGCCGACCGGGGTGCGTGCCGGGCGCGGGTCGACGCATTGCTGCAGCTGCCGGGTGCGGTCGTCGGCGACACGGCGTTCTACTACCTCCCCTACGTCGAGTGGCTCGCCCGGCAATACGGCGCCGCCGCCGCCTTCGTCTGCCTGCGTCGCGAGCGCGCGGCAACCGTTCAAAGCTTCCTGGAGTTCACGCCGGGACGCAATCACTGGATGGCGCACGACGGTTCGCGCTGGTCCCTCGACGAACAATGGGACGATGCCTTTCCGACCTTCGAGTGCGACAGCAAGCGTGCCGCGATCGAGCGTTACTGGGACGAGTATTACGCGGTGGCGGAGGGCCTGGCGCGGCGTATTCCCCGGTTCCGCATTTTCGACGTCGAGGACCTCGACACGAACGGGGGGTGGGCGGCGGTGTTCGAATTCCTGGGTCGGCCAGGCGCGCCGGTACCGCCCGATACCGTCTTCAACTCGGTGCGCGCGGCGCCCTCGGCAGCGTCGAAGCACCGCTTCCATGCCGTGATGACGACCCTCGACCGGGGGCGTGTCAACTACCTGGAGCGTACCGTGCGTGGACTCGACTCCGCCGGATTTTTCGATTTCCCGGGCATGCGCCTGGACGTCTTCGACTCGGGATCGAGCGACACGGGGTTCACCGCCTTCGTCGACGAGGTCGAGTATCCGGTATCGATGCATTTGTCGTCGCGACGCATTTCCCTGGTCGAAAACGTGATCCGCGCGCTTCGCGCCGGCGGCCGGTCCGGCGCCGACATCGTGATCTTCATGGAAGACGACATCGACGTCGTTCCGGGCTTGGCGGAATCCATCGACCGATTCATCGCGGGCCACGACGACGGGACCGTGGTGTGGTCCTTTCACGCGGCCTTCGGCGGCGTGGCCGGCGCCGTGCGCAGCGGGCAGGATTCTTTCGAGCTCGCCTGCCCGGCGTTCTACGGCACCCTGTGCCTGGCCATGCGCGCCGGACACGCACGCTTGTTCGCGAACTGGTTGCAGGTACGGCACGACCGCGCGGGACTTCGTGGTGCCGCGGATCTGGAACTCAACCATTGGCTGATGCACGAGATGGGTATGGGCAGCGTGTGCTGTTCGGCGCCGAGCCTGGTCCAGCATGCCGGGTTCCACTCGACATTCGAGCGGACCGAGTTCATCGAGAATCCCACCTACTGGATGACGGTGGACCGGATGATTGCCGCGCGGCGCCCGCAGCTGGTGTCGGTCGCGACCCTCGAGCCGATCGGCGGCGGCTATCGCGTCGCGCGTTCGGGCCCGGACCGGGAGATCTTCGTCAATGCGCCCGCGGCGCTGGTGCTGTCGATGTGTGACGGTACGTCGACGGCGTCCGATCTCGCCACGTTGCTGGCGTCGCGATTCGGCGAGGACATCGAGGTCGTGCGCGGGGACGTCGTGGCCACGCTGACGTCGGCACATCGCGCGGGATTGCTCGAATGGCGGCGCTAGTCTCCGCCGACCGGCTACTGGACGCGGTGCGTGCCGGCGACCACGACCGCGTAGCCCGACTGCTTGTCGAGGGGGCCGATGCGAACGTGTCCGACCGGCGCGGGTTCAGTGCGCTTCGGTGTGCGGTGGACGCGAATCATCTCGAGGTCGCCGCACGCCTGCTCATTCACGGCGCCGACCACGCGGCGACGGACGCCGACGGTCTGACCCCGCTGGACCCAAACTGCATCGAGCCACATTCGCTCCACCGACTGCGCCAACTGCATCGGCGCATGGCGTGGCCGCCCAACGCCAACGCCGGCGACGCGATTCGCGATCCGGCGCTCGACACGCTGGTGTCGGACGGCATCGTGAAGATGCCGGCACTGGTCGCGGCCGATGTCGTCGATCGCATGCGTGCCGCCATGACACGCTTCGTCGGTGTGCTCGATGCGCAGGTGCGCCGGGGTCGCAGTCGGAAGCGGCACTACGACGAACGCTGGCACTACTGGGAGTCCGACGCGGCCTACGTCTGCAACGACGCGTTCCGTTTCAGCCCCGATCTCGTCGCGCTGGCCTGCGATCCGCGCATCACGTCCTTTGCGCGGATGTATTTCGGCAAGCCGGTCCAGGTCAAGCGCGCCATCGCCATGCGCTACCTGGCTGCCGAGTCCTCCCGGACCGACATGTTCCGCTGGCATCACGACATGGAGGACCGGTTGTTCAAGGTGATGCTGTTGCTGAGCGACGTCGGCGAATCGGACCAGTACATGACCTATGCGCGCGGTTCGCACCGTCAGTTGCGGCCGATGGACGCCTTCTGCACGAACGAGGCGTCAGTCGACGGCGAGTCCGTGATTCGTGCGACCGGTCGTGCGGGCGATGCCTACGCGTTCGATGCCAACGGTGCGCACTGCGCCCATCGTTGCCCCGACGGCGCCGTTCGCGATGTGTTCATTCTCGAGTACACCTGCGACGAGAGCGACGTCGCAGGCGGCTACCTGCCGCGTTCGATTCGCGAAGGGGCCGCTGCCGAACGTGCGCACCCCCTGTCCGCCATCGGCCGCGTCCTGCCGCAGTGGCGGGCGGCACGGTACCGTCGACACCCCACCTGGATAGAGAACCTGCCGTTTCCCGGCACCTGGATCACGCCCGCCGTCGCGCCGCCGGCCAGGGGCGGCAGTCTGATGCTGATCTATCTCCTGCATGCCGACGGCCTCGACGAGGGTTGGGCAGACCGTTTCGCCAAAAGCGTGGCCAGCGCGCATGCACAGACCGGCGAATACCGCTTCGACGTCTGCGTCGCGGACTATTCCCGCCGCCCGGTGCGCGAGCGAATCGCGCGCCTTCTGGTCGACGATGCACGTTACGTCCATGTTCCGCTCGACGGGGAATTCAATCACGCCTTTTGCCGCAACCACGCGGTGCGACAGTTCGCCGCCGGCACTCCGTATTTCGTGCTCGCGGACGTCGACGCGGTATTCCCGCGCGATCTTGCCGAGCGCTGGTCGCGGCGCTACGTGTCGTCCGGGGTGCCTTGCTGCGTCACCGCGCCGTTGTGGTACCTCGATGACGATGTCTCCCGACGACTCGACGGTTACGTCGATCCGCGCTCTCCGGGCGTGACGCACTGGCGGGTATTCCCCGGCGGCGCCGTGCTTTATGCGCATGCGCTGTACGAACAGTTGAAGGGGTTCGACGAGTCCTACGAGGGATGGGGCGCGGAGGACGAAGACTTCTACGAGCGCGCGGCATCGGTATCGGCGATGATCCTCGATCGCGAGGTGCGCCTGCTTCATCTCGATCATCCGCGGCGAGAAACTCGCGACGTCGCACCGCGGGACGAGAACCGCCGCCGCCTCGAGCGCAAGCGCCGTGGCGAGGTTCCCTGGTGCGGCTGGTTGCACTGGGGCGATCCGGACCGGTTCAACGGGGGCAGCGATCTCGTGGCCAGGCACGCGAGCCCGCGTCCGTGTGGCCTCGGCCCCGTTCATGAGGACCGTGACGGCTACTTCATCGGTCGCGGGGAGAAGGCCTTTCGCCTGAATCCGCCGGCCGCGCTCGTCTATGCGCTGTGTGACGGACATCGCACGGTGGGTGGCGTCATCGATGCCATCGAACCCCGATCGGACGTTCCGGCCGAGGCGCTCGCCCGCGACGTCAAGGAGACCATTGCCTGGTTCAGGCGCCACGGCATCGTCTCGGTGGACTGAGTGCAGTCAATTGCGCACCAGGATGTAATCGATTACATTTGTAGGCGTCGTGGCGGTCGCGGGGGGCGCCGGCCCGCCAACGCCGCATGCGACATCGCCCGGGCTTCCCAACCATAGTCCCGCTGCCGGGCCGGGTAAAACGACAGGAGGAATCGACGTGAGTAACCGCCTAGTTCGTGCGGCCGTGGCCGCAGCCTCGATCGCCACGTTTTCTGCATCGGCCACGGCCCAGGAATTCACTATCGGCCTGTCCAACGGCTGGGTGGGCAGCGAGTGGCGCACCCAGATGATCGACGAGGCAGTGGCCGCCGCCGAGGCCTGGGAAGCGCACGGCGTGACCGTGAACACCCAGATCCAGAGCGCCACG